>CAMOJP010000001.1 GCA_946617165.1 uncultured Bacteroidales bacterium
AGACCTGCCAGTACATCAGTCGGCGCGCGACTAAGAATTTCTCGACAGAGTATATTCCTTTGTATTCCACCACCAATCGGTCTTCTACGACGTTCAGCATCTTAAGCAATCGCTCGCTTGCCACCCGCCCTTCTTGCACACCGGAGAAGAAGGAGTCACGGCACAGATAATCCATGCGATCCACATCCAACTGGCTGGAGATGAGTTGATGTAAAAAATGGCGGGGATATTTATCTTTAAAGATAGCAATCGCCAAGTCCAACGGGCGTTGGGTCCAGAGTTGCTGTTCGGATTTTGGAGAGAGGTCGTAATTAATTTGTTCCATCATCAGCAGCGATATCTCCTCATGGGTGATACCCTCAACCAAGGTATGCTCCAAGACATGGGAGAACGGCCCATGCCCAATATCATGCAGTAAGATAGCTGCCATTGCTCCTGTAGCCTCACCATCAGATATAACCACGCCTTTATTGCGCAGAGAGCTGATCCCCTCCTGCATGAGGTGCATTGCACCTATCGAATGCAAAAAGCGAGTGTGCACTGCACCCGGGTAAACGAAATTACTTAATCCGAGTTGCCGGATACGTGACAGGCGCTGCACATAAGGATGCTGCAAAATATCAAAGAGCAAATCATTCGGTATAGAAAGAAAACCGAAGACAGGATCGTTAATTATCTTACGTTTGTTTACCATTTACTATGTCGACATACTTCGCAGTTGTGCCAGCGATATGATATAGAGAGTCCTATCTGGAAATAGCCGTCTCCCCACTGGAACACTGATGTTTTATCAAGCGGCCAAGCGTCCAAGTTAGCGTGTCCCATATCCATAAGTCCCTGATGTACAGAGACCGAGACTCCCAAGAACCAGCTACCACCCAGATAGAAGTTATAACCTATCTCAAGTGGTAAAATCGGCAGTA
The DNA here is from genome assembly GCA_946617165.1 of uncultured Bacteroidales bacterium. GTDB lineage: Bacteria > Bacteroidota > Bacteroidia > Bacteroidales > Paludibacteraceae > Colicola. Next base: position 924 of record CAMOJP010000001.1, read on the forward strand.
CGCTGACCGTATTACCCTTAGGTATATTTGTTTTATAAAAATCGTAGTTGATATAGCTCACCGCAACGCCCAATCCGGCATACAGATAGAAGCCGGCCCGAGGGAAGGGATAGAACTCAACACCCACGTTTGCCTCACCAAACACGCTATTAAACCTACCTTTTCCGGCAGGTATTTTCAGTCCGTCGTCTTTTATCGTATAACGCGCACTATCGTTTCCGTGCAAATAGCCTGCGCCAAGCGTAAAGCGCCAGTTACAGAACCGTCCGAGCGGTTTAAGGTAACCAAAATGCAACCCCCCTCCCAGAGACATGTTCTGCGGTTGGAAGCCGTGAACGAAAGCCTGGTCCAGCATATCAATATCGCCATAATAATACATAGCGTTAAGATTTAAGCAAACGCCGTTTGCCACAGAGCGGTTTTTGATTGTATAAAGACCGGTTTGCCGACTTGTCTTTTTTCCCCATATAGGCTTACTATAATACGCGATACGGCTACCCTGCTGCTGGTTGGATTGTTTCGATTTCGTCTCTGCGAAGGATGACGCAGGCGCAATTACGCAATAAATAAACGCGAGTGTTACAATGGTAAAGATACGATAAGCGTGTGTCATACGTTATATGTATATGTGCGCGTAGGCGCAATTCTCAAAATTGGCTTGCAAAGTTACTCATTTTTTTCTATACTACCAAATTTTATGTCATTTTTCTTTCTTTTTTATTTTTTTTTGAAAAAATACGAAATATATTTGGCTATATCAAAAATTAGCAGTACTTTTGCAGTCGGTTTTTACCGAAGGTTGCATTTGCAACGCCGCGATGGTGGAATCGGTAGACACGAAGGACTTAAAATCCTTTGGCCAGTGATGGCTGTGTGGGTTCAAGTCCCACTCGCGGTACTAAAAGCGTATTTCGCACCAAGAAGCAAAGCCCTACGGTTTTGCTTTTTGTTTCAGGGGAGAGGTTTCTATAAAGCGATGGCTAAGTTCAAGCCCTACATATTACCGATTGCAATCCTATTAGGCATCACGTGTCACCACCAGTTAGAAATGATCAGCGGCATCACGCCCTATCTCATTTTTGCTATCTTATTACTTACTTTTTGTTCGGTCAAACTAACCGCCCTCCGTGCGTCCAAGTTGGAGTTTTGTATAGCAGCTTTACAGATAATACTCAGCTTGTCCGGCTACGGTATTACGTTATGGATATGCGGGAATCCTATCTTAGCCGAAGGCGTGCTGATTGGTATTTTATGCCCGGTAGCCGCAAGCGTGAGTGTAGTGAGTTGTGAATTGGGTGCCAACCGTCAAACAGTGGTTTCCTATACCGTATTGGGCAATCTGTTAGTGGTCGTAGCCGCGCCGATTATATTTTCCTTTATCGGCGTACAGCAGTCAATGCCTTTCGCCGAGTCTTTCTGGAAGATATTCAAGCATATCTCTGCCGTTTTAGCCCTGCCTTATCTCATTGCGCTCTGCTTGCAGTGGCTGGCCCCCAAAGTGAATAATGTCCTTGCTCAATGGAAAGGTTACGCACTGCCCTTGTGGGCATTAGCTCTAACTTTGACCATCGGACGCACCATGGATTATATTCTGATCCACTATGCCGGCAACGAGCGTAATATTTTATTTTTGGCGTTGATATCGATTGTGCTGTGTATTATTCAGTTTACAATAGGAAAGCTCTTAGGTCGTCACTACGGCGATACGATTGCAGGAGGTCAGTTGATGGCGCAAAAGAATTCCGCAATGGGTATATGGATGGCGTGTTTATATCTCCATCCGTTGTGTTCGGTTGTCCTTGCTTTCTATTCGATTTGGACAAATCTGTTTAACTCATGGCAATTGTGGTATTATCCGCGTCACAGGATACATTCCGAGACTGATTAGAAGGGGTAACCAATAGCGAAGTGGAAGGTCATATCGTCATGCCACGACAGGCCGTTTCGGGCAGTACGCCACACTTTAGCTCCATTATCTTCGTATAGACGCGTCGGGTCATAGAGTTTCACACCGAAGTCTATACGGAAGAGTAATATACTGAAGTCCAAGCGCAGACCTACGCCATAGCTCCAAGCGATCTGTTTATAGAACTCGCTGAACTCAAATGTTCCGTGTTCCTGTCCTGCATAGTCTCGTATGGTCCATATATTTCCCGCATCGGTAAAGGCAGCCAGTTCGATGAAGTTCCACACTTTCCAACGATACTCCAAGTTCAGGTCCAGCCGTATATCACCGGCTTGCATATCATAGACCAATCCGCCTCCGGCTCCTTTAAATCCTCCGGGTCCGAGTGTCCGAGCCTGCCATCCGCGCACGCTGTTCGAGCCTCCTGCGAAGTAACGTTTTTCAAATGGGACAGCCGTGGCATTAAGATACGGGACGACCGCCCCTATACCGATGTGATATACCAAGCGGTGATTAGGCACCAAGACTTGGTGGAAGGTGAAGTTCACATCTGCTTTGGCATATTGGGCAAACGGTATCTTCCACAGCACGTAAGCATTCGCCTCGTTCTTCTCCAACCGGGCTAAAGAGCTTATTCCATAAAGGAAGTTACCCGCCGTTTCGAGTAAGTATTGGAACCGGATATAGTTATGGTTCGGTTTTTGTTGGAGACGGGAAGTATATATACCGGTATAACTCCAGTCCAAGATGAAGTGGTCCGTATAACTATACTTGAGCAGACTGGAGCGGTTGATAATCTTGGTTTGAAACTCATCTGACTTCCAGGGCAGATAGACATAGCTCACGTCCACGATGTTAAATACATGGCGCCAGTGCGAATTAGGATTACGGCGCACGGTGTAATACAGTCCCGCTGAAGCTATATCGCGTATGAACTCATCCGGTCTGTTTTGGTACTGGAAGGCGAGTTTCAGATTCAGGCTGTTGGGGAAGAGCAATCCTGCCTCACCTTTGGCTTCAATTGCCCGTCCTCCGTTCTGCCGCCACTCATAACTAAACCGTCCGTTCAGGGAGAGTTGTTCTGCACCTCTGAAGATATTACGGTTCACGTACCCTACTCCGACGGCGATTCCCCAGTCTCCGGCACTGTAAGTACCTTCCACTTCGGCAGATACGCTGTTGAGTTTTGTTCGTGCCAATGTGACATGGCACTCCAAGAGGTCTTCTCCAGCCGGTTCGAATCGTATCTCTACATACTTGACAGGCGGCAGCGAATTGAGCAAGGCATAGGAACGTTCTACCACTGATTCGTCGTAATAGTCCCCCGGTTTTATCTTGCAATTACGGCGCAAGACGCTATTTCGCAACAAGGGTTTGTTGATATAGGAATACTCATAATGCTTCTCATTGCGGACAACGAGCGTTGTATTGACCGGCATATGTTGCGGGTCGTAATCCTGGTGGAAGCAAACGCGGCTTATCTTATAGCGCGTATATACTTTTTTGCGTACGGAATCGGACCACGCCTCCGTTTGTTTATTCATCTTCAGTTCAACAGCCACTTCGTGCGCATTATAGCTACTATCCGCCAAGTAGTCAATCATTGACTTGTCAAAATAGAAATAGCCGTCGCGGCGCATTGCCGTACTGATACGTTGCCGTTCTTGGTCCAATGTCTCTGTATTGAAGATGTCACCCTCTTTGACCAGACAGTTCTTATCGGTAGCGATATTGAGCAGGTCGTCCTGAGTCAGGCTGACTTTATAGTCACGCAACCGGTATGGCCGGTTGGCTGTTACGTAGTAGGTTATATTCAGCCTTTTGTTTTTCTTGAGGACGATTTGTGTATCCACTTGCGCGTTAAAATAACCGCGGTTGAGCATGGCTTTATTGAGTTGCTGTATAGAAGCCCGTGTAAGCATCGGGTTATAAACCACAGGTGCTTCTCCCATCTTATGGGCATTTTCCGCCAATCGTTTTCTGGACTTTGTGGTTGTATCCGCCGGTGCTGTGTTATAGATGTGCAGCTGCAGTTTCCAGAAGCCGAGTATCTCCGAGTTCTGCTTCTGCTGTAAGTATTTAGCGAGGTCTGTTGTTGACTCTTCGTGGGTATCAGTCACAACCACTTTGGCTTTATTGAGCAGGTACTCGTTTTCAGGCACATATTTAGCAGCACGGCAACCGCTGAGCACGACAATGGAAACCGCCAGCAGCAGTTTCCAACTTGATTTCCATATGTTACGTGCACAATACCGCATATTAATAACCGCCGCAAAGATACATAAAAGTTTGCACATGTGCAAAAAAAGTTGTACTTTTGCAACAAATTTTGTTAGTTATGCATATCAGCAAGGCACAAATCAAGTTTATCCGTTCCCTTCAGCACAAAAAATTCCGCGACGAGTCAGGTTTTTTTGTAGCGGAAGGCCGTAAGTCCATAGAGGAGCTCAAGAAAGGTTTTGAGTTGGTATTAGAGGTCAATTCCTCCAATGCCACAGAGGAAGAGATTAGCAGGATGTCCGGTCTCAAGACCCCGCAAGGCGAGATAGCGGTTTTCAAGAAAGCGGCATCGGGAGAGCCAGTAGCGGGAGGAGATTTGACGGTGGTGTTAGACGGCATTCAGGACCCGGGGAATTTAGGTACTATTATCCGCACGTGCGATTGGTTTGGTGTCAAGCAGATTGTCTGTTCCCCTGATACGGCGGATTGTTACAACCCCAAAGTGGTGCAGGCTACGATGGGAGCCCTAACCCGTGTGCGCGTTGTCTATACAGACCTTCCGGTATGGCTTGGTCAGCAAGACGTACCTGTCTATGGCACGCTGTTAGACGGTAAGAACATGTACGAGACGGTGAAAGGTAGCAGCGTGAAAGGAATTATTGTTATGGGTAATGAGGGTAACGGTATATCGCAGGCTGTCAGGCCGTATATTACCCATCCGCTGTATATTCCCTCCTATCCTGCGGGAGCAGAGACGTCGGAGAGTCTGAATGTAGCTATTGCGACGGCTGTCGTTCTGGCGGAGTTCAGGCGTCCGGGTTAACGTCTATATTGATACCCAAGTTGAATGTTTTTCTATGATATGGGCTGATGCCGTGTTCTTTAATAGCGGCATAGTGTGCTTTCGTCGGATAGCCTTTATTTTCCGCCCAGCCATAAACGGGATATTGTTGGTGCAACTGCACCATATAGTCATCCCGATAGGTTTTCGCCAGTACGGAAGCGGCGGCGATTGCCATATATTTGGCGTCTCCTTTTACGACCGTTTGCGCAGGCGTCTCGAGCAACCGGTCCGGTGCAACGTAAGGTTTCCATTTATTTCCGTCCACGATGATATGTTCCGGTTGCGGTGTGAGTTGGGAAAGTGCCCGCTGCATACCTAATATACTGGCGTTGAGGATATTGATACGGTCTATTTCCTCAGCAGTTACTTCCGCCACAGCCCACGCGAGTGCGTATTGTTCGATGAGTGGTCTGAGTGTATAGCGTGCTTTCTCCGTCAGCTGTTTAGAGTCGTTAAGCAGGTCGAGCCCGACGCTTGCTATCCATTGCGGGTCATCGGCTTGTGGCGGCAGTATGACAGCAGCCGCGAACACACTGCCTGCCAGTGGTCCGCGGCCTGCTTCATCACATCCTGCTTCCAGGACTCCTTTTATATAATAAGGAAGAAGAGACAAGGGAATACTTATTTTCCGTATTGGGCACTACTCATTTGCTCTTTGACGGTGTTGTTAATAAAGTCGGCGAACTCCTGAATAGTCATTTGTCCTTTTTCCTCAGCGCCTTGTTGTCTAACGCTTACCAGACCTTGTTCCGCTTCTTTCTCACCGACGATGAGCATAAACGGAATACGTTTGAGTTCGTTATCGCGGATTTTCCGTCCCAGTTTCTCGTTACGGTCGTCCACTACTACGCGCACGTCTTGTTGTTCAAGCAGTTCTTTGACTTTCCACGCGTAGTCATTAGATTTCTCGGAGATAGGCAATACGACAGCTTGGTCGGGTGTGAGCCAAAGCGGGAACTTTCCTGCCGTGTGCTCGATGAGCACAGCAACGAATCGTTCCATAGACCCGAACGGAGCGCGGTGGATCATTACAGGACGATGTTTCTGGTTGTCTTCTCCGACGTATTCGAGTTCAAAGCGTTCCGGCAGGTTATAATCGACTTGGATTGTTCCGAGTTGCCATCTGCGTCCGAGTGCGTCCTTGACCATGAAGTCGAGTTTCGGTCCGTAGAAAGCGGCTTCTCCAGTTTCCTCACGAGCCGGCAGGTTCATTTCCCGGCACGCTTCACGGATAGCATTTTCAGCCATCTCCCATACTTCGTCCGACCCCACATATTTCTCGTGGTTATTCGGGTCACGCAGGGATATTTGTGCCTCGTAGTTCTCGAAGTTGAGGGCTTTGAAGATTATATTGATAATCTCCATAACGCGTATGAACTCTTGTTTTACTTGGTCCGGGCGGCAGAATATATGTGCATCGTCTTGTGTGAACGAGCGCACGCGTGTGAGTCCGTGGAGTTCCCCGCTCTGCTCATATCGATAGACAGTACCGAATTCAGCGCATCGGAACGGCAGTTCCTTATAGCTGCGGGGTCTGTCTTTGAATATCATACAGTGGTGCGGGCAGTTCATGGGTTTGAGCATATAGACTTCGCCCTCCTCCGGTGTAGTGATAGGTTGGAAGGAGTCCTTTCCATAGTGGTCCCAGTGACCGGATGTTACATAGAGTTGTTTAGCGCCTATATGGGGAGTGATGACCTGTTGGTAGCCGTATCGCTTTTGTATTTTTTTGAGGAAGTCCTCGAGTCTCAGTCTGAGGGCAGTTCCTTTTGGCAACCAGATAGGCAGCCCTTTCCCCACCATATCGGAGAAGGTGAACAGTTCGAGTTCCTTGCCTATTTTGCGGTGGTCACGTTTTTTTGCTTCCTCGAGCAGTGCGAGATATTCGTCGAGCATTGCTTTTTTGGGGAAGGAGATTGCGTATATACGCGTCATCATCGGTCTTTTCTCGTCCCCTCTCCAGTAAGCGGCAGCGCAGCTGAGCACTTTAACGGCCTTAATAGGTTCGGTAGAGAGGAGGTGTGGTCCTTTACAGAGGTCAGTGAAGTTGCCTTGTGTATAGGTGGTGATATGTCCGTCTTCCAGTTCGGATATCAGTTCGCATTTATATGTCTGCCCTTTGTCTCCAAATGCTTTGAGTGCGTCGGCTTTAGAGATAGAGTTTTTTACGACAGCCTCTTTTTTAGCGCGCAACTCCATCATTTTATTCTCGATGGCAGCGAAGTCGCTATCCTTAATGACCTGTCCTTCGGCGGGCATAACGTCGTAGTAGAATCCATTTTCGATTGCGGGACCGATACCGAACTGAATACCGGGATACAGTTCCTGCAAGGCTTCCGCCATAAGGTGGGAAGAAGTATGCCAGAAAGCATGCTTTGCTTCGGGCTCATCCCATTTATGCAACTTAATAGCTGCATCTGTAGTGATCGGGTAATTCAACTCAACGATTTGGTCATTTACACTGGCGCACAAAATATCTTGCGCGAGTCTGGAGCTGATAGACTCAGCTACTTGAAGCGGAGTAATGCCGCTTTCATAGTCACGGACGGAGCCGTCCGGAAAGGTAATTTTAATCATCATATAAACGTACAAATGTTTACGGTTCGGAGCTAACGACTGCTCTTTCACCAATTGGGGTGCAAAGGTAGTGTTTTTTTTGCATATACGCAAATAAAAAGTGCAGCAATGTGAATTTTCTGCACTTTTTTGGTAGTATCACCTACGTGACAATCAGCCGATTATACTCAACGAATTTCCGCGCCTCGTACATCGTACATCCGTCCATCGTACATCAGATAAAGTACGCCGTCTTTGACTATTTTCTTGGTAGCTGGAGCTTGTACGGCAGCAACATTGTCAATGGCTGTACCGGCCGTGGTGAAGTAGCCGGGAGCTTCTGTACCGCCGTCAGGACGTGCGTAGGCAATATCCGTGTGCGTCTCATCGAATTCCGTACCTTTTTCACCGGTAAGAGCCACGCATCCTTTGAACATATCCTCGCTCTCCACTTCGGTGTAAGTACTCCAATTGTTCTTACACATGATTGTTTTCAGAGCAGCGCAGCCCTCGAACATGCTTCCTGCTTGTGTGGCGTTAGGCATATCGAAATTAGCGATATTAAGTGTTTCCAAAGCTGTGCAATTAGCGAACATGAGATAAAAACTTTCCACCTTTCCGGTATTGAACTTACGCAGGTCTAACGCCTTAAGTGCTTTGCATCCTTCAAACATTCCCGGCATGCTGGTAACATTGTTGGTCGCGAATTTGCTTACATTCAACTCAGCAAGCTTTTCGCAATTTAAGAACATCATCGCCATGTTCGTCACTTTAAGGGTGCTAAAACTACTCAAGTCGATAGAAGTGAGAGCCTTGCAGTTCGAGAACATTGCAGTCATATCTGTAACATTGACGGTATTGAAGCCACTGAGGTCAAGGTTTTTTAGTGCTCCACAGTAACTGAACATATAGCTCATATTCGTTACGTTTTGTGTATTGAACGATGAGAGGTCGAGTTCGGTCAATGCTGTACACCAAGAGAACATGTTAAACATATTTGTCACCTTATCGGTATTGAAGGTGCTGAGGTCAATTGCTTTGAGTTCTCTGCAGGAGGCAAACAATTCTTGCATATTCGTAACCTCAGATGTGTTGAGGTTCTCAAGTCCTTTGATAGATGTAATAGTTCTGAATTTGGAGAACCAACGTTGGATAACAGTAGGACGTGCCGCAGCCATAGAAGCATCTACTTCCACCGCAGTTATAGCCTCGCAGGCTGAATTTTTCATGTTCAACGTGCCGGCAGTCGGCGTCCAATCATCAGTTACTCCTTCACGGGTAGATTTTTGGTCATCATAATAGATGGTGAACTTGTTGTCAACTACAGTTGCATAGATTTCAGCAGCTGCCTGAACGGTTTGAGCGCCGGTAAGAGCTAAAAAGCAAACAAGCGCAAAGAGGAAATTTCTTTTCATTTCTTTTTACTTTTTGTGGTTGATAATGATATAGTTATCAGATAGTTGGAACTATCATTCAAATTCGGGTGCAAAGGTACAGCTTTTTTCTGATACTATTGTAATCATTTTCCGGAAAAAATTAATCATTTTGTTACAAAATGCACTTTATAGCCTTGTGCCGCTCATCTCTCGGTCATCTCTCGGTCATCGGTCGGTCATCTCTCGGTGGTGTTTTTACTTATTATTCTTTTTCCAGTTGAAGTCATGTTTGAAGACGAAGCCGATTCCTTCAATCATAGTAGCCTGCCGGAGCGAGTACTTATCTACGGTGTGCGTGTATCCCTTGAGTCGTACTTTACCGTTCGGAGTAAGCAGGTACTCTACGTCCAAGTCCCCAAAGAAGGGTTGGTTGGATATATCGTTATATCGATAGCCGAAGTTACCGTTGATGATGAGTTGGTCCACGGGTTGCAGTTGGAAAACGGCTTCATACTCCTGTGAGGAAGTAGCGCCTTCCCCGTCGGAGCGCACGTTGAAACCGAGTGTAAAGACATTAGTAATTTTCGAGAGCCAGTTATTTATCTGTCCGGTGATGGTGGAAGAGAGCAGCGAATAGGTATTAGCGGTAGCCTGTGAGGACTGCGCCATGTATTCGGGCGTAAAGAAGCGTCCGAAGACGAGCAGATAGACGACTTGTCTCATCATCATCTCGTCGGTATTGATTACCGAGCGAATCTGGTTAGCGATGACTTCGTCGGATTTGGGGAGACTGAGGTCAAATCGTATTATAGGGTCGTTAAGCGGTCCTTCCACATGGACGATGGTAGTGACCGGAATAGAGGTTCTTCCTGAGATGAGGTTTTGGGTCTCCGTACCGAAGAGGTCTTTGAGCGAAGCGACCACGGTGTATTGTGCAGCGACATTGAGGACCGGTTGTTCCGGGTTCCCGTTCCAAATAATCTGTGATCCTTCAGCGATAGTAAATTCGCGGTGGATGAGGTTAGCGACTGTGAGGTCCATTTTTCCTCCGTTGAGGGTATAGGTACCGACGAGTTTGTAGCTGTCATTGGCATCGTCCATGGAGAATTTGATAGATCCGTCTCCACGCGCCTGGATCATATCTCCCGTAGCTTCGTTGATAACGAGTTGGAAGAGCGTTTGCGGATCGACATCCACTCCAAGCGCCAGTCTGAAGCGAGAAGGAGTATCATTGACGACAGCCTGTTTGCGTCGTGGTATAACGCGTTTATTGGCAGTAGGAGTCTGTTGTGTATTCGTTTGCTGCCGGTTGACGAAAGTGATGAACTCATTATCGGCAGCGGAGGAAGCTCCATCGACGGATATACGGAAAGAGGATTTCCCGACGGCTTTTGCGTCAGCAGTGAACCTGAGGTCATACTCCGGTCCTTCCAAGAAGAAGTCCCCGTCAGCGTACACATGTCCTCCCATAAACTGTCCCGCCTTAGCCGGCACATCAAAAGCAAGGGTATGCCTGCAGTGCCCGGCAAGGTCAAGGCTGAAATTACGGAAGTATTCATCGTGTGATATAACTCCGTTAAAGTAGAGCGGATTGCCTTCATCGTCAGTGAGCGTTATATCAGGGAAGATGATGGAAGTAGAGTCCATAAAGACGGAGTCTGTGAAGTGATACGTACAACCGTTATACGGTACGGTGAGCTGTGCGTTGTGCGCGAGGACAGCGATGATAACCCACACTTTCTTTCCCTCTCCGGAGACGGTGACACGTCCTGAAGCCGTACCGTCGATATTCTCCAAGAAGGGGTCTGTCCAGTGGTTGATAAACCCGAGCGGAATAGAGTCCGGGAATATATCAATAAGGAATCGTCCTTTGGTAGGTTCGGCGAGTCCGTCCACATGCGCCACTCTATGGAGCCCTTTGTCCACGTTACCGTCAATAAGGATAGAGTTTGTCTTGTGGTCGAGTTCCACCTTAGCGACGGCATCTCCGATATGTGCTCCGCACATGACAGCGGAGTCGAGTCGTACTTCGGCTTCAAAGACAGGCGTAGAGAAGATCCCGAATATATTCGCCCATCCAGTAAGGTCTCCGGAGACAGTAAAGGCTTTCTCAACGAGGACAAACGGCATGAGCAGTCCCAAATCGATATGCGCGAGTTGGATATGTATTGAGTCCTCCAATCGCGGTGAAGCGACTCCGTCCGCCAGTATATTCTGCGCATGTCCGTATACACGGAAGTGCTGCACGGCAAGCGAAGTGTCCGCCACGCAATAGGTGAGTCGCGAGTCGTCGATATGATAGACGGAGTCACCGAGTTGCACGACAGAGGGCAATAGATGACTCTCGATAAGCGGCAGTCCTGCATAGTGCGTAAAGTGGGTAATGATATCAATGGAGCCATTGCTTATATTCGGTGGCATAGCAGCCAGAGACGCATTGAGTTCGAGCGTGTCAGCCGCAGCTTGTGCATTGATATCGAAGAAGGTACTGTCCATCTCCATGGAGAAGAGGAGTTTGAGGAAGTTGTTATTATTACGCGATGCGAGCGCCACATTATTCATTTCGGCATTGCCTACCAGCAGTCCGGGCACGCGTGCTTCCAAGTTCCATATCCGGTTCGGTTCGTCAATAATACCCTCAAAAGTAGGATTGTCGGTGAGCATGAACGGCAGTTCGAGCATCGCCTGCAACAACTCCAAGTCATGTGCACTTACATTGAATGTAACGGTGTTATCAGACGGCGAGGAGACAATAGTGCTGTAGGTATCAGAAGCGAAAGCGGACGGCAGATGCTGCGCGATAAGTTTCGCCACCGACGTAGGGAGGGTAGTATAAGCAAAATCGCCATCGGCATCGGCGTTGAGGTAATCAGAGCGCAGTCTCAATGTCTGATGGTTATTGGCATAGCGTGATTTGAGTTCAAAAGACTCCATACGTACCGTATCACCGGCGATACAGAGTTGTACGCCGTTAAGGAGTGCGGAGAAGGTAGCATGGTCTATATCATGCCCGTAGTAATGTAACGCCGCCGTTCCTGACAGGTCGAAGTCGGGATAGCGTGTAACCAATTGCAGGTTCTCGGGATGGAACTCCAACAGGACGACATCGGCATCCACCCTTTTATCGTTCTCTCTGAGGTCCGCCTTTCCGTTGATAGAGAGTTTGATATTGGGGTCATCAATAGCAGCCGTAGCCTTGGCGATGAGGTCATCGAGTTCAGCATGGAAGCGGATGTCGGAATAGGTATAATTGCGGAAGGAGAGTTGTTTGATAAGCACATCCGCCAATCCTCGCGGTGCATCTTTTTCAGAGAAGTGCCAATTGGTATTGAGCGCGATGGCGATAGGTCCGAGGTCGCTGTTGGCAAGCATTCGTCCGAGTTGGAACCGCTTGGTGGCGATACGTCCCCGGACATCGATGTCGGAGAAGTCGTGGTTGGCGCTATACGTAGCATCGGTAGTAATGACTCCAAGGGCGGTACGGAATGCGCCGTGCAGCGTCATACGCCGCACTTGTCCCTGCAGAGTACCTTTATAGTGCGTCTCGCCGAGACGAAGCAATGGTGCGGGCAAGCGGTACGGTCTGTTTCTGACATCGGAGATGAAGTCCTGTATAGTAGGCTGATGGACATAGAGATCCTGACAGTTGGCGGTGATATTGATGGAGTCAAGCCGTGGCAACCCTGATGCGCTGATGTTACCGAGGAACAAACGCTTCTCGTTATAGAAGAGTTCCAAGTTATTGGCATTGACGCTGTCAACCGTACCGGCGAGGTGCGCCGAGAAAGCGATGATGCCATCCACTTTTGCCCACTCGGGCTCAAAATAGGAGAAGTCACGCGGCGCGACCCGTGCGTGCTCGACATCCAAAGACAGCAATATCGAGTCGGCATTCTGGCGGATAAAGGCCAGGAAAGTGTCTCCGCCCTTAGCTGTAGGGAAAGCAGTACGCACGCCTGAAGCATCCACCTGTGAATGAGGCAACTCAAGGCGCAACGTAGGCAAGGCGATACATGTAGGCGTAGCGATGAGGTGCGCGGAGACGTTATCTATCTGCAACGGCGTATTCGGTCTTGTTGTGACTTGCACAGACGTGGTGAGATTCTGTATCTCCGCGTCCAGGGAGTCCAACGAGAGGTGGTGCAGCGCGAGGTTCGCCTCCGGTATGCTGATGTTGAGAGAGTCAAAGCGTGCCTTGACATCCTCTATTCTGATACGATGCAGCTCAACATGCAGTTTGAAGGGTGATCCGATTGTGTCCTTCGAGGCAAACGCATCGGTCAGGAACTGATAGTTATACTCGCCGGATGGGAGTTGGTAGATGTTCGCACGGACAGTAGAGAGCTCAATAGTCGGGAAGCGGAGGTGGTTGCTTCTAAGCGCCAAGGGCGAGAAACGCGTGTAGAAGTCCTTGATATACAGGAGCGTATCGCGTTGTTGGTCCTCAATATATATATCCTTAAGGGTGATACGGACGGGGAAGTCATACTTCACGGAGCCAATGGAGATATTGGTATTGAACCCTCTGCTGAGTTCGTCCGTAGCCAATCGCACAGCCGCCGTCTGAATACGCCCCGACTTGAGGAAGATGAGCGACATTCCGAGCGTAATGAGGATACAGCCCAGCAAAGTGAGTAATATGACATATATGCGTCTCACGATTGAGTACAGACAGTATAAGCGTAGTTACGTGTGGTTGTAGTAATCAGGTTAGCGTCCCGAGTATTGTCGAGACAATGTTTGGGGTTAGCGATCCCCGTTCCCAGGAACTTGACATAAGCTTCTTTGCGCGTCCAAATCCGGGTGAAAGCAATCATCGGATTATCCGCCTTGCGGATTGTATCTTGTTCCCTCTCGTTCATAGCGTAGTCAATCAGTTCGGGCGATACTTCGCGAAAAGACTCGATATCAATACCTATCGGTTTATCATCCACAGCGACGGCAATACCTTGCTTACAATGTGAAATGGAGAAATAAGGTCCGTCAGGCAGGTAGGGTTTTCCATACTCATTAAACGACCAGGGTTTATCAGGCAGTCCCAGTTCGCGCAACATCAGCCAGGAGCGTAGTGAAGTCCACTGTCCGAAAGTGTGCTTATACCGCAACGCCGTTTGTCTCCGTTGTTCAGAGACGAGCGGCAGCAGACGCTTCACTTCGGTGTCTGTGCAGAGAGCCATATTATCGTCAATAAGCATGCGCATAGTCAGTACTGTCTGGCACCGAAGATATCTGTTCCTATACGAATCATATTGGCACCGTCTTGGATAGCAAGCAGGTAGTCATCGGACATTCCCATGGAACGTATCACGAATTGTTCGTTGCAGTCTGCCAAGTTATTGAGCAGTCGGAAGCAGCGATGTATCTCGTTTGGGTCGTCGGTGTTGGTAGCCATCGTCATCAGTCCGCAAACGTGGAGGTTGGGGAATTGCTCGAGTTCTATTTGCTTTATCTCATCCGGCAGGAAGCCTGATTTAGTTGTTTCGTCCGCCGTATGTACCTCCAAGAGTATGTTTACCACGCGTTGAATGCGGGCAGCCTCGGCATTAACAGACTGCATAAGGTGCAGGCTGTCCACCGAATGAATAAGATAGACAAACGGTACTATTTGTCGCACTTTATTGGTCTGCAAGTGCCCTATGAAATGCCACCGGATATCCTTCGGCAGCATGGTCTGCTTGGCGCAGAGTTCCTGCACCCGACTCTCTCCGAAGTCCCGTTCCCCCGCCTCGTAAGCCTCCATAATAGCGGCAGCCGGATGGAACTTACTGACACAAACGAGTTGCACTCCCTGCGGCAAAGTGGCTCTGATAGCAGCAATATGTTGAGCGATTTCAGACACGATTAGTTGACGGCTCTAATAACTTCCAAAATAGGAGTGCGGGCAACAGAGACGATTTCGCAATCGTATCCGTTCATAGCCTGCGAGAGGTTCTTCATCGCGTGTGCCGCTGTGGTAGCTTGCACGAGTACAGTGACTGTACGGCGCGATTCTTTACCGCTATCCTCGACAGTGATGAGTTCGACACGACCTTTATACCACTTATCCGCCTCCGGTGAGGTGATGATTTCAAAGAACTGTTTCTTGGTGCAAGACGGCATCTCAAAATCACCAAAGATAAGGGGTTTGATTTGCTCGAGCAGGCGTTTCTCCACATCAGCAGGAGTCAGCCCCTCCACAAGATAAGTTTCTTTCACATTACCGGGGTTATCTTCTCCGGTTTGGCGTTGGTAAACAACTTTGATTTCGTAGAATAACATATTGTTTGTATTTTATTTGACCAAGTTAATAATATCGGTAGCGGAGAGTTGTCCGTCCGGGAACTGCAGGAAATTAGCAGACCAGAACATAATGGGCACTGTCGGGTTCGCTTCAAGCACATTGTCGATAGTAGTCTTATCGTTCTCGCACAATCTCCATCCAGGCAGTAAGGTAAAGACGACATCCCCCGTTTGTTTTTTATTGAGCGAAGAAGCGAGGTCGGGATACAGAATAGCCTCGTTCTGCGGGAAAGCGGCCTGCACTCCCTCAAAGTCCAGCAAGAAATCAGCCACTTGCCGCTGTATTGTCTCAAGCGACAGTTTCTTTTGAGCGATAAGGGTGCGGTTCAGGTAGATACTATTACCATAACCACCGTTGACCCACCTTTCGTGTCCATAGAGCGCCATAAGGAAAGTAGAAGTGAGTGCTGCAGCCCTGTCTATATTGAAGTCCTTAGCCGGCAGTCCCGCCAGTTGCATCGTTTTTTGCCCTATTCCCAAGACCGGACGACCGACTATCAGGAACTCCACGTTTTGCTTTCCCAACCGTTTGATGAGTTGGTCCATAAGGAAGCCGAGATCTTGGTTCAGCCAAAGATGTATATCCTCCTGTTCGGCAGATTGGATACGGTCAGCCTGTGCGTTAGGCGTAATGGTATTGAGTTGGAGGAAGAGCAAATCGGGCGTAACATCCGTACCTAATCCTTCTGCTTTCTGCAGTGCGAGCGCGAGTTCGATGACCAATGTGTTCGCCGCAGGCGAGTGAGTCAGTACCTCGCCGTTTTTGTAAGAGAAGGGCTTACGAATCTCTTCAGCAGTAGGTGAGGTATAAGATGTTATATTCATACGCGGAGTCCATTGCTTATCCGCCAGTTCGTTAAAGCGCTCACTCATATTCATCTCGTCCGCTACGGAAGGCAACCCGATAGGATAGAAAGAGGTACTTGCCCAAACCCGTTTATCAGGATTGATCCAACAGCAAGCATTAGCACTATGTCCGGCCAAGAGGATGGTTGTTTGTGGTTGGATACCGATAGCGAATATTTTTGCTTTCTCCCCAACCCGCATCCTGAAATTATCTCCCATTGTCGGTGCCAAGAGAGCAGCCGGGGAATAAGGCACAGAAGTACCAATACCTTTTTGGTTATCGTCCTGCAGGAGTATGTGTACACGTCTGTCGGCACGAGAGAAATAGTTATCCATCGCATAGCCATGCCGGGCAGGTGTAGTGCCTGTAACGATAGTAGCAGTGGTTTCATTACCGCCATAAACGAGATGAGGGAAAGAGCATGTTGTCTGATAAGCTTCCTCGCTTAGTGTACGCAGTCCTCCTTGTTGCCAATAAGGGCGTAATTGGTCCAGATTATCTTGCCGCAAGCCGTCAACAACAACCACAACAGTGAGCCGTGGAGAAGCATCAAGTGCCGAGGCAACAAGCAGGCATATGCCAATTAACGCAGTATGTATATAAGTCTTAAGCATAGATGTATCAAAGGGAATAAAAACAGTCTCCAGTTGAATCCCACTAAAGGATGAATAGAGAAAAAGGTTAAGAATATCACTACAGCGAACAGCACCAAATAAATCACAATAAACGGAAGGTCTATATACCACGACCATTTATCGCGTCTTAGGTCTATTATATTGACCGTCAGGAAGAAGAAGACAAACAGGACTAATCCCACGTACCACGTTTTATACCAAGGTGTAGGTGCAATAGTGAAGGGCTCTATATAACTATCCTTAACGACCGGTGTTCCGTCGGGTAAGACAGCCTGCTGCAGATACAGCATGAGTGCCTCGGGCAGGAAGAAACGGTCATCGCCGCTCATAGGCAGGTCTGCGCGTGCCCCAAAAATCATATTAATAGCGAAGTCCGCCCAAGAATCTTTACCTGTATAATGCTGCAAATAACGGCGATAAGTCACTCCCTGCCAATCGGCATAAGGTGAATTAATAGAGTCTCCTAAGACGCGCTTGATTTGGTCGTAGGCCCGGGTTGCACAATTGTCAAAAACAAAATTATATAAGTACGATCTGTTCTCAGGACGATAGTTTGTCCACAATGCATTCGCCAGTTCTTTTGCTTGTGATTCAGAAAGATTGAGTTGCTGCTCATAAACGGTCCTGTTCTCCAATGCATTATCCTCCATAAACCACTTGGTAGGATCTATGCCCAACTGGTAATAGGTCTCTCCCTTGACAAATTTCCAGTAGAAATGATCGGTATTGAAGGTAAAGACGCCGTAGTTGAAGACGAAATCCACATGCTTATCCGTATCTTGCACACGGATAGCCGTGTGTCCGTAACGCGAGTACAACTCTTGTCCGGGCGTACACGTCAGAAGCGATATGTATATAACCAGAAGTTTAAGCATGTTATAGTATTCCTATCAAGTAAGTGGGGGTAAAAGTCATGATTATTCCTAATATGAAACCTGCAATGACTTGTAAAGGAGTGTGTGCGTTCAGGTACAGGCGCGCGTACATAAGAACGAGTGCAAGCCCCAATATCACAGCAATAGTTCCTATGGGTAAGGGCAAACTATAGTTAAACGTATAAGCCAATACCCCTCCTAACAAGCCGCCAAGTCCTGATAAGTGCGCCGATATTTTCCACCGGCTGTTGATGAGCAAAATCAGTCCCAACGCAATCGTAGCTCCGACACCGATGAGACTGACGAAAGGAGCATAGATGATTTTATAGAGGAAATAGCACCAGCAGGCATAGCATATAAGCGTATAGAGGTAAACAGGCGTTCGCTCCGGGGCATTGGAGATACTGATGTCACTGATGGTACCTCGCCAGCGCCGGATCAGCATAAGCGAGAGCGGTATTAAAGCAGTGATGACGAATGTACCGCTACAAGCCACTAACCAATAGACCCGCGGTAGCGGCACTTGGTTGCTGTTAAAGGCAGCGCAGAAACATACCATGCCGTAAGTAGGCATAAAGAGCGGATGTAAGATAGCGCTCAGGGTCATGGACAATATGTGTAGAACCGACTTCATTTATGCTTGTTTGCGCAGCCGCGCTACCGGAATATCTAACTGTTCTCTATATTTAGCAACCGTTCTGCGTGCGATGGGGAATCCTGCTTTCGTCAACAGTTCCACTATTGCATCATCGTTGAGCGGATTCTGTTTGTCTTCACCTGCAATAATCTCCGCCAATTTATCTTTTATCTCACGCGTGGAGACTTCTTCTCCTTCGGAGTTAGTCATTGAATCGACGAAGAAGTGTTTGAGAGGGAATATACCGAACTCTGTCTGTACATATTTCGAGTTGCATACACGCGAGATGGTAGATATATCATAACCCGTAGCATCTGCGATGTCTTGCATCTTCATTGGTTTCAGACTTGCATCATCTCCTTCAAGGAAATAGTCTTTTTGCCGTTGGAGGATAGCGGTCATTGTCTTTTTGAGCGTCTCATTGCGCAGTTTGATAGCTTCAATAAAGGTATAAGCCGAATTAATTTTCTCCTTTAGGAAGAGAGCCGTAGCACGACGTTCTTTGGAGTTGGACTGCGCCTGATCGTTAAGCATATCCCTATATTCCCTGCTCACGTGCAGTTCCGTCACTTCGCCGGTATTAAGGGTGAGGAAAAGTTCACCATCTCTATTCTCCACGAAGAAGTCCGGGATAATGGTTGACATCTTTCCCTCATAGGTATTCCCATTAAATGTGTTCGCAGGTTTTTGATTAAGATGCAATATCTCATTGACAGCCGCCTTAAACTGGTCATCGTCCACGTTCAGTTTAGCCTTGATAAAATCAAAGCGGTGGCGTGAGAACGCCTCAAAGCAACGTTCTAAGATACGCTGAGCCAATTCGTTAGTCGGGCTGTCAGGTTTCTCGCGTAACTGTTTAAGCAAGCACTCTTGCAGGTCATACGAAGCCACCCCCGGCGGATCGAACTCTTTGATTTGGTTTACGATATCCGTCATTTCGTCGTCGGAAACGGTCAATCCTTCCTGGAAAGCCAAATCGTCCACCAATTGTTCGATTGTACGCCGTAAGAATCCGTCCTCATCAATATTACCGAGCACCCACTTAGCGATATGGCGCTGCGGTTTGGTCATGTGGGTGAGGTATATCTGCTGCTTGAGGTATTCGGTAAACGAAGTGCTACCTGAATATTGTATATCCTCTGTCGATGAGTCTGCCGAATAGTTATTCGTACGCAAGGAGTAATCCGGAGTTTCATCGTCGTTAACGTAGTCATCGTAGTTAAAGTCATCATTCTGCAGCGGATTATTGTATTCATCCTCCTCGCCGAAATCATTCTCGTCGAATTTCTCCGCCTGGACTTCTTCAGGGTCACGTCCTTCCTCTAAGACCGGATTTTCCTGAAGTTCTTCGTTAATACGCTGCTGCAAGTCACACGAAGGCAACTCAAGCAACTTGATTACCTGAATCTGCGACGGTGTCAGTTTGGCCTGCAGTCGTTGCTGTTGTGTGACTGATAACTTACTCATTGATTAACTATATCTAAAACGTTCCGTGTGATATACGATAATTGTTCCTCGTCTAACTCGGTATGCATAGGCAAGGATAAGACGCAATTAGCCAGTCGCTCAGCCACAGGGAAATCTCCCGGCAAGTAGCGCGGGTCTTGATATGCTTTTTGCAGATGCAGAGGTATCGGGTAATATACCATTGCCGGAATATCGCGAGCCGCCAATTGTTCACGTACGGAGTCTCTGTCCACATCCACCAGACGAAGAGTATATTGGTGATAAACATGTGTTGAATGCTCGTCGCGACCGGGAGTAATTATATGTTTATTGCCAGCAAAAGCCTTGTCGTAATATGCTGCAGCGCGCTGACGGGCTACTATATAGTCATTCAGATGCGGCAGTTTAGCATCCAGAACAGCAGCCTGTATGCTGTCCAAACGCGAGTTTACCCCTATAAAATCGTGGTGATAGCGTACAAAACATCCATGATTTGCGATTGCTTTCATTTTCTCGGCCAAAGCGTCATCATCAGTAAAGAGAGCGCCTCCATCTCCGTAGCAGCCGAGATTCTTAGAAGGAAAGAAACTTGTGCAGCCAATATGTCCGATAGTGGCAGCCTGTTTGGTTAATCCGTTAGAGAAAGTGTACTTAGCACCAATTGCCTGACAGGCGTCCTCAACGACATAGAGATGATGCTCTTTGGCAATCTCCATGATAGCTTCCATATCCGCACACTGCCCAAAGAGGTGCACAGGCACAATGGCTTTGGTCTTAGGTGTGATGGCTTTACGGATACCTTCCACGGATATATTCATTGTGTCCCAATCGACATCCACCACAACCGGCGTCAAGCCTAACAAAGCCACCACTTCGGCTGTAGCAATGAACGTGAAAGTAGGGGTAATTACCTCATCACCCGGTTTGAGATCCAACCCCATTAAGGCAATCTGCAGAGCATCTGTACCATTGCCAACAGGGATGACGTGTTTCGAACCGGTATATTGCTCCAAGTGCGCCTGAAATTCGGTCACTTTCGGTCCTTTAATAAAGGCGGCAGAGGATATTACCTCTTCTATGCCTTTGTCAATATCTGCTTTTATGTGCTGATACTGCGTCTGCAGATCAACCATTTGTATTTTTTTCATTCTTCAGAAGAATTTGTTGTTTGTTCAATGAGGAACTCTACCGCGGCAGGTGTACAGCGAGTAAATGTGACGTACGGATTGTGACAAGTCACATGTAACGGCAGTTTATCCGTAGCGGTCTGCGGATAGTCACAAGAGACTACGATATCTTTATCATCAATATCGTTGAAGCGGGATACGCCTATTCTCAACATCACATGCACCTCAGCGGGAAAGAGCCGGAGATGCATATTAGCCGGAACTTTCTTTGCGATAACAGGTTTGGTTATCACTTTCTCCGTAAATTGTTCTGCCTCTATTCTTACCGTCACCTCGCTTTGTGCAAGACGGATACCGGGAATTGCTGTTAGTGGAACTTGTACGATCGCAGAGTCTTTGACATCCGTAAGGATTAGCGGTTTGGTAGCAATGGAATCCACCGAGCGCAATTGTCTGGCACTGCCATAAACAGTCACTTTTTCGGAGAGCACACTCGGTTTTCCCACCAACTGATGCTGTGGCGCAGGAGTAATCTCCGCCACCAATCGAACAGGCACCTCTTTACTGTGTTGTTTAGTGTAGGATCCTGTAATCTGTTCGGGTGTGATAGACTGTAATTTGGTTGTACCCTGCAGCAGGCTATTAACAGCGACGTGTATCACATCTGACGAGAGGTTAAAGGTACCGCTTTCACCTTTGAGTTGGTCTCCTATATTAAAAGAGAACGACAATGGGTTAACGCCGTACATCTTCAGTCGTCTTCCTGCGTCGCGCAACTCGAGGTAGATCGTAGTCGGGAGACTGTCAGAAAGCATCACGTCGTCCGGCACGCCGCCGTACGTAACAGACACAGGAACGACGGCACTACGAACCGAACTCATAGCATGGGCATACCACAGCAATCCCGCAAAAACGACGAAGCAGAAGAACACACAGAGCTCGCGCAAGCTAAAACGCTGCAGGATATTTTTGATTGTATGTATTACCTGTTCGCGAGTCATTGATTATTTTTTCTCATCAACAGCCTCTTTGGGAGCTTGTTGAGCATCTTCAGCAGATACATAAACGCTGTTTTTATCCACTTTGATGGTCACATCTTTAGCAATAGTGATAATAAGCGCATTATCCTGCACTTCCTTAATCTCACCATAGATACCACCTGCTGTAATCACCTTGTCGCCTTTCTTCATGGCGTCACGCTGCTTCTGCAACTCCTTCTGTTTCTTCGTCTGAGGACGAATCATAAAGAAATAGAATACTACAAAGATCAGGAGCATCATGATCCAGAAAGACCAACTGTTACCTTGTCCACTTCCATTTACATCAGAGCCCGCAGCTGCTGCAGCGCCCATTGTAACTTCTTGCAATAAAATAAAATTCAACATAGTTGCTAGTTATTAGTTAGATATTTGTTAGTTATTTGTTAGTTATTTGTTAGTTATTTGTTAGTTATTTGTTAGTTATTTGTTAGTTATTAGTTAGATATTTGTTAGTTATTAGTTAGTTATTATCCTGTTTGTTACCTGATTGTCATGGCCTTCAGCAATTTGTTTTGTCGCTTCAAATCATGCAAAATCTCATTCAAAATACCATTGATGAAGATATAACTCTTGTCACCGGAGTAGTCTTTCGCCAACTCAATATACTCATTGAGACTCACTTCGAGTGCTATCTCCGGAAAATACATAATTTCCGTCAAAGCCGTTTGCAAAATGACAACATCCATAAAAGCAAGTCGGTCCGCCGTCCAGTTCTTCAAATGACCATGTATCAACTCCTGACACTCTTCGCGATGCTCAATAGAACGCGAAAGCAAATCCTGCGCAAACTGCAGTTCGTCCTCATGATCAAACATCTGCAGCAATTCCTGGTCTGCTCCGTTCTCTTCGCGGAAGCGTTTGACAGTTTTCACCACAAAACTGAGCACATAATCCAAGTCTGTAATCCAGTTCTGCTCGTCCAGGGCAATTTCCAACTCTTCCAATCCGGCAATCAACTCGGCATTGTCAGGAAGCAGTTCTGTAAATATCTTACGCCAAACCATCTTATCGTCCTCATAAGAGCACTCGTCGGCTTTCATATAATCCTGATAGAAAGGCATCTCCACAAGCTGGTTATAGACCGCTGAGACAGCGGATTGTCCCGCCTCCCAAGAAAGGTGCTGTTCATCAATATAGTGTCTGAGCATCCGATTATCGAACAGTTGTTTAGCGAAGCGGTTATCCGCAAAACGCCGATTAGGAGTAAAGTTCTTATGTGTGAATCTCGCACGCTGAGCCATTTCTGTTATTTGATCCTGTGCGTAGGTCGTCAATTCGTTTACAAAATCAAGGAGCCCCATATACAAACTATATGTATCCGCAAAGCCTCGCAGCAGTTCTTTACGGGCAGTAGATGGTGTTTTATCCCCACACTGATAATAGGCAAATAGCGTCTGAATCGTACGCGTTCTAACTAAACTTCTCGTTATCATTCGTAGTATTTTTTATTAAAAAGCGCGCAAAATTACTTTTTTTTTTTGATATATACAAAAAAAGTAGTACTTTTGTGCCGATTTTTGTAACAAAAAACGTAATTATTATGCAAGAGAGAAGATTTGAAGACCGCAAGGAGCCTGAAATTGTATACTCCCACTCGGTCAAAGCAGGGAAGCGTATCTATTACTTAGACGTAAAGAAAGCGCGCAACGAAGATTTATATCTGTGTATCACAGAGAGTAAGCGGAAAGCGGGAGGAGAAGACGAAGCGCCGCAATTTGAGAAGCATAAAGTTTTCCTTTACAAAGAGGATTTCGCTCATTTCATGGAAGGTCTGCAAGATGTCATCGGTTACATCAAAGGCCAGGTTGGTAATATTGAGGAACGCGTTCCATATCAGCCTGAGCAAGCAGAAGAGGAAACTGCAGAAGTAGAAAAAGAAGCGGAAGAGGAGAAGCCACGCAGAGGTTTATTCCGTCGCTTTACAAAAGGTTAATCGAATCAACGATACAGTCAGCGATGTCTTCCTTCGATTGAAGGGGGACATCTTTTTTTGTGCCGTTATTAAAGAACAGAGTCACTTTATTTGTATTACAGCCGAAACCGGCTCCTTGGTCCTGCAGAGAGTTGAGAACAATCATGTCCAGTTGTTTGCTTTCCATCTTATGCAGAGCGTGCGATTGTTCATTGCAAGTCTCTAAGGCAAAGCCGATTAGTTTTTGTCCAGTACGTTTCGTTTTGCCTAATGTCGCTGCAATGTCCGTTGTTGTTTTGAGCGCCAGAGTCATCTGTGTTTGACCGGGTTGTTTTTTTATTTTCTCTTGCGCTGTTTCGGTTGGTGCAAAATCAGCCACGGCGGCACAGAGAATAGCGATATCAGCATGTTCAAACTGTTCGAGGGTCTGTTCTGCCATCTGCGCAGCAGAAGTAACCGGAATGATATCCAGTTGTTCTTTGCAGCCGTAGAACAGCGGCACGGACGGTAGTGCGGAGACGGGACCTGCAATGAGCGTGATGTTCGCCCCGCGTCTCCAGCAACTCAATGCCAAGGCGTTACCTTGTTTGCCTGTAGAGTGATTTGAGAGATAGCGGACGGGGTCTATTGCTTCCTGTGTAGGACCGGAAGTGATGAGTACATTTTTGTTCTCCAAGTCCTTATTGGTCAGCGCATAGCGTATAGATTCCGCCAAGACATTCACCTCCTGCATTCGTCCTTTTCCTGTTGTTCCGCAAGCCAATTCACCTGCCACACAATCAAGCATCGTAACATTGGTTTGTCCAGACAACTTTCTCATTGCTTCCTGCGTTGCAGGATTGAGATACATTTTATCGTTCATTGCCGGTGCAATAACGACGGGTTTACACATAGCGCAGAACGTTGTAGTGAGGGCATCATCAGCGATGCCATGCGCCATTTTACCTATCAGGTCAGCCGTAGCCGGAGCGACAATCATGACATCCGCCCAGTCGGGCAAGGAGATATGTTCCGTAGAATGTTCGTTGATTGCGGCAAACACATCTGAATAGACTTTATTACCACTGAGAGTCTGCAAGGTAAGTTCAGTGACGAACTCCAAGGCGTTCTTGGTGGTCGTCACTTTCACTTCAGCCCCCTCTTTACGCAGGATACGTATCAGTTCGGGTATTTTATAAGCCGCTATACCGCCGCTTATGCCTACTACTATGTGTTTGCCTTTCAGCATTTTACTTCAACTGGTCGTCCTTTGAACCGACATTGAATACCAATTGGTCGTCAATGAGTTCCTGGGTAGCGATCAGTGTAGGTTTAGGCATCACCTCGTAACTGCGAGAGATTTCTATTTGTTCGCGGTTCTCGAAAGTGTCATCGAGAGCTTCCTGCGGCATAGCGAAATCCTGCAGTTTAGTGTCGAGTTCTTTCTTCAAGGAGCTTGCAATCTGGTTGGAACGTTTTCCGAGGATTGCGACAGTTTCATACACATTACCGACTTTCTCCGTCAATTGGTTCAAGTCACGTGTAATGGTTGTTTTAGGAGCTTTAGTTTGTTTATAGTTCATTGTTGTACAATTAATTTATTCTTGTTTTAGTATTTTCTCAATTTCCTTATTCATTTTATCCGCCTGCGCTCGATGTTTTGATTCGGGATACTCAGTAAGGAAGCTATAGTACTCGTCTTGTGTATCGCGTGCCCGTTCCATTTTCTTTTCCTCGAATGAGTTAACCATCTGTTGGTATTTAGCGCTGAGTACGAGCCAGTTCAGTTCTTCCTGGTGGCTGTTACTTGGATAATCGCGCAGAGCATTTTTTGCAACGATCTCACAGCTCTCGTAGTTATTGCCGAGATAAGTACCCAAGTTGTAGTATAGTTTAGCGTTCAAGTACTCTTTGTATGCGAGTTTATCGTACATCTCACTCATTTCCTGATAGGCCTGTTCAGAATAGGGGCTGTTAGGATAGAGTTCGACGAAGGATGTATATGCAGCGATAGCCTGTCTGGTTATATCCTGGTCCAAGCGTGCATCGGGCGAGTCCAAGTAATAGCAATGTCCTACCTGAAAACGCGCCTCTGTAATATACTTTCCTTTAGGATAATTGCGTATATATGCAGCATAGTAATCCGCCGCTTCGGTGTAGGCTTTACGTCCGAGGTGTGTGCGTGCCAAATAGCAGAGCACATCCTCGCTCCGTTCAGTTCCTTTGTAGTATGATGCTACATCTTCAAAAAGAGCCTGTGCTTTGACATACTCTTGTGCATTAAAGTAAGCCAAGGCTTTCTGGAACTTATAATCGGGGTCTTTGGATTTGAGCACTTGCTGGTACTCCCCGCATCCGGCAAGGAGTACCAACAGCACGCCTAATATTATCTGTTTATCAAATTTCAATTTTCAGTTATTCATTGACATCCTCCAACCATCGTGAAGAGACGACGATACGTGTACCGTCTCCTTCCGCCAAGATAAGGTGGCAGGAAGCATCTTCCGTTTTTTCTATCATCTCGAGAGCAGCCTCTTCTCCCAGAACCATACAAGCAGTAGCCAAGGCGTCAGCGCGGATACCTGATTCAGCGATAACGGTAGCGCTGAGCAGGTTATGGTTGACGGGGTATCCTGTACGGGGGTCAACAGTATGGCTGCGTCGTTCTCCGCCGTCATCATAGTAGAAGCGTCTGTAGTTACCGGACGAAGCGATACACATATCATTCACTTCGATAATTTCTTCCAGTTCCTGTACATCTCCAGTGGGGTCATCAATCGGTTTAGTAATACCGAGGCGCCATTTATTTTTCTTTTCGGCATGTCCTTTGCATACTATTTCACCTCCGATATCCACCAAGTAATTTTCGCACCCTTGAGATGCCAAGTAATTAGCAATAATATCGCAGCCGTATCCTTTAGCGATAGCGCTGGCATCCAATTGGATTCTGGTATCCATTTTAGCAATGCGGTGATGCACGGTGTCGAGTTCCACATACTGGAATCCGACGAACTGCAAGATACTGTCAATCTCTTGCTGAGAGGGAGTGTGTCCTTTCTTTTTAGTACCGAATCCCCACTCATTTACGAGCGGTCCGCATGTGATGTCAAATGCGCCATGGCTCATTTTGGTGACTTCAACGGCAGTGGTAAACATTTTCTCGAAGAGGGAGTCTGTCTCCACTTCGTCATTGCGGTTAACACGGCTGATGATAGACGCCTTATTGTAGATACTCAAGGAGGAGTCCATCCGTGCCAACTCAGCTTTAATTTCCTTCTCCATATCACGAGTTCCCTCGTAACGGATGTTATAGTACGTACCGAACACCAAACCTTCATTCAGATAGTACTGTTTTTTCCGGCACCCAGGCATAAAGATCAGCAGCGCAGCTGCAGCCAGTGCCATACCTAATGCAATTAGTGTACGTGTTATTTTCATAAGCTTCAATTTTAGATGGTTATTATTATAAATAAGGTTAACATATTCAGAACCATATTCCCAGTCCGATGCATCCATTCAGTTTTTGGAGATAGAGTTTATCGTCTCCGGCAGCGTTGATATACACATTTTCCTTATTGATGCCATTAGGATTGAGGCATCCTTGTGCAAAGAGGTTGAGTGATAGTGCGTCAAACTCCCACTCTTTGTCCAATTTAAGAGACAAGTTGGTTACGGCGAATTTTCCGTTGCCATAGAGGTCACTTGCCCATGGGCTTATACCTACCTGTGCTCCGAGCGTGAGTCCCAGATTGTCCCAAGTATAGTTATATCCGAGTTCTATATAAGTACTCCACGCGCGTTTAGCATTATCATTCTCATCCCAAACGAAGTCGTTACCGGCCACGTTGGTGTACCAATTGATATATGCGTCGACTCCGAAGAAGTGTTCGAAGCTATATCCTGCCCAGACTTCAGTAGTGGACGTAGTATTCACGTTACCATCCTCATCGAACAGGTCTTTGTCTCGCTGCCATGAGAGGAAATTGGAGCCGTCGCAGTAGTAGTAATGGTTCACACCCACACTTGCTCCGAAGAAGGAATAATTGAGCATGACATCCACTTCGGGCATAAACATGGTATAGCCGACGCCTTCTCCATTATCTTTTTTGAATTTCCAGTCTGATGCGCCAAGGTTCGCCCATACTCCGACACGTAGTGAGGTTTTATCTCCGTCGTACCCAATTTCGAGGTCGGGTTGGAACGACAAACCGCCGTTATACTGTCCACGCCAGAGGTAAGCACTTACGATTTCAGCACCGGCGTCATAGGCAAATTCCACATCGGCTTTAGCCAAGGTAGCACACCCAACGAGCAGCAGAGCTGCCAACAACATCTTTTTCATACAGATTTACCAATAAATGTATTATCAAAGTCCGTTTTTAGCTTCCCACGCCATCCGCAGAGCGACTTCGAGGATACGTGTATCGCCAATGACTACGATACCTCCATCGGGTCCGGGTTCAATGTGATAACCGCTTTCCGGGGCGCCTTCTCCATTAAAAAATGCTCTAACTTCATCGGCAGCAATTCCCAATTCATTAGCGATTGCTGCCATACTGCCGTGTGGCAGGCTGTCCTTTACGTCACGCAGACGATTAAATGTTGTTCTTGTCATATCTTATTATAATTTAGTATCGTTTGTTTTGTCGTTTACCACACATTTCACCCCACTCTTTCCCTTTCGGGCGGCAAAATTACAACATTTTTTTTGATTATGCAAATTTTTCGTCAAAAATCGCCAAATATTTTTCACATTCCTACATTCATTTGTGTGAGCGGGAGAGGAAGTTTTTTTTGCCAAACGGAGTCTGCCGCATTTTTGTAGCTCGGTAGGCTCTCGAATCGTTTTCGTGTTTTTTTCGTCCTTTTTTCGAGTTTTTTTCGTGTTTTTTTCGAGTTGTTTTCGTCCTTTTTTCGTCTTTTTTTCGAGTTTTTTTCGTCTTTTTTTCGAGTTTGGCGGGAAGGGAAGGGAGAAAGATGCAGGGTGAAAGGAATTTACAATTTAACAATTAATGAATGTAAGGGGATAGGTGAAAGGGATTTACAATTTAACAATTAATGAATGTAAGGGGATAGAGCGCAATTTTAATATGCCTTGCATTGGTTTGCGCCATATTGTAGTAGTTAATCAAAAAGGGAAAAACAACTGCGCCGCGTAGTGCGGCAATCGGAATAGAGAGGATATGGCCGGAAGGGACAATATTTATTAACCTAAACCACAAACAAAACTCGCGGGATAGCATCCCGGATAACGAATATTAACAGATGCCCGCATCCGATGCGGGGAAGAAAAGAAAGAAAAACAATGCAGGGCTGAATGCCGCACATAGATATGCGGCGCATAAACGCTAACAACGGCGGAATACCGCCGGAAACAGAACAACGAAAAGCGGAAATAGGCAGGAATATGCCGGAATAGGTAGAAATAGGCAGGAATAGACAGAAATATGCCGGAATAGGCAGAAATAGGCAAACCGGCGGGCAAGGGAACAGACATCCGATGTTAGAAAAGAACGCGGGGCTGAATGCCGCACATAGATATGCGGCGCATAAACGCTAACAACGGCGGAATACCGCCGGAAACAGAACAACGAAAAGCGGAAATAGGCAGGAATATGCCGGAATAGGTAGAAATAGGCAGGAATAGACAGAAATATGCCGGAATAGGCAGAAATAGGCAAACCGGCGGGCAAGGGAACCGACATCCGATGTTAGAAGAACACGGGGCTGAAGAGCCGCGAAGCTAACGAAGTAGAAAGTCGAAAGGTGCCTACGGGCACTCCGATAAATGTCGAAAGCAAAGGTCGCACATCAATGTGCGGCGCATAAACGCTAACAACGGCGGAATACCGCCGGAAACAGAACAACGAAAAGCGGAAACAGGCAGGAATAGGCCGGAATAGGCCGGAATAGGCAGAAATAGGCAGAAATAGGCACACCGGCAGGCAAGGGAACCGATATCCGATGTTAGAAAAGAACGCGGGGCAGAAGAGCCGCGAAGCTAACAAATTCAGAAGTCGAAAGCGATTAGTCGAAAGTCGAAAGGGGCCTACGGACACTACGATAAATGTCAAAAGTCGAAAGGTGCCTACGGGCACTCCGATAAATGTCAAAAGGCGAGAGGGCGTTGGAGAGGCGAGAGGGCGTTGGAGAGGTAAAAATATAGAATAATTATTCTATCCGGTTCATTTTTATGCTAAAAAATTTGCATATGTGTAAATTTTGTTGTACCTTTGCACGCCGAAATGTGGAAATTGCAACAAGCCAATAAGATAATACAATAACAGGCAAACAAAAGCAATACAATAACAGGCAAACAAAAGCAATGCAATAACATGCCAATAAGATAATACAATAACAGGCAAACAAAAGCAACACAATAACAGGCAAACAAAAGCAATACAATAACAAGCTCATAAGATAACAACAAGCAAATAAAAGTTATACAATATTATGGACAAATTTTTAATATCAGGCATCCAGCAAATAGGCGTAGGAACCGAGAACTTCCGCAAGTCATGGAATTGGTTCATTGAGATGTTCGGCATAGATGTCAAGATACTGGAAGATGACACGGTAGCGGAGCGTATGCTTCCCTACACGGGCGGTGAAGCTCAGAAGCGTCATGCGTGCATAGCGGTGAACCTGCAAGGCGGTGGCGGCTTTGAGATATGGCAATACTCCGAGCGCACTCCCGTTTCCGCCAAATTCAATCCTGCAGTAGGCGACCTTGGTATATTTGCCGCGAAAGTCAAATGCCGCGATGTAGAAGCCTTCTACAAGAAGATACATCAGAAATGGACGGAGTGCAGTCCTATTGCCACGCTGCCGGACGGGACGCCCTGTTTTTATGTCCGTGACCTGTACGGGAACTGTTTTCAGTTAGTGGAAGACAAGCGTGTTTTCATTAACGAGCACAAGCTAACAGGCGGCATTATCGGTGCCGTAGTGGGTGTAACGGATATGGCGAAATCCATTGCGTTCTACAAAGAGATATTAGGTTACGACACTGTAGTATATGATGAGACGGGAGTCTTTAGCGACTGGCAGTTGCTTGACTGTCCGAATGCGAAGTGCCGTCGTGTACTGCTTGCGTGTTCCAAGTCTCGGAAAGGAGCCTTTTCCGAGTTGATGGGAGAGAGCAGGATTGAGTTGGTTCAGGCATTAGAGCGCACTCCCCGTAAGATTTACGAAGGTCGTTACTGGGGCGATCCGGGTTTTATACAGATATGCTTTGACGTAAGCGGCATGCGTGAGTTAGGCAAGTTCTGCGCCCAAAAAGGTTACCCATTCACGGTGGACAGTTGTCCCGGCGACGAGGTATTCGACATGGGGGAAGCTTCGGGTCACTTTACTTATATAGAGGACCCCGACGGTACGCTTATCGAGTTCGTTGAGACGCACAAGATTCCGGTAGTGAAGAAGCTGAACTGGTATATAGACATGCGCCAACGTGACCGCGAAAAAGCGTTGCCCAAATTCCTATTCCGCATGATGGGATTGGTGAGCCGACAAAAAGCGAAGTAGCGGAAATCATAAAAGGTAGATATTAACATTTAGATTTATACATTATGCAAGTTGACATTTTTGACAAGATCAGGAAATCGTCCGGTGGACCTATTGGTCAGTATCGTGATCGTGCGGAAGGTTATTTTACTTTCCCGAAGTTAGAAGGCGAATTAGGTCCTCATATGCGTTTTAACGGGCAGGAAGTTCTCACATGGAGTTTGAACAACTATCTCGGTTTGGCCAATCATCCGGAGGTCCGCCGTGTAGATGCTGAGGCAGCTGCCAAATGGGGCATGGCCTATCCGATGGGCAGCCGTATGATGACAGGTCAGACAGCTCTTCATGAGAAGTTGGAGCAGATGCTCGCCAAGTTTGAGAAGAAAGAGGCCGCATTTCTGTTCAACTTCGGTTACCAAGGCATTCTCTCTACGATTGATTCTTTAGTAAGCAGACACGATGTTATTGTATATGATGCAGAGGCTCACGCCTGCCTGCTTGACGGAATACGTCTGCATATCGGCGACAAATTCAAATTCCGTCACAACGACATTGCGGACTGCGAGAAAGTATTGGCTCGTGCCTGCTCTATAGCCGATAAGAACGGCGGCGGTGTATTGTTGATTACGGAAGGAGTGTTCGGTATGACCGGTGCGTTAGGTATTCTGGACCAGATTGTAGCCCTCAAGAAGAAATATTCGTTCCGCTTCCTGATTGATGATGCTCACGGTTTCGGTGTGATGGGCGAACACGGACGCGGTACGTCGGAGCACTTCGGTGTGATGGACGGTGTGGATATTTATATCGGTGCCTATGCCAAGTCCATGGCCACTATCGGCGGCTTCGTTGCGTCAGAGAAAGATATCATCACTTACCTGCGCTATAACATGCGTTCTCAGATGTACGCCAAAGCGTTGCCTATGCCTATTGTTGAAGGATGTATCAAACGGCTTGAGATTATCGACAGTCCGGAAGGCGACCAGTTGCGTGCTCATTTGTGGGAAGTGACGCGCCGCATCCAGAAGGGTTTCCGTGATCTGGGTTACGAAATAGGTCCGGCAGAAGCGTGCGTTACTCCTGTTCACCTCTACTGCGGCATCAACCAGGCAACGAATATTGCAGTTGACCTGCGCGAGAACTACCATATATTCTGCTCCATTGTCTGCTATCCTGTTATTCCTCCCGGAATGCTTATTTTCCGTATTATACCTACTGCAGCTCACTCGTTCGAGGACGTAGACCGCACATTGGCGGCATTCAAGGATATCAAGGAACGCCTTGCTAAGGGAGAATACGACAAAGAGATACCTGATATGGCATTAATCAAGTAATATGAATACCGTTTGGATAACCGGTGCCTCGAGCGGCATAGGCGAAGCATGTGCTTACCGTTATGCGACTCAAGGCGACCAACTCATATTGACGTCATCGTCTCGGGAGCGCCTTGAAGTTGTTGCCGAGCGATGCCGTCAGTACGGTGCAGGCAACGTATATGTTCTGCCGAGTGACCTAAGCGATTTAGAAGGTGTCGGTCTGCTTGTCCGGCAAGCCTGGGACCGGTTCGGCGGAATTGATATTCTCTTTCTGAATGCGGGTATCAGCCAACGTACGAACGTTGAAGATACGACGATGGATATGGTTCGTCAGATTATGGAGATTAACTACTTTGCTCCTGTAGCGATTGCCAAAGCCATTTTGCCGATGATGCTGAGTGCCGGCGGCGGAAATATAGCGGTAACCACCTCGATAGCAGGTAAATTCGGTTTTCCGTTACGTTGTGCATACAGTTCCTCCAAGCATGCGCTATACGGATTTTTCGAGACCCTTCGTGCGGAATACTACGACAAGTACATCCGCGTTACCATTGTTTGCCCCGGTCGCGTAAGGACCAATATCTCTGTCCGGGCGCTTGACAAAGGCGGTCAGCCTCACGGCATCATGGACCCGGGTCAAGATAAAGGCATGCAAGTGGATGTGGCAGCACGTAAGATTGTAAAAGCTATCCGCAAGGGCAAGCGCGAGATTTATATCGGGCGAGGCGAATTAATAATGGTGGATATCAAGCGTTTCTTCCCCGGTCTATGTGCCTGGCTTGCTCGCCGCATCAAACCTACCTAAGCAGCTCGTATGGGATAAAACAAGAAAGTCCCCGAGCGGAGACTTTCTTAGAGTTGCCTAACCAGGACTCGAACCCAGACAGACAGAACCAGAATCTGTAGTGCTACCATTACACCATTAGGCATTGCTTTCAAAAGCGGCTGCAAAAGTACTACATTTTTTTCAATCCTACAAATTTTTGGAGAGAAAAATGAAA
Organism: uncultured Bacteroidales bacterium; assembly: GCA_946617165.1. GTDB lineage: Bacteria > Bacteroidota > Bacteroidia > Bacteroidales > Paludibacteraceae > Colicola. Next base: position 34,423 of record CAMOJP010000001.1, read on the forward strand.
TAAAAAAACAAATAACAAAGTTTTTGACCACATAATGAACGAATTTTTGGAGAAGGAAGAACAAGTTTTGAAGATGCTAAAGACCGTATTTGATCCGGAGATTCCTGTTAACATCTACGACTTGGGGCTGATATACAAAATCGACATTCAAGATGACGGTGTGTGCAATATAGACATGACCCTTACCGCGCCGTCATGCCCAGCCGCCGACTTCTTAGTGGAAGATATCGAGCAGAAAGTGAGAAGCGTCGAAGGCATCACAAAAGTGCAAGTCAATATTGTTTTTGAGCCTGAATGGACCAAAGACATGATGTCCGATGAGGCCAAACTTGAATTAGGATTTATGTAATATGATTTACTTTCTCAGTGACCTGCACCTCGGTTCTTTAGCATTTGAGAACCGAGTAGTACACCAAAATAAAGTCATCAGCCTGCTCAATGAAATGGGTCGCGATGCCAGTGCGATTTATTTGTTAGGGGATGTGTTTGACTTTTGGCACGAGTACTACTGGCCAGACCGCAGCAAGAAACAGTTCGAGCCACTTCTGAAAGTCATCAGGAATCTCGTCAAGCGAGGAATCAAGGTACACTTCTTTATTGGCAACCACGACATGTGGACCTATGGTCAACTCTGCAAAAAGACGGGGATGATTATACATTATACGCCTTGTACGGTTACGCTCAAAGGTAAATCTGTTTATTTGGCACACGGTGACGGCCTGCTGCCGTCCTACTACGAGCGACTCTATCCTCCACAAATAGTAAAAAAGATACACTCTTTTATCCGTCTTCGCTCTGTTTTTCACAATCCTATTCCGCGTTTTCTGTATCGCTGCATGCCTCCCTTTATCGGTAACGCCATCGGTTATAATTGGGCAAAGAGCAGCCGTTTGAAGGAAATGGCCAATCCACTGGCATACAAGGGCGAAGATAAAGAAGAACTGGTGCTCTACGCCAAAGAGATGGAAGAGAACTATCACCACGACTACTATATTTTCGGACACAGACACATCGACTTAGACTTGCAGATAAACCCCTCTTCACGCGTAATTATTTTAGGCGACTGCTTTAAGCTCTTCACCTACGCGCAAATGGACCATGACGGCAATCTGCAACTCAAAACAGTGAACTAATATGCATACAAGACAAGAACAATTAGAGGCTTTTGACCGTCTGCTCACTATAATGGACGAACTGCGCGTCAAATGTCCGTGGGATAAAAAACAGACATTCGAATCGCTTCGCCAAAACACCATCGAAGAGACCTACGAATTAGCCTCCGCACTGATTAAGAAGGACATGAACGAGATAGCTAAAGAATTAGGCGATGTGCTTCTTCATGTCATTTTCTACGCCAAGATAGCCTCCGAAACCGATGAGTTTGACATTGCAGACGTGTGCAACCGTTTATGCGACAAACTCATCTTCCGCCATCCGCACGTATATGGGGAACAAGCGGCACAAAACGCAGAGGAAGTGAGTCATCTTTGGGAGCAAGTAAAGCTCAAAGAGAAAGGCGGCAACAAGACGGTTCTTGGCGGTATCCCGGAGGCCTTACCCGCTCTGGTTAAAGCGTATCGTATCCAAGACAAAGCAGCAAATGTAGGCTTTGACTGGGAACAGCGAGAAGATGTCTGGGAGAAAGTACGTGAAGAGATAGCCGAATTTGAGAACGAGCTGAAGGATAACAACCCGACCAATAGAGAGGCCGAATTCGGAGATTTGCTCTTTAGTTTAGTGAACGTTGCACGACTATACAAACTCAAGCCGGATAATGCACTTGAGAAGACCAATCAGAAGTTCATACGACGTTTTAACTATATAGAGCAGCAGGCACTCGCTTCCGGAAAGCCGTTGCAGGAACTGACTCTTGACGAAATGGAAGCGCTCTGGCAAGAAGCAAAGACTGCATCTAACGGACAGGCTGGGTAAAAGACAAGGAAGACGGGGAGTACTTGGAATCGGACGACACCTTCATGGATACATTGGCGTTACCACTCTTACGGGCTATATAGAACAACGGCAAAGAAGCTGCGTTATATCCGGACTTGAAATAGAAAATTCCTTTTGACAAATCCGAGTCACCCGTTAATGCGCTCTCTAATTCCTTATACGATATAAAATTGTACTTAATCAAGTTCGTATCAGTCTCAAAAACAAAATCGTTTAACGTATTGGTTACGGCATTGAGCAATATATCCACGCGCACAGTGTCCCCCACGGAAATCGAATCCAGCACATACGTATCGCCGACTGTTTTAACCCCCAGAGTATCCGCTTTAGCGGAGGAACCCTGATGGGTAACGGTAAAATAGGACATATAAATACGAGGCGAAGACTGCGGTTCCTCGTTCGTTTTGCAGGCGCTTAAAAGAAAAAGCACCATAACCATGGCGCAAAAAATGTATTTTTTCATAGTGTGCGGCATAAAGGACTCGAACCTTCACTCTGTTAGGAACTAGATCCTAAGTCTAGCGCGTCTACCAATTCCGCCAATGCCGCTCGCAAAATCGGCCGCAAAAGTACAACAAATATTTGAATTATGCAAGAAAAAGATACAACTTTTTACAAATTTTTCCCTAATGGACTAAAAATTGTACATCGCCAGAGTTCATCCGAGGTGGCTTACGTAGGAATTATGGTAGGTGCCGGCACCCGCGACGAGGAGTCCCGACTCAACGGCATAGCCCATTATGTGGAGCATACTGTTTTCAAAGGCTGCACCACACCGCACGGGGATAACATCACCGCCCGACAAATCATCAATAAGATTGAAGGTATCGGCGGCGAGATTAACGCATACACCACGAAAGAAGAAACCACGTTCTATGCCGCAACGCCTGTCGAACATTATGCACAGACGCTCCAGTTATTGGCAGACATGGTGCTCAGGCCGACCTTTCCGAAACATGAGACAGACAAAGAAGTCGGGGTTATCTTGGACGAGATTGAGAGTTACGAAGACAGTCCAAGCGAACTGATTTACGATGATTTTGAGAGTCTTATTTTCCGCGGCAACCCGATTGCGATGTCTATATTAGGGACGAAAAAGACACTCCATAATATATCACGTACGCCTGCGCACGCGAAAAACTGGGTGGCCAATCACTATACTTTAGACCGTATGGTGGTATTCAGTCAAGGCAAGATGTCCTTCCAGTCCGTATGCCATCAAGTAGAGAAAGCCTTCGACTCCGTATTTCTTTCCTCACAGCCAGCCTGTCTCTTGACCAGACAACCCATCTCAGCTGTCGAGCCCTGCGAGCAGACCTTTAAGCGACACACTCACCAAGTACATGTCATGCTTGGAGGTTTGGCCTATCCGTTGGGGCACGAACGGCAACTGGCGGCCTACCTGCTTAATAACATATTAGGTGGCGGAAGTCTTAACTCACGCCTCAACCTCAGTCTGCGAGAACAAAAGGGACTTGTATATACCGTGGAGTCCCAATATGTTCCGCTCAGCGATACCGGGTATTGGAATATATACTTCGCCTGCGAGGCGCAGAACTTGTCGCATTGCATGGAGCTAACCGGCAAGGAACTGCAGCGACTTCGAGACGACAAGCTAACATCTCTCCAGTTGCATCGCGCCATTCAGCAACTCCACGGGCAAATGGCAATCTCAGCCGAGAATCAAGAAAACAACGTACTCGCTATGGGCAAATCCATGCTCTATCACAATCGAGCGCTCACCTGGCAGGAAGTATTCCGAAAGATAGAAAATGTCTCCGCTGACACTTTGCAAGATGTTGCCGCCGATTTATTTGCACAAAATCACATTTTTACCCTATTTTATGCGTAATTTTGTCACAAAAATGGCAAAAAAAGTAAAAAAATGACATAATTGCACTCTTTTTCATAAAAATATTTGCGTAATTAATATTTTTGTTGTACCTTTGCGCGATTTTTCGTATTTGTGCGAGAATGGACAAAATGGTAATTAATTAGTTAAGTATAAACCAAACGTACTAAAAATGAAGAAATTATTTACTTTCTTGGCCGTATGTGTGTTCAGTATTGCCGCGATGGCAAATGTACACGTTAGCGGTACAGTCGTTGATGAGAAGGGGGAGCCTGTTATTGGTGCCAGTGTGCTGGTAAAGGGTTCCACAAGCGGTACTATCACCGACTTTGATGGTAATTTTGAATTTGACGTTCCTGACAAAGCTGTACTTGTAATCAGTTACGTAGGTATGAAGAACCAGGAACTCGCGGCCAAGCCCAAGATGAAGATTACTATGGTGGAGAACACCGAAGTAATCGAAGAAGTTGTCGTTACAGGTATGGTTAAGCAAGACAAGCGTCTGTTTACCGGTGCTACAACGAAGTTGGAGGCAGAAGAAACGATGCTGTCCGGTATGGCTGATGTCAGCCGTAGCCTGGAAGGTCGTGCTGCCGGTGTGAGCGTGCAAAACGTTAGTGGTACCTTTGGTACTGCACCTAAGATTCGCGTGCGTGGTGCCACCTCTATTTATGGTGCATCCAAACCGTTGTGGGTAGTGGATGGCGTTGTATTGGAAGATGCTGTCGAGATGAGCGCCGACGACCTCAGCAGCGGTGATGCCAAGACTCTGATAGCCAGTGCTATTGCAGGTATCAATGCCGAAGATATCGAAAGCTTCCAAATTTTGAAAGATGGTTCTGCCACCTCTATTTACGGTGCGCGCGCTATGGCAGGTGTCATCGTCGTTACTACCAAACGTGGTCAGGCCGGCAAATCCAGCCTCAACTACTCCTGTGAGATGACATATCGTATGCTGCCTTCCTACTCAGACTATAACATCTGTAACTCACAAGAACAGATGGGTATCTATAAAGAACTGGAGCGCAAAGGTTGGCTTGAGTACTCTTCCCTGTCGTCTGCCAAGAACTATGGTGTATACGGTAAGATGTACGAGTTAATCGGTAAAGCAGAAGGTGGCGGTGTCGGTTTGGAGAACACTATTCACGCGAAGAATAACTACCTCCGTAAAGCCGAGTTCCGTAATACCGATTGGTTCAAAGAGCTCTTCAACCACACGGTTATGCACAACCACTCGCTCTCTTTCTCAACAGGTACAGAGCGCGCACGCGTATATGCATCCCTTTCTGCTATGCAAGATCCGGGTTGGTACAAAGCTAGCGAAATGGCCCGTTTCACTGGAAACATGAACGCCAGCTTCGACATTTTGCCAAGCACATCCAAACAGAAGCTGACTGCCAGCATTGCAACCATGGGTAGTTACCGTAAGCAAAAAGCTCCCGGAACGATTGCAGCACAGACAGACCCTATTTCCGGTGCCGTTAGCCGTGAGTTCGATATCAACCCGTTCTCATATGCTATGAACACTGCCCGCGTAATGGATCCTAAAGAGAACTATCGCCGCAACTACTGCGACTTCAATATTAATGACGAGTTGGAGCAAAACTACATTGACATTAAGGTAACGGACCTTAAGTTCCAAGGCGAGTTGAACTACAAACCTATTCGCGGACTGGAATTCAATGCCCTTGCTGCCATACGTTATCAGATGAGCCGTCAAGAGCACAACATCAAAGATAAGAGTAACCAGGCTCGCGCATATCGTGCCGGTGTAGATCCTGAGGATAATACGGTTCGTGAACGTAACACTTTCCTCTACACGGATCCGGATAACCCATTGGCATTACCTGAGACCGTTATGCCTAAAGGCGGTATCTACGACCTCACTGAGTATTCATTGCTCTCATCGGACTTCCGCGGTACGGTTAGCTATAACGCTGACCTCGGTGCTAACGGAGACCACATCCTGAGCCTCTTCGGTGGTGGTGAATTGAACTCAACCGACCGCCAATACACTTGGTTCCGCGGTTGGGGTTACCAATATGAGAACGGTGGTGTACCTTATAACGACTACCGTCTGTTCAAACAGAGTCAGGAAGAGAACAGCCAATACTACTCTAACGACTTCACATACTACCGTAACCTCGCCTTCTTCGGAATGGCAACCTATTCATATAAAGGACGTTACACCATCAACGGTACAATCCGTTATGAAGGAACGAACAAGTTGGGTAAATCGACTTCCGCCCGTTGGCTTCCTACGTGGAATGTCAGTGGTGCATGGAATGCACACGAAGAGCGTTGGTGGCAGCCTACATTTGACAAGTGGTGGACCTACGCAAGTTTGAAGGCCAGCTACTCACTGACAGCTGACCGCGGACCGGCAAGTGTTAGTAACTCACTCGCCATCTTCACCAGCTACTCACCGTTCCGTCCTACAGCAAGCGCTTCTGAGACGGGTATCCAGCTCTATGACTTGGAGAACTCAGAACTGACTTACGAGAAGAAACATGAGTTGAATATCGGTGTCGCTTTCGGTTTCATAGATAACCGGATCAACCTGGAGTTCGACTGGTATCTGCGTAATAACTACGACTTGATTGGTCTGGTACAGACAATGGGGGTCGGTGGTTCGACTACCAAACTGGCTAACGATGCGACCATGCGTTCTACCGGTTGCGAGTTCACCCTCTCCACTGTAAACGTCAAATACCAAGACTTCAAGTGGACGACCGACTGGATTTTCTCGTGGGCGGACAATAAAATCACCCGTTTGCAGTCCCAACCGCAGATTTACGAACTCGTTTCAGGTTCAAGCGGTTCACGTCGTGAGGGCTATCCGGTCGGAGCTATGTTCAGTATTCCGTTCGCCGGCCTGACCGAAGAAGGTCTTCCTACATTCTACGTAGATAAAGAGCAGAAAGTGACTGCCGGTCCCGGTTCGTATGACCTCATTAACTTCCAAGAATATGAGGATATCGACTGGCTGAAATACGAAGGTGTTGTGGACCCGACTATCACAGGTTCGTTTGGCAACACGTTCTCTTGGAGAGGTATTAAGCTGAACGTATTCTTCACTTACAGCTTCGGTAATGTACTTCGTCTGGACCCGCTTTGCTATGTGTATAGCAGCCAATACAGCGACCTCACCGCAAGTATGAAGGAGATGAAGAACCGTTGGGTTGTGCCTGGCGACGAAGCGCATACCACTATCCCGACTATCGCTACCAAACGTCAGTATCAGGAAATTGACAACCTCTACTGGGGCTATTCTGCATATAACTACTCTACCGAGCGTATTGCCAAAGGTGACTTCATCCGCCTCAAAGAGTTGTCAATCAGTTACGACCTGCCTAAAAAATATCTGGAGAAACAGAAAGTCGTTCAAAACTTCGGCGTTAAGCTCACTGCTACTAACCTGTGGTTGGCTTATGCAGATAAAAAACTGAACGGACGTGACCCGGAGTTCTATAACTCCGGTGGTGTAAGTTCTCCGAACCCTCGTCAGTTTACATTAACGGTTAAACTTGGTTTCTAAAATTGCTTGAGATATGAAAAAGATTAATATATTTGTATTTGCTACATTGACGCTCGCTTTAACGGGTTGTAACTTCTTAGACAAGAACCCGGACATGCGTGCTTCCATCGACTCCAAGGAGAAAGTACAACTACTGCTTGTTAGTGCATATACGCGTGCCAACTCCGGCGCTATCTGCGAGTTTTCCTCCGACCAAGTCGCGGATAACAACGCACCTGATGCTACCGGACACTGCTACGCGCTCAACCCGTTGGATAAGATGTATGACGAGATATTTGCTTGGGAAACCATCAAATCCGACGGTAACCAGGACTCTCCTAAATATATCTGGGATGCATGCTATACAGCTATCGCAACTTGTAACCAAGCCCTTCAAGCTATTGCTGAATTGGAAAAGCAAGGCATCAACATGAACGCCGAGAAAGGTGAGGCTCTTATCAGCCGCGCTTACCACCACTTTATACTTGTTAATGTGTTCTGTCAGGCTTGGAAAGACGAAGAACGCAGTAAACAGGACTTAGGTATCACTTATATAACAGAGCCGGAGACTACCGTCGCTCCACATTACGAGAGAGGTACTGTCTATGATACGTATATGGCTATTAAAAAGGATATTGAGGAAGGTCTTCCTTTAGTGGATGACAGCTACTACTCCGTTCCTAAATATCACTTCAACACAAGAGCTGCACATGCGTTTGCTGCACGTTTCTATCTCTATATTCGCGACTATGACCAAGTAATCACCCACGCTAACCAAGTGCTTACTACAGACGACCAGACGACTCTCGCTTGCCTATACGATGCAACTAAGGGACGTGAATTAGGTGACCCGTACCAAGAACAGAAACTGTGGATTGACCCGACCGGACCATGGAACTTACTGCTCTACACCACGATGTCGCAAGTGCCTTATACCGTTATCCCCGACTACGGACGTTATCAACATACCAAAGAAGCAAGCGACTACTCTACACTTGGAGATGGTCCATGCTGGAAGAAACAATGGCCGGGATTCCCACTCTGGATGTACGACCAACAATATGGTTGCTTCTGTGCTAAATTCTTATACCTCTTCGAATATACGGATAAGGTGAACGGATATGGATTTATCCACGGCGTAACACGTGCATTCACCACCAACGAGACTCTCCTTTGCCGAGCTGAAGCTAAAATCTTCAAAAACGACCTGACTGGTGCGGCTAACGACCTGCGTCTCTGGGCTCAAAGCTACAAAACCTCCCGTATGGACACTTTGGCTAATGGTGATGTCAACCTGTCAGTTGCTAAAATCAGCAACTTCTACAACGCATCAAGCAATAAGAATTATGCACCTACTCTGCATAACACAGACATGAGTCCCAAATTCACCGTTAGTGCGGAACAAAGACCGCTCGTACAATGCGTTCTGCACTTCCGCCGTATTGAGACCCTGCACGACGGACTCAGATGGCACGATATCAAACGATATGGAATCGAGATTACGCACAAACGCGGTACAGAACCTGTTCGTACACTCGTTTGGAACGATGACCGACGCGCTATACAGTTGCCACAAGATGTCCGCATGGCGGGTATGACCGCTAACCCGCGTGTCAACATGGGTGACCACGTCAGCAACGAAGCAGTTTCCGCGCCTGCTCCTACAGAAAACGGACCGGATATCAAACTGCCTTTCATCGACTTCACTGTGGGTTTAACTAAATTAGAGAAGGAGTAAAATTATGAAACGTATTCACTATATTTGCCTTATTGCCCTGATTGCAGTAGGATTTACATCTTGTAAACAAGACGAGTTTACAGACACTATCTTTGTGGACCCCGTTGAGGATACAGAGGCTTATACTAAAGAATTTGACCAATGGCTCAAGGTGCACTACACCGACAAGTACAACGTGGAGTTCCTGTATAAGCTGGACGATAACGGTACCGACCCTAACTTCAATGTCGTTCCCGTCAGCCTCGGTAAAGCAGATACGCTTGCACACCTTGCACTCTATCTGTGGTACGACGTCTATGACTCTGTTGCAGGTCCCGGTTTTATCAAAGAGAACGGACCGAAAATTATCCAACTCATAGGCTCTGCCATGATTATGGCGTCACAGCACACAGAGAAATTAGGTTATGCCGAGGGCGGTAACAAGATTACGCTCCTTAAGATTAATCGGATGGAGACCAATAATATCGACCAACTTAACGAGTACATCTTCAAAACGATGCACCACGAGTTCTCGCACATCCTTCACCAACAGAAAGTCTATCCGAAGGAGTTCAGCCAAATCAATCCGGAGGACTATGACCCTAACCGTTGGCAAGACCGCGCAGATACAACCGCATGGCAACTCGGATTTGTTTCGCCATACGGAAGTAGCCAGACACGTGAGGACTTCGTAGAAACAATCGCTAACTATATCGTTAAACACGATACTGCATGGAACTACATGATGGAGAAAGCCGGACCGGTAGGCGGACCTATCATCAACCAGAAACTGGACATGTGCCGCACATGGCTCGCCGATAAATGGGGAATTGACTTGGACGCAATGCACGCAGAAGTGCAAAAACGCCAGAACAACCTCGATTGGGATATGATTATGAGTCTCGGATTCTTGGACGAAGAGTAATGTTACACGCTTTTAATCACTACGAATATGAAAAATAGTTATATTATACTCTTAGCTTTTGCATTAGTCTTTGCGGCTTGTAGCCGTGACGAAGAAAGCCTGTTCGAGCAATCGGCTGCGCAACGTATTGAGTATGCACTCAACAACGCAACCGATGTACTTACACATGCCGAGAACGGATGGGAAATGCTCTATTTCCCTAACCCCGTAAGCGCAGGTTATACCGTACTCATCAAGTTTGACGAACACGGACAGGTATTAGCCGCTTCACGTAACCCGCAAACAACAAAGAACTCATACAAAGAAGATAACAAAAGTACGTGGGCTATACGCGCTGACTACGGACCTATATTATCTTTTGACACCTATAACGAAGTGATACACGCTTGGGCTGACCCGCAAGACGACGGTGACGGTTATCTCGGTGACTACGAGTTCCTCATCCTTGAGGCTACGCCGCAAAAAGTGCGCCTCAAAGGTAAAAAGCACGGGGCTTACTGCGAACTGTATCCGCTCGGGAAGGATGTTAGCTGGACGGGATATTTCGACGAAGTATATAAACTCCGTGACCTCGTCGTTACTAAAAACGACGGCGCAGAATTTAACTTCGTCAGCGGTAGCGATACACAACACATGTACTATAGCGGCGGCATCATGATCGTTAATATCGAAGAAGGCATCATCTATCCTTTCGTTATACGTCCTAATGTCATCACTTTCTATAACAAAGGTATGGAAGCACAAGGAGGTAATGCGATTAACTTCAAGGTTAACGACACACAAACGGCACTCATTTGCACCGATAGCGGTGTCAATGCGCAGTTCGTTCCGGCACTCACTATCGCGGAAATCCTCAATAGTAAACTGGACCACCGCGTACAGTGGATTATTAACAAGACGGATATGGGCTCTGCAAGCAAAACAACCTATAACACCATCGTTAATGCTGTCAAAGCATCAGGAGGTTCACTTAGTAACATCAAACTGCAACGTGTAGATAGCGTAAAAATTGACGATATTGATACTATTGATTATAAAGTAGATCGTCTCAATATAGAGTTCAACGGTTCTAATGGTCTTACTCAAGCTTTCTTCATTATGGACTTCAAACTCAACGAGACCTCGCTCACCTACTCCTATAAGTATCCGTCTGGAGAACCGGGAGCCGAGGCTGCTGCTCTTGAGTTCCTACAACGAGCCGGAGGAGGACCCGGGAAAGAAGCTATCGGACTGCAACGACTCAAAGAACTTATCACTGGCTCATTTAATGTCACCAGTGCTTCCGGATCGACCCTTAATGCACAAGAATTATACATTACAGGTACAAATGATTCTAACAAGCGGTTGAAACTCACCGCAAGATAATTAACTTAATTATTAACTTAAAAAACAAACACTACAATGAAAAAATTGATTTCACTTTTGAGCGTGGCTCTGTTGGCAACTAGTGTTTTCGCCATCCCCGCCACCGGAAAGAAAATGACTGACCAAACAGTTCTTCCTGCGAACATTCAAGTCAGTCGCAGTTCTAAAGCTCTTAACGCACAAGCGCTTCAAGTTGCTAACGCACCTAAAACATATGATGTTCAACGTGCGGCTATTCCTGTTGCAAAAGCAATGCAAGCTACACAAGAAGCTCTGCCTAAAGCTTTCTATTACAAACCTATCGGTTCGTATTTCTGCGGTATCAATAATGATGAGAATTTCATTCCTCACGTATTTGATGTATATTATCCGACAGTCATTGGTTCTTGGTTGAACGGTTATGAGTATTGGACATGGCCTAACTTGGCTACCAATGCAACATCTCTTACCTACGTCACTTCATTAGACCAACGTGGTTATAAAGGATATGGCTGGACTGTTGATAAAAATATGAACTTCGTTGATTCATTAACTGCAACTTATTTCGGAGATCCAGCATATCTGTTCAGCTATCGCATGCCGGCGCAAATCGCTACTAACGAAGCTGGTAAAGACACCTTCTTCCTCTATGGCCCCGGTACAGCCCGTCCTGATACATTAACAAAGGAAGTCTGGACAATTGGTGGTATGTTAAACCCTTACAATTCTGATGGTCTTTGGCCTTTGACCAATGCCATGTTCTCTACTCCTAAATACGGAGACAGACAAGGTGCTATTTGGAATTTGGATGCAAATAATAAGCGAGTTGAGTTTATCTACGGTACAGAACCGATTGCTCTCCTTGCACAAATTGATACAACATTCGCCGCCGACAATGTAACTATTGAGAAGTTAGATTCCATTTATGATACTATCCAACCTGCTGCATTATGGACTAACTATCAAAAGCCGATGTCACCACTTTATGTTAAGAATATTACTGTCGCATTATGCAATGTCGACTTTAACACTGGCAAACCTGCATATGAAAACATCCAAATTGATACACTCCGCCTCGCTATTTTAGACCAGAACGGCAAACCTATCGCAACTTCTGTAGCAACATATTTGGACACCGCTAAAACATACTACTACCCCGGACAAACGGTTACCTTCAAAATTCAAGAGCAAGATGTTTATGGAACAATTTTTGAGGGCGTAACGCTCACCGACAGATTCTCGATTGTAATCACAGGCTTAGATCGCCCTGCTAACAGATTTGGTATCTGGAGCGCTTTGGATCCGTATTTCGGAGGTCGTCAAAACTACGTATATGACACTGAACTTAACAGTCACCAATATGCTGCGTTTGATCCGTTCATCATGCTTAATGGTACCTTCTATACAATGGAGCACGCTATGGCTTCTATGTACGCAGGATTTAGAGGAACTAAACCTGAATATACAGGCGACACCATTAACGTAAAAGTTGATTACGATGAAACGTATGACGAATATTCAGTAAGCCACGCTGACGGAACATTTAAAAATTATGTTCCATTGATCCGAGCTACTGAACTGCTCTATGATACCGTTTCAATGCAGTATAACTACAAAATCTATGCTCCGGATTGGGCTATGTTCGATATGGACTATGATTCCAACCCATACAACGACGCATCAGACGCTACATGGTGGAGCGAGTTTAACGCATACAACCTCTACATTTGGGGTGACGCTTCTGACACTTCTGTGGACGCTCCTGCTGTAGGCGACGAAATCAAACTTGCACGCTACGGACGTGAACTCGTCTTCAAAGTTGTTGAAGTACAAGAGAAACCCGAAGGTATCAGTAATGTTGTAAAAGGCGTTAATGATGGCAAACTCTACAACGTGCTCGGTATCGAAGTGGATAAAGACTACAAAGGTGTAGTTATCCGCAACGGTGAGAAATTCTTACAAAGATAAGGCAAACTGATATTTAAGAGTTTTTTCCTCTACAATAGGTCGTCAACAATGCGTTTGACGGCCTATTTTTATCGTACTCCCAGCGTACTTCCAGCGTACTATTATCGACCTCACAAAAATCAACAAAAAGTTAACATTTTTTTCCACTATTGGCGAAAAAATACAAAAATATTTGTATATTCAAAAAAAAAGCAGTATCTTTGCAGGCGAAAACTCTGATTTTATGGAAGATGTAACCTATTACTGCCGGAAATGCGGAGCAAAACTTCCGCTTAACGCCGACGCCATACTTAAACACTACGAGAAAAACCATTTCTCGGATTGGGCGGCAAATAAAGACCTCATCGCACGGATGCCTAAAGCGTTCGTCGTAACATCTACACAAAAGGTACAAACCGTCAAAAATGTACAGAAAAACGTAGCTGCCGAAGCCGAGGCTAACAAACCTATCGAAAGCCCGGATACCAAAGAAACCATCGCTAAGCGGGAGGCGAACAAGGACGCTATCATGGAGAGACTCAAAAAATGTGCGGACAAACAGCAGTACAAACTCAAAGAACCTTACACCTGCGAGTGCTGCGGAAGACAACTCAATATCGGGATGATTATCCTCTGCGCAAGAGAACGTTTCACACTATGCTACGACTGCTATAACGTAACACGTTTCGCTATCCCGCATAAAACAAGAGAAATGAAATAATCGTGCCCGAAAGGGCTAAAAAATCAATAAAATACTAACTCCATTATGAAAAAAACTGTATTCTACGCTATCGCGCTCATCTGTGCCGTAGCATTTAACGGTTGTAAAGACAAAAATGCAGCCGAAGAACCTAACGCCAATGCGGATAACAACTCCAACGCAATGACTGCCGAACAACAGAAAGACTACATCGAGAAATCAGGCAAACAGATTCTTGAAGTCTTTAATACGGCTGACCAAAAACCCGCTGTTGAACTCGCGGACGGACTCTATCGTAAATACGAAAACTACGACTGGAAAGCTATCGGAGATAAACTCGCAGACATCGACGACGGACGATATGAGAACTTCTTCTCCGCTCCTAAAAGACTCATCGAAATGACCAACGGAACTCGTATCCCTACAGTCAGAGATATGATCGTCTTCTCATTTAATAACTGCGCATACAACTTCGTAATCGACGAGCAGAAAAAGACCATCAACTATACTCGCAGTACAGACGGAACTTGCACCGCTACCTTCCGCGATGAAAAAGGAAATACCTGTACCCTGCGCGCTTGGGGTGAAGGGAAAACAAGTTCATATCAATACACCTTCAACTCCGGTGATGGCGACAAAACAATCCAAGCGGACATACCCGCTACCACATACGTATCACTCAAACAAGGAAACACAGAACTCATCAACCTCGCTTTGGGATTGGAGGCTGTGAAAAACAACCACATCTATATCCTGTTTAATCTCAAAGTGACCAACGTACTCATGAAGTACGACATCCGGGTGAACAGCACCAACGGTAGCGCTATCTACGAACTGAAATACGGAGACAAAAACCTCGTCACCGCTTCCGTGGATTTGCCTAAATATAAACTCATCGAAAAAGGCGACAACCAAGACTGGGAAGACTGGATCGAACAATACGAAGAGCGCTACGAGGAACTACTGAGAGCTATCGGATCCGGTTCAGGACAAATCAACCTCATGAACTTGGTAACAGCTAAACTATCTGTTAAAAGCGGAGCCGAACTATACAACACAATCCGTAACTATGACGACAACGGAGACAAAGCTTCATGCCAGGCTTTCTGCGAGGCTTTCAACAAATCATATACCGGAGGCTTGTATTTCCCGTCTGATCAAAATACGGTACAAGTGGAGATAAGACTGCAACCGCGTGCTTACGAGTCCACGGATTACAACTATTACACCCAAACCTATACCACTGTTACCAAATACGCTCCGGAACCTGTCCTCTACTTCCCTAAAGACCGAACAACCTACGCCGTAGAGGAGTACTTCACTATGAACCGGTTCTCGTCGTTGATTCAAATGACCGAGAACGTAATCAATGCCTATATCGACCTCGACTCGGAATTTGGCTTGGAACATATCGAATTCTAATCAATGAACAGGCACTCGTGCCTCATAATCTTATATTTCTGCAGCTTGCCTCTTTGGGGGCAAGCTGTTGATGTTACGGATTCAATACAGAACTCCTCCGAAAAAGTAGTCACATATTCAAAAGAAATAGAACAAATCGAAGTCGTACAAACGCGGCAGGGAGGAAGCGTGGAGAATAAAGGACGACGATTGGTCGTGGACATGTCAGATGTCAGCGCCATGCCGAAATTCCTTGGAACAAGCGACCCGATGAGGCTCGTACAATCAATCGCAGGCGTCACTACCAACAGCGAATCACAAGCCGGAATACATATTCAAGGTTGCGACGACTACCAAACACTCACCTCTATCAATAATAGCCCCGTTTATTACCCAAATCACCTCTTAGGACTTTACTCCACCTTTATACCCGAACATTTCAGTAAAATGACACTCGAGCAGGCGGAGCATATCGGTACAGCGGAAAACCGTATCGGGGGACTGCTTGAACTGGAAACACAACACCGGCAGCCTGAACGCTTCGGACTACAGGGAAACATCGGACTCGTCCACAGCGACCTCACACTGCAGATACCTTGCGGCAAAAAATCTGCACTTTGGATATCTGCTCGAGCTTCATATATCAATCTCTTGTACGGAAAACTACTCCAAATAAGCGGAATGAGTTTTAACTACTACTTCATGGACTATAATCTAACATACGCCATCCACCCTACTGACAAAGATGAAATACTCCTATATGGCTTTTACAGCAGGGATAAGATGGGACTTAAGGACACTACCGGTATGGACATAGGTATCTGCTGGCAGAATGTGGTGGGGGGCTGCAAGTGGAATCATGCGCTTCCGGGAGGACAATGGCAAACAACGGTATCATTCTCCGGATTCGGTAATAATATAAATGTGGACATGAACGAGTCCGCAGTACAAACAAAAGACCGCTTTGCCTCCTTAGACCTGAAAAACAGACTGTCACTACGAGTACACAAAAACGTACTGCTCAACGTAGGTGCTGACTACACACACTATTTCTCCTACCCCTTGCAATTTGCCGAACAGGGACTTAACATACGCCTGCCGGAACAAAAGAGGTACCAACACAGAGACGAAGTTTCCCTCTCTGCGGACATTCGGCATGATGTCACAGCGTGGTTTGCGTACAATATCGGCTTGCATAACTCGGCGTACCACAGTAACAAATGGTTCGGAACAATAGACCCAAGGGCTTCACTGCATTTCTATCCGGCACATGACCACGAGATTTCGCTGCACTATGGGATGTATAGCCAGTTCTTCCATAAAGCAGGACTGACCGGCGGAGGACTGCCTACCGATTTCTTTATCTGCGCTGACTCTACTTTTAAACCCGAACGGGCACACGCCGTCAGCCTCAGTTATACCGCTACCTTCCTGAACGACATGCTCTCTTTGCGAGCCGAAGGATATTTCAAACAACTATACGGTGTAGTGGAGTCTTTTGGTAATGTACTGCAACTTATCAATAAAGGATTTAGATATGAGGACTACTTAATGAACGGAGACGGACGCAACTACGGAGTTAATCTGATGCTCCGTAAAAATACCGGCGCTGTTACTGGACATATTTCATACTCATTAGGTTGGGCTGTACGCAAGTTCAAGGACTTGGAAGGTATTGACGATTACATCTACTCCGCTTCACACGAGAGACGGCACGACCTCAATATCGTTGTTAACGGACGGTTCTGTAAACGATGGAGCGTGGGGGGGCAGTTCGTCCTTGCCTCCGGATTACCATATACCAAAGCCGAGGAGGCATACCTCATCAACGGCAGAATGGTCTGCCGGTATTCCAACTTTAACGGAGCTCATATGCCGGTCTATCACAGGTTAGACCTCACCTGCTCTTGCGACATCATAAAAACAAACGAACACGAATTAGGCATTAACCTCTCTATTTATAACGTTTACTACCAGAAAAACGCACAGTTCGTCGTCTATCGGCAGAATATACACCCTATCTACGGCTCCTCACTGTCAACCATTATACCATCCATCAGTATCTATGGCAAATTTTAGAACCTACATATTACTTATACTTATAGGAATAGCCTGCTTCGCGTGCAAAAAGGAAGAACTACCGCCACCATCAATTATCGTAGAAGGATGGATTGAAGCGGGGAAAGCACCCGTCGTTATGCTACATAAGTCATACGTAGTGGACGAAGACAGCAAATCACGGGCTTCCTTGCAATCCATTATCGGAGGACAACTCATTACCTTTGGACGCGTTACAATCTTTGACGGGACGGACTCCGTCATCTTGACCGGCAGATTGGACACTAACTATATGCCGCCGTATATATACTCTACAACAGAATTGGAAGGTGTTGTGGGAAAAACATATACTCTGCACGCTACCTATCAGGGATACAACGCAACGGCAAGTACTACCATACCGAATACTGCACGTTTCGACTCCATCAGAGCACAAGAAATTGAACCTGACTTAATGAGACTCACAGGCTACATAAGCGGCGTGAAGCACGACTCCCGCTATCTGCTTATGGCAAAACTGCTTCATGAACGGCAATACAAACTGTGCCCCCTCGGAGTATTCTCGGGCGAACAGGCACAAAACGGAAAAATGACTGTGACCATCTACTGCCCCAAGTTCGGCAAATTGGGATTTGATAACAATAATGACAAGAAAGATATTAATACGAAAATGGCATTCCCTAAATCGGACGAACAAGGATATAGTATCAAAATAGCACAGATAGACCAAACCGCCTACGACTATTGGGACCAATTCGCCGCACAAAGTCTTACACAGGGCGTCCTCTTTATGACCGTCTATAAGAACTTACCCGGCAACATCAATAACGGATTAGGCATCTGGTACGGCATGGGTAGCAGCGAGTACCATCTCCGCCTCACTCAATCCAAAACCTTCATCTTCTAATTCATCTTCTCCCCAAAAAACACCATCCTCTAATTCATCTTCTCCCCAAAAACCTCCATCCTCTAATTCATCTTCTCCCCCAAAAACACCATCCTCTAATTCATCTTCTCCCCCAAAAACACCATCCTCTAATTCATCTTCTCCCCAAAAAACACCATCCTCTAATTACCCCATTCGCCTCCACTTCCCCTCCCGTTGGCAATGTATGCTCAATGTATGCTCAATGTATGCTGAATGTATGCTCAATGTATGCTCAATGTATGCACAGCGGGACCATGTCCCGACTTAACCATGATTATCAACCAATTACATCGCCTCCGACTCTCAACTATACAACTGCTTTCGCATTTATCGGAGTGCCCGTAGGCTCCTTTCGACATTTATCGGAGTGCCCGTAGGCACCTTTTGACTTTCGACTAAGAAAAAAGTGCAGGTTTTGACGAAACTTGCACTTTTTATTTGCATATATGCAAAAAATGTAGTACTTTTGCAACGCGGAATGACTTATTAACTTAATTTTTAATTTTAATATTTATGAAAAAACTTCTTCTTTCGCTGCTATGTGCAGTCAGTTCAATGACCATCTATGCCCTCAACGACATCGTTCCAGGTTTTTTCTCTGTGGCAGACGACAAAACAGTTGCCTTCGCGCAAGGTAACTTGCAGGCGACGACCGCTGACCTCGGTGAGAACTGGACGTGGGGTTTTGCGGAACATCAGTATGACTACGTCGGAAATGCAGTAGCCAACACGATGATCAGCGGTAATGGCAAAGTCGGTGAAAATGGTACCGTAGATCTGTTCGGCTGGAGCACTGTTGCAAATTTCTTTGGCATCCACTATAGCGAGAATTCCAGTCTATATTCAGGAGAGTTTATAGAATGGGGAAAACGGATAGGAGACGGTTGGCGCACACTGACTAAAGACGAGTGGGTATATGTATTTAATACCCGCACCGGCGCTAAGGCCTCTACCGTAGCCGAAAATGCTAATATCCGTTTTGCCAAGGCAACGGTTAATTCCGTTAAAGGTGTTATTCTCTTCCCGGATGGTGGCACGTTTGCTGCAAGTGAATTCACAGCCGTTGCAGCTCTCAATCAGGGGAGTGCGTCCTTTACGACCACAACATGTACAGCAGATCAGTGGACGGCTTTGGAAGCAAAAGGATGTGTTTTCCTGCCTAATGCGGGCTATCGTTTGGGGACTGTGGTGTATAGCGACAACTCTGCCGGTTTCTACTGGTCGTCCACATCGGATACTGATATCGAGGCGTACGAACTGGCCTTCGAGGCGACCTTCTGCAATCCGCAGGCTCCGGGAACTCGAGAAACGGGTTATCCTGTGCGTCTCGTGCACGAGCAGCCGAAAGTAGGTGAGAAATTCAAAGCTGCTTCCGGCGACGATATTCTCCAATACGAAGTGACAGCGCTCGCACCGAACATGACCGTGAGAGTAACTGAAACCGGACATATCCTCAAAGAGGGTACAGACCTCGTTATCCCTGCGACCGTGAAATATATCGGACAAACATTCACTGTGACAGAAGTAGCAGATAGACCTAAGTTCGGTAACGCCAAAACGCTCTCTCTGCCTAACTCTATAACCAAAAAAGTTAATTGGTGGAATGCAGATTTGAGCTCACTGGAGGCATTTATCGTAGAAGACGATAATCCGATCTTCACGGTTGTAGGCGGTGTGCTTTATTCAAAAAACAAAGAAACTCTATTCCGTTGCCCCGCTAAGAAAGCCTTCACTTCCGCGGACTTCCTGCCGGAAACCAAATATCTGGGTTCTCACGCTTTCTATAAGAATACCGCAATTAGCGACTTGGTTATCCCTAATACAATAACCAATACGGAACTCAATACATTCTATGCATCAAGTATTACCAGCGTATTCATCCCCACTTCGTTGAAAGGTCTGACTAATGGCGTTTTTGGCTCTTGCGCGCAACTGGCTTCCGTTACGTTTGAGAACTCTGCTGTGATGAGTATTGCCTGGGATTCGTTCAACGAGAGTAAGATTATCAACGACCAAGAAGGCGATTTCAAGGTTATCGACAGCGTAGCCATTAAATACATGGGCACAGCCGACACTGTAGTCTTTCCGGATAGCATCGTAAATATTGTGTATGCTTGTATCAGTTATTCAAGGGAGGGGTCTAAAACGATGACAACGGTGATTCTGCCGGCTTCGATTAAAGCCTTGAGCTATCAGTTCATGTCCTTTAACAGCGCAAGCGACAAATACCCCTTGCTGGAAAAGATTATCTGCAAGGCACAAGATGTACCTAATGTTATTGGCTCACAACTCCAGCTTAATTCTGAAAAAGACGTTACGTTGGTCGTACCGTGCGGCAAGTTATCAGACTACACTACTGCAACAACATTCTCTAATCCGTTCACAACGATTGAGGAAGGCTTCGTCTATAACGTAACGCTCAAGCAGACCGAAGGCGGAACGATTGCTTACACTAAGAAGGAAGAATGCAACGAGATCGAACTGACCGCCACACCGGACGAAGGTTATGAGTTCGTTAAATGGAACGACGAAAACACAGATGCTACACGCACCGTGGCTGTCAACAGCGATATCGAGTTCTCCGCAACCTTCCAGGTTAAACCGACCGCT
Source organism: uncultured Bacteroidales bacterium (assembly GCA_946617165.1). Taxonomy (GTDB): domain Bacteria; phylum Bacteroidota; class Bacteroidia; order Bacteroidales; family Paludibacteraceae; genus Colicola. The sequence continues at coordinate 55,375 of CAMOJP010000001.1, forward strand.
ATCAGCCAAACAAATCACAAATCAAAAATCAAAAATCAAAAAGTGATCAAAGACGGACAATTGTTGATTCTCCACGACGGCAAGAGTTTCAATGCCGTTGGACAAGAAGTAAAGTAAAATCGTTATCACATTATAACGTTATTACACTAACAACAAAAAGTGCAGAAAATCACAAATTCTGCACTTTTTATTTGCATATATGCAAAAAATGCAGTACTTTTGCACGCTTTTTGGGGATAACTGGTTTTGACAGCAAGTAGAAAGGGTGTGTAAGCACGTCGAGCATGGATACCGCTCGTACTTAGGATCCAAACAATTAACTGGCAACAATTCTTATGCTCTCGCTGCTTAATCGAAGTATAGTAGATTGGCGTCATTTCGGCACAAGGTGCGGAAACGAGACATCGCTCCAAGCCAAGCCTTGCGGCTTATAGGATATAGCGGTGCGGAAATAGCAAGGATAGTTAGTGCAAGCTGCGATGCAATAACGAAAACTTTAGCAGATAAGGCAACGGTTGGTGGCTTGGGTCTTGCCGCTGCTCGAAAATCAAGGCCAAGATAAACGTGTAGAAAGCATATCGGTTCCTTGTTTGGACGCGGGTTCGAATCCCGCTATCTCCACATAATAGATTCTAACTAATCATAACGCGCTATTGCGCAATAACAAAATGGCAGTAGAAGTACGACCTATTAGTAGTAAAAAAGACATTAAACGCTTTATTGAGTTTGCTAACAATCTATATAAGGATTGCCCTTATTACTGTCCGCCCTTGTTCTTGGACGAGTTGGCAGTATTTGACCGCAAAAAAAATCCGGCTATGGACTTCAGCGACTTCCAACTGTTCTTAGCCTACCAAAATGATAAAATCGTCGGTCGTATTGCAGCACTGATTAATAACAAAGCCAATGAAGCATGGGGGGTAAAGCACGTTCGGTTCGGTTGGATGGACTTTATCGATGACCTCGAAGTAAGTCGCGCGTTGCTCGACGCCGTCGCTGATTGGGGTAAAAAACGAGGCATGACCGAAATGAACGGACCTGTCGGATTTACAGATTGGGACCACGAAGGATTACTCCTCGAAGGATATAATTACGTCGCTCCGCTTGCCTCACTTTATAACTATCCGTACTACGTCAAGCACATGGAGGCATACGGCCTGACGAAGGACGCTGACTGGGTGGAAATGCTCATTACGTGCCCGGATGCAGTACCCGAAAAAATGGCTCGCGTTGCCCGAATAGTACAAGAGCGCAGCCACGTTCGAGTAGATAAAGTCCATAGCGCAAAAGAGCTCGTACGCAAGTACGGAAATACATTTATGGACGTCCTGGACGAAGCGTACCAGAAACTGTATAACTTCCAGCCAATGACAGAACGACAGAAATTGTACTATCGTGATATCTACTTCCCTATCCTCAACTTCGACTTTGTAACGATTATTGTTAACGAAAAGAACGAAATCGTAGGAGTAGGATTAGGTATGCCGGATATAAGTGATGCCGTTCGTCGTTGCGGAGGTAAACTCTTCCCGTTCGGCTGGTTCCACATCCTGCGCGCACTCAAAGCGAAACACATGAAACACTTCGACCTGCTACTCGTCGCAGTTAGACCAGACTATCAGGACAAAGGTATCAATAGTCTCTTCTTCGCAGACCAAATACCTTACTTCAATAAATACGGTGTGAAGACGCTTGACACCACATCCATCTTGGAAACAAATACTAAAAACCAACAGCAGTTCCAGCTTTTGGAACATAAGTACCACAAACGCCGTCGTGCTTATATCAAGTCGATTGAATGATAACTGTCAATCCATATGATAGATTGATGATTAAACTCAAGGCATACGCTACGCGTAATCATCTGCGTATGACACCGCAACGCAACGCTGTACTGGAGATATGCTGCAACGAACCGACTCCTATCTCAACAGCACGATTGGTAACTGTAGCAGCAGAACGAGGCATCAGCCGACCTACCGTATATAACGCTATCGACACGTTCGTACACGCCGAAATACTACAATGCGTCGGAAAAGCAGTAGATAAAAAATACAGACAGTACGACTTCTTCTTCCAGAAGCATACTTGCATACAAATAGTCTGCACAAGATGCGGACGCATTACAAAACTGAAAGACAACAACATCACTAAAGCTATACATAACAAAGCATTCACTAATTTTGTCATGCAACACTATACACTGACCGTCTATGGTAAATGTAAAGTCTGTCGCAGCCTGTTGGCAAAAGAGAACGCCGGTAAAAAACAAGAAGAATAATTATGGAACAAACCATCCTTAATAACCCTAATCTACTCTATTGGATACTCTTCTTAGGAGTCGCTTTGGCAAGTTGGATTGTCAGCGCAATGATGGAGTCCCGCATGAAACGGTATGCACAAGTGCCGCTCAATCTTAGTGGTAGAGAAGTAGCGGAAAAAATGCTTCGTGACCACGGCATTACGGATGTTAAAGTAACGTGCATAAAAGGACACCTCACAGACCATTACAATCCGGCAGATAAAACTATTAATCTGTCAGAGTCCGTCTATAACGAAGCAAATGTAGCGGCCGCAGCGGTAGCCGCTCATGAGTGCGGACATGCCGTACAGCACGCTTGTGCCTATGCACCTCTGAAATTGCGCTCAGCATTAGTTCCGGTCGTAACATTTGCAAATACGTGGATGACTTGGGTGCTGCTTGGAGGTATTTTATTGGTGGAGGTATTCCCTTATCTGCTCATTGCCGGTATATGCTTGTTTGCTCTCACTACCTTGTTCTCTTTTATCACCTTACCCGTAGAAGTAAATGCAAGTCAGCGCGCAGTAAACTGGCTACAAGAAGCCGGTATCACTAACCGGGAGACTACCGAAATGGCTTCCTCTGCTTTACATAGCGCAGCTTACACATATGTTGTGGCGGCATTATCCTCGCTCGCAACGCTAATATACTATATCCTCGTTCTCCTCGGAGGAAGACGAGACTAAAACATAAATACCACTACAAGGCCCCGTAGCTTAGTTGAATAGAGTGTCAGATTCCGGTTCTGAAGGTCCTGGGTTTGAGTCCCAGCGGGGTCACTTCGCGTTCGGCAACAAGTCGCAAAGGTTTATACCACTCCGTTAAATAAACGGGCGACTTGTGCCTCCGCTCTCCCCACCACAACAGAGTTGTGTCGGGGCCCCCGAAGGATTTAACTATTTTTAGGTATTGTGGGAATGCGCAAAAAGCAGTACTTTTGCAGTCCGAAAAGAAAAAAGCATGGCTTATAGTACTGACTACATAGAAAATGGCATTCATATCGTAGAAGTGGATGCACGTCACATGGAAGAAGGTCTGCAACAAGCAGTCCGGTTGTTGGACAAGCGGCAGCACTTCGTTATCTTACTTACTCACTACAAAGACTTGTTAGCCACGGAGCATTGGCTGGATTATGAATTACTCTCAAAACTGATGGGGGTGCGCATCGGACGGATAGAGGACAAGGACGCCGTCTTAGCGATGCCGAATAATTTCCGCCCCATACACATTGACAGTATTGAGGGATATATACACGGAGCATTGGAAGAGACACTGCACCATGCGCCTAATGATACCAACCATAGTTTTGCAGACCGCTTAGATAAGGTATTAACCAACCGATGGCTTGGTTTCCCCATTCTTATTGCTATATTATACGCCGTCTTTGAATTAACCTTTGCTATTGGCAGTTACCCGCAAGAATGGATCGCAAATGGCATTGATTTGTTATGCGAATGGCTCTCATCCGTCTTGGCACAAGGTTGGCTGAGCAGTCTGTTTATTGATGGTATCGTACGAGGCGTTGGAGCCGTACTTTCATTCGTACCGAATATCCTTATACTATTTATTCTACTGGCTCTTATGGAAGACTCTGGGTACATGGCTCGTGCTGCCTTTCTTATGGATAAGATTATGCATGCTGTAGGACTGCATGGACGCAGTTTTATACCTATGCTGGTTGGGTTTGGTTGCAACGTACCGGCTATCATGGCTGCACGAGACATTGACAATATCAAGGATCGTACACTCACAATGCTCATGATTCCGTTTATGTCTTGCTCTGCACGACTACCCGTTTACATGCTATTTGTCAGTGCATTCTTTCCAAGCCATAAGGCACTCGTAATGATGTCACTCTACGCCATTGGTATTGCACTCAGCATCCTTTTTGCCTTAATAATGAAACGTACAAAGTGGTTCCGCCAACATGAACGGGATTATGTCAGCGAACTACCTCAATTCAGCAAACCGACTCTCAAACAGATCGCTACTCATGTATGGGACAGACTATGGGATTATCTTCAAAAGATAGGAACAGTCATTATATGGGCCAGTATTGTCATATGGGGACTTACATACTTCCCCTCCCACTCTATGGACTTGGAGCACTCGTATTTGGCAATGATAGGTCAATGGACTGAACCCTTGGTTCGACCGTTAGGATTTGATTGGAAAATGTCGGTATGTTTGTTGACAGGCCTGCCTGCCAAAGAAGCTATTATCTCCACCATGGGGATTCTGTATGGCGGAGATGCCACATTATCCGCTTTCACACCGCTTACAGCCTACTCCTTTATGCTCTTTGTCTTACTCTATTTCCCTTGTATAGCTACAATCGCGACATTAAAACGGGAAGCAGGAAGACGTTGGGCATGGTTCACTGTATTCCACTCCCTAATCTCAGCTTGGGTGGTTGCTTTTATCGTTTATCAAATCGGAACAAGCTTATTAACAATAGCATAAATGGTCAAACCTGCCGTGGAATGAATATTGAGTTTACGAGTAATATTCTTGCGGTGGGAGATTACAGTATGAGTAGAAATGCATAACACATCCGCAATCTCTTTATTACTCAACCCGCGCACAACCTGTATCAACACATCGCGTTCACGGTCACTTAATTCTTCTGTCTCCTGAATCTGCTGACGACGGCTCTTACGCGGTTTAAGTTTGGTTAGTGCCGGACGATAGATATCATCCTCTATAGCACAATGGTCTGAAAAGTCTTGCTCCGTATGCCATAACTCACTCATAACACTAATGAGTGTATAGGTCACCGTTCCTTCAAATGATGTACCGGAAGAGGGATAGTACTTGATAATCAAATTCTTTATTTCACTAAGCTTATCAGTTATCCTTTGGTCATCGTGCTCATGCTCGTCAAACTGTCCCTCATTCTCATGCTCAATATGAGTACGTATCTCTTCAACAAACTCGTCATAGCAACGCAATATAAGATTAGGTATCTTTGTGGACGGATCGGCTGGAATAATGGCCTCAATAAGCGCTCTGCGCAGACGAGGCAAACGAAAATCAAGAAAATAAGTATGCGCATTATGAAGATAACGCTGTAAAGTAGGTATATCTATCTCATCTAACGTTACACTGTGGTGAAACACTTTATAGTTAACTACAGCTAAAAAAGTGGGGGTATGTACTCCATGAGCTTCACACACTTGTGATATTGTCTGGTCACCAACTCCCATCGACAAACCAAAGCGACTGATGATTTGAATAGCATCTTCCTCATGAGCCATCAAGTCGCATATCTTATCCGTAGCTTTATACATAGTAGAATCGTAATTTGGCTGCAAAAGTAGTAAAAATATTCGGTTTAGCCAAATGCGGAGCCCAAAATCACTATTTTTAGGGATGTAGAATGGTTGTATCCTCACACTCGAGCCAGATCAACATGCATTTTTCTCCATTTTTTGTTCCTAATTTGTTTTTTTTAACTGCCAGATTATTGCGGGATTATTGCGAGACTTTAGCCTGTCAATAGCAACCTCCATTTTTCTCTATATTATTAATGCTTTCTACCATCCCAAATAGTTGGGATTTTGGGGTATAGGCTTGCAAGGATGGGGAAAAAGTAGTAATTTTGTCGTCGAAAACAAATGGCTATAGCCTAATTGGAAATAAATACCAAATACAAATTATAAACTAAATTATTATGCTTATGAAAAAAGTTATCTTTTTAGCAGCTTTAGGGCTGAGTGTAATGGCACAGGCAGCAGAACCTGGCTATTTCAAAACATTAGTTGCAGAACAAGCAGACGCTACCAAAGGACAAACGCAATTGTACAACCTCGATTACTATGCTGACGGCAGTCTGCTACTGCTGTCCAGTTACTCTACGGCTTCCAAGGATGAAGTTGGTTTGCATTTCAATGGTGATACCTATCAAGGAGGTACGGCAAGTAAATTAGGCTTACAAGCGCTCACAAATGCTTTTATGGCAAAAGTGGACAAAGAAGGTACGGTTCTATGGACTGTTCCGGACACGACGTATCAGTTTGACCTCGGTGGTAGTGTCAATATGGCTACCAAAGACGGAGGAGCAATCTTTGCGCAGAAGATGCGCAATAAGAAAGGTCGTTACGTAACGTTTATCAACGTGCACGACAACACCTCTTTCGTAACCGAGAGCAATAACATCACTGCCAGTTACGAGCGCACCTCCACAATGACTGCAGACCCTAACGACTCATACGCTTGGGCAGGACTGGCACAAGATGAAGCAAACAACATCTATCTCGCCGGTTATCAAGCTGACACACTCTTCCCTACCTGGATGGACACTATCGCAATGCGTCCGAACAATTGGAATGGTAATGCACAGCAAAAGAGCAGCAACTGCAACACCGTTATCATCAAATACGACAGCCACATGAAATATCTCGCCTACGTAATCAATAGCGACGATTTAGTTTACGACCGCCCTGTTAGTATGCACTATGAGAACGGCAAGCTGTATGTGGTTGGTACCTACAAAAACAGTACAGAGAGCGGTATCTATGCTGCTGCTTACGGAACAGACCTAAAGCGTGAGTTTATCGAATATCACCCGATAAAAGGTAACCTGCAATTCCAACAGACCAAGTTCGAAAAAGGCAGAATTTACATCTGCGGCGGTATCAGCAAAGGTAGTATCACTATCGGTGAAAAGACTATTTCTACCTCCGGCAACATGAACAATGGTCTCGTTTATGTAATCAACCAAGCGAATGGCAAGGCACTCAATGCCGATATCCACGCCGCAGCTAACGACGCTCTGAACATCACCGTTGCGGCTTTCCCAACCGCTACAGGTGTCATTGCATATAACCACGAGACGCTAAATGGTATCCAGATGGCATTCAACTACGATGAGGACTTGACCTTGGTCAGCATAGATACGTTGGGTACAGGTGGCGGTTCGTCCACTATCAGCTGCGTAGCACGCAATGCAGATGCTACACAAACAGCTATTGGATGCCGCGCAAGAACGGCTGCTGACTACCTGCTCTTAGGACAGACCTTTAACTTCGCAGACATAACAAACTGGTACAGCGTACTTGCTACATTGAACACCAAGAGCCCGTCAACCGCTATTGAAAGCATTCAACTACCAGCTACACGTACAGAGAAGTTCATCCAAAACGGACAACTGCTTATCCGCCACAATGGAAAAGTGTACAACGTCGCTGGAGGACTAATGGAATGATGAATTGATAAATTGATGAATTGATAGAGCCGTACGTCGTTTGACGTGCGGCTCTTGTTTAGTTAAAAATGTAAAATGACGAATTACTGCTCAGGGAGAATGATTTGGTAGGAATCGGCATCGATGTAGAACTTCTTAACAGTCGAGCAGACCGAGCAAACCTCTTCGCCCTCTTCGTGCGACTCTTCTGCTTCTTTAACCTCTACCGGTACTTCCAACGCGCGTAACACGCCGCGCACGCGTACCTCATTATTAACGCACTCAGGCGCGAAAGACTCAAAGGCAACAGCATTAGCACGAATAAACTCACCTTGATCACTACTGCGCAAAAACGCTTTACGACCACCATGCTTGCACAAATGCAAACACATACCTTCTACCGAGATGGTATCGCCCACGAGCGAATCACCATGTACAAACACTTCGTCCACTAAATAGACTGTTTCTTTCACTTGCCCTTTTTGGCATGCAGTCAACGCCACCAGCGCCACTGCAACGATAAATAGAATCTTTTTCATAATTTAAAATTAAAAATTACATATTACAAATGACAAATTATATAATAAGTCTTATTAGAACGTTAAACCGGTTGATAGTCCTACTTGCCAAGCGTGTGCATTATCAAACTGTGTCAATCGGGCTTGCGCACGAACTAACCACGAGTAACGCTTTTTGAGCGGGAAAGTATATTGCACCTGAACTCCCTCCTCTACCCGCTGCAAGAACATGTCATAGTTCACTTTTGCAGCAAAGAGCATATCTCCTACTGGCAATGGTAAACGATAGTCTCCATAAACATGGGCAAACACCAAGTTCTTGCTATAATTCGGCACAATGAATAGCAACTCGTAGTAGTTATTGGCATTATCTCCATAGAGATATAGTTCACCACGTTTAAGTTCCGCTCCGGCAGTAGCGGTTACTCTCCAACGCGTAGCCACATATCCTATCTGCGCAGAAAGGGTGTGGGTTGTAAGCGCTGCTATTGGAACTTGAGTGTTGATAGAGAGTTCTTTTTTGAACCGGAACCAATCATACTGAACTCCTGCCATGAAACCGGTGGTAGGCAGAAGTTGCACGCCTACTCCGGCGCGGTAGCCGGTGTAGTAACTGAGTTTATTATTACTGGAGAAGCGCGCATAGGGCTCCGTATCATTCGCCATGTGGTAGATAGTGGTCTCACCTAATTCGGAATAGAATCGTATCTCATTATTCTGCTTATACCTACCCCCGTACGCTTGTAGGCTGAGGGCATATTGTTGCCACTGGTACCCGATAGACGCTTCTACACGCAAATCAGTAACTTTATTCTTAGCTCTCGGGTCACGCATCCGATAACTCTGCTCTGCGCGGAACTGCAATGCGGCATGCCATAAGATATGGTTCTTAAACATTCTATATCCTCCGTAAAAAGCATATGTCTCGCGTCGCATATCCCCTCCTACACTATCGACTGTCCAATAAGGAGCAACTAATCGGTAGTCGGCATTATCCACATACCGCGTCTGCTTACAATCTTCCCAGTGATACGACGCCTCGCCGAAAATACGACTACTCGAAGTAATATCATATATGGACTTAGCCTCAACGGAAAAGCCACCAATCTGTGTGCCCTCATAGAGTTCAGTGCCCTGTCCGAAGTGACCGGATAATGTCAAATCAGTCCGAGCCGTATCGGTAACCAATGCTGTTAATATGACTAATAATATACTCATTTGAAATAATTCGGATTAGCAGGTACTCCATGCTCAAAATCGTCAGTAGAGTTATTCGTGTCCTGTAATAAACGCCGTCCATTAACTATCTGTTGTACCTTACGACGCACAGCCTTGCCAAATCGCGTGACATCACTACCCGTAGGTGCCACGTAAGTATAACCTGCGTCAAGAGTTTGGCTAAAGGTTAACCACTGAAACGTCTCCGAGGGAGAGAGATTAACCGCATCCACAATCCACTCGTTCGGGATAACATACGACTTCTTGGACTGAGAGAACGTACCGGCTGAGGTTACTAACTCATACTTATAATTCAGGTAATACGTATCCGTTGCGAAGTACTTCTCCGCTGTCATACCTTCGGGGAATCGCGCCAAGCCAAAGGACTTATGTCCCTGATTATGCGGCACCCAAATCGTATAGGTATAACAATACAACTTATCCATATTCGGCACTTGCGGATTATCCACATCCGTGACACCGGCACTTGATGAGACGTCAAACCACTCAAAATCCGCCTCACTTAAATCAAAGGAGTTCGGATTAGCCTCCTTGTGATTCATCGCGTTATCGGCAATAAGCAATGCCTTCCCGGGTGCGACGCGATAGGTTGTACCCGTTCCGGGAACACGATACAACGCATCGACTGCAAAATACTCGCTACGGAAGTCATAGTCTAATTTATACTTCTGCACGGAGTTCAGGTCGGACTCCATTAAAATCAATCCATCGGCTGACAAAGTGTCCTCGGAGTTATTATAGATAACGAAATATTTATCGCCGATGTACCGTTTGCCCTCCGGAGTCTCTGTTCCCGCAAAGAAAATCTCAGCAAGCACGAAATCACCCTCCCCTGTGCTCATATAGTCGGTTGGGATAGTGACTGAACAATCTTGCGACACTACGACACCGCGTAGATACCCTCGAATAGCTCTGCCGTTATTCTCAGCCGATATAGACCAATCGTAATACCCAATGGGAATAGTCAGCGATAACGTACTATCCGTATAATCTTTGTTCATATTGACGTCATGAGCCGTGATGTGTATATGCGACACATCCTCCAATTGCTCCATCTGCAAAACTACCGTTACACGTGCAGTCCGGTTCAAAGAGGAAGGTTCGCATGCTGCCAACAGCATGCACACCATGAAACCCATACTAATAACTTTACATTTCATCTTATATATTCAAATTTATCTCCATGCCGAAATAAGGACTTGCGGTTCGGTGAATAGTCACTTGTCCACCGCTGGGACCACTTACCTGATAATCAGGAAGGATATCTAATAACCGATTGACATATAGCGCGATATTAGCAAAACGAGTTATACTTTTCTGTACGCGCAGGTTCAGATAGCCTTCAAAAGGCACCGTACGACGCACAAATTGTCCGCTATTATAATCAAAAATCAACGTCTTAAGTATTGCATCCTGCTCCGCCGCAGCATCATAGCGATGGAGTACTCCATCCTCAGACGATATATAGGAAATAGGTCGTCCGTTCTTCTCTAAGGTCTTCGACGCCGTATATACCGTCGTCTCCAATGTAGCACTAACGGTGAGTCCGATTTTATGAATATAGATATCCGCAACGAGATTGGTATTCAAGCTCTCGCGAATATACCCTTCCGTCCAGTCGTATAGGCCTATATAATGGTCTTGCACATTGACTCCCTGAACGACGCCGGGGCTTTTCTCTGTGGAGAACATCTTTTCACTATTGCTATAAGTGGTTCTCAACCAGGCGCCATTAACCGTAAATCGAGTGCATATAGCCTGAATACGCGGACTTTGGTATTGCCACTCCACACCCTGCTTGTAAACACGGCTACCGTTGGAAATCATTGAATAAGGCAATAACCGTTTGTAAGATTTGGCACCAATCGTATATTGAAACGGTTCCACTTGCAGCAAACCGCGAAAGGCATCGTGCATATCCTCTTCGAAATAGGTGATACTCAATCGGTGTTTTTGTATATCAAACCCCGCACGCACTTCCCATTTAAGGTTTCGTGCAGGCTGCAAGTCATAGTTGGTCGGGTTAACAATATGGGTGTATATCTGCATAGTTTCGTCTGTCGGAGCAATAGATACATCGGGGGCCTGTAAATCCATATAAAGCAAGTTCGGAGACAATTGCAGCAACGTCGGCATTTTGGTATGCTGCCCTACAGCGGCGGCTACGAAGAACTTTCCTTTTGTAAATGGAATATTAAAACCAAAATTCGCACGCGGGTCTAAATAACACTTCCCATTAATAACATAGTTACTTCCTAAACCAAGAAGCGACGTGCCACGTAGACCGATGTTAATATCCAAGCTCAAATGTTCTTGGATAGGGAACGTAATATCATCCTGCACATACCACGCCAACTGATTCGTCGCTGGTATATCATAGTACGCCCGAGGACGTAGCGAAGAGGAATAATTGAGGGGACGTGACAAATCATACACCTGCCCGCGACCGAAGTTCTTTGCATAACGCCACTCAACCCCCATATTCACCTTGTGCTCTAAATGCCACGTGGAAAAATAAAACTCGGCTTTAGGGCGAACAAACACATTTAGTGGCAGCCCATCTACCGTATGTTGCGCTGTATATTTATAGGGTAGCAGTCTCACGGTTGCTTCCCCTTCTTTCATATTGTCTATTGCGGGATTCTTAGGCGTAGTCAGTTGGACAAAACGGGTCTGCTCTATGCGGTCTATTTCTCCCGACACATTTGCCTGTAAGCTCAAACGCCACCATTCGGCACCTGCTTGATTGAGACGAACCGTATTGTTCCAACTTAGCTTATGGTACTCACTATGGTAGCTGTCTTCACGGTTATAATGGATATCAGGATCTATTTTGTCGTTATCAATGCTACCAGTATAATCAAGATGACTTTGCCAGCGTAAGTGAATGGCATTAATCTCCCACTTCTGCTGCAAACGCACCGAGGCAGTGATACGTTGATAATTTTCCAAGGTGTTGGTAGGGTCGGCTTTGGCATTTAAGTAATCCACTCCAAAATTAAGCACCGTCTTTTCGTTATTCCATCCTATTCCTTTACCGAAGAAGAGCAACTTACTAAATCCATCTGCCTTAAATCGTGCTCTCCAAGGTGTCGGCTTACTTGTCCGCTCAATCTTCACGACACCGGATGTCACATCCCCATACTCAGCACCTGCTATCCCTCGAATAATCTCCACTTTATCTATATCATCGGTCGAAATAGTTCGCATATCGACACCTGCTCCCACGCTATTGCGTTTAGAGTCTGCTCCACTGACGTCAGATTGGACATATTGCATATTGGCGTCGGTGTTAACAGGAGCGCCATCAACAACAAAAGAGGTTCCAAGAGACGAAGCATCATAATCGCTACTGCTCGCGCTATTCGTTGCTTCTCGGAGGCGAATAGTATTGACATTCGTCAGATTAGGGTCTTTTGTCGTACCACCCGGAAGCGTCTGGAGAATATCTGTGAAGGAGGAAGGCTGAATATGCTGAATCGCCTCTTTACCTATCACGCTGGCACTACTATGCCCCGTCAATTCTTCTGCCGTCACTACTACTTCCTGAATGGTAAACAACTTATCTATGCTATCCAATAGCGCTTGTTGGGCACTATCTAATCGCAACGAATCCGGCTGCGCCGCCCAGAGCCATTGTCCGCAAAAGATTAGTATAAAAAGTAGCCTTTTTTTCACGGTGCAAAAGTACTGCTTTTTACCCACCTGCACAATCCCCATTAGTTGGGATTTTAGGGGTATAGGCTTGGTTAATTGGAAAAAAAGCAGTACTTTTGCAGTCGCTATGGATACAAATATGATAGAATATGACCACGTCACCCACTATTACGGGAAACGACTTATCTACGAGAACATGTCTTTTTCCGTACCACGGGGACGCATACTTGGTCTATTAGGTAAAAACGGCACCGGCAAGACAACCACAATCAATATCCTCTCAGGATTTATTCAGCCTCACTCCGGCTCATGCCGACTTTTAGGTTATGATATACGTACGATGCCCTCCAAAGTACGCGCTCGAATAGGACTACTACTTGAGGGACATGTACAATATCCGTTTATGACCATTGCACAAATAGAGCGATTCTATGCTCCATTCTTTCCTAAATGGAACCGAGACGCATACTATGAACTGATGCGATTACTACAAGTTAAGGATTATCAGTTGCTCAGTCAGATGTCGAACGGACAACGGAGCCAAGTGGCATTAGGACTACTGATGGCGCAAGATCCCGAATTGCTCATTCTGGATGACTTCTCATTAGGATTAGACCCTGGCTACAGACGGCTGTTTGTTGAATACTTACGAGACTTCTGCAAACGCGGAGAGAAAACAGTGTTCCTCACGTCTCATATCATTCAAGACTTGGAGCGACTTGTGGACGATTGCATCATCATGGACTATGGACATATTCTCAAACAATGTCCTGTAAGCGAACTAATTACGCCTCAAAAAACTTTGGAAGATACGTTTATTGATTTAACCGGTAAATACTAATTATGGTACGCGCAATATTTTATAAAGAATGGCTCAAGTTACGCCTTGTATGGTGCCTTGCCTTCGTGATACATATTGGTCTGATAACCTATCTCCTCCTCGCACTACGCGCTACACTATTGTCAGCCGGCACCATAGAGACATGGGCAACTATGATAAGTCGGGATGTACTAATGATTAACCAATTAACGTACTTGCCCTTAATCACAGGTATATGCATTGCCTTGTGCCAATGGCTACCGGAGATGCAAAATAAACGAATACGCTTGACCCTGCACTTACCCATTGATTATTCCCAATCTATCGGGATTATGCTTTTGAGCAGCCTGATAGGTTTGTTTCTCCTTTTCAGCATTGATGCAGTTGTTCTGGCGATTGCTGAGCAATTATGGCTCCCACGCGAACTGGTTTGGAGAACATTTATTACGTGCTTACCGTGGTACATAGGTGGGTTCATCGGTTATAATGTTACTTCATGGTGCCTATTGGAACCGCTTTGGAAAATGCGCTGTGTGAACATCCTAATTGGCGCGCCACTGGTAGCACTCTGTTTCCTCACCACTCAACCTGCGTGCTATATTACTATGTGGCCATGGCTGCTTGTAGTGTTAGTCGCTACAGCCTGCTTGCCTTTCTATTCCATATATCGCTTTAAACTTGGAAAACAATGAGATATATTAAATACCTTATCATCGCTCTATCGCTAATTGTGATAGCTTGGTTGCTACCTGCACTATACGAATTAGTTATACCACGTACAGACAAAATGCCATTTGTTGTGTATTCGTGTTTAGATAGTACGTTTATTCGCTTCGAGAGTAGCAATAAGCAAATACGCTATGTAGATTTCCGCGGGCAGGAGTTTAGCAAAACACAGGCAGATAGTCTGTTGCCCCTTTTTGCTTTCCGTCAATTAGTAGCAGAAGGAAGACTACCCGATTCGCTGTATGGCGTAGCGCTAACTCCTAAACTGATTCAACAAAACAGTTTCCACTTCAAGACATCCCCAAAGCAACTTAACAAACCGGCTGTCGGATTATACACGATGTTGGAGTCGGCTTCGGGACGAGTGGATTTAACTTTGCCGCCGGATGTTTTCCGGCTAACCAAAGATGGGCTAGAGTTCATCGACTGCGAGACGAACACCATCAATCGGGCTAAAAGCGTGAGCTTCACACGCGAATTGACTAAACACGGATTTACCTTCCCAGTGCAACTCATCTGGGGAAATAGTTCTACACGTAAAGACTACGACAACGGTTTCCTGCTCACCGATGCTAATGACCGACTCTTCCAACTCAAGATGGTTAAGGGAGTGCCGTGGGTACGTGAGATAAAGACCGATAATATAAACGGCTGGAAGCAAGTCTTTACGGTAGAGCCGGCGAACAGACAGTTGATAGGTTTGGTAGTATCTAATGACGACCAACTCTTCGCCGTCACGAGAGATGGAAAGACCGTCTTGGTCGGTATCGATGCGTACGATCCGCAGCAGATGCAGATAACTATTGTCGGTGACCTCTTCCACTGGACGATTACCGAATATACTGCCACCGACTCGCGTTATTATGCTGTCGATGCGAAGACGTTTGAGCAGGTCGCTTGTGAGATGGTGCCCGACGGCGAACGACCGCTTGCGCAGCGCATTGAACGATGGCTACTGCCTATCCGATTGCGTTTCACGTCCTGGCGCACACAACTGATACAACCGAATATCAATGATGATTAAAGGAGAAAAGTGCAGAAAATCATAAATTCTGCACTTTTTCTTGTGCATGTGAGAAAAAAGTAAATTAAATTTGCATATGTCAAAAAAAAGATATAATTTTGCGGCGCAAAATTGATTTCGTCAGACCTTAGACGTTAAATGGGGTGACATAAAGTTAATTCGCGTTTGCGATTTATTTGATTTCTTCGGAATGTAGGAAGTTTTGAATAGTAAGTCGAATAAGTCAGTAAACGCTCGCATAACGTGTGAGCGTGACTTATCATTACTATGGGCTATCCTACAGCCTCGAAGAAGGATAAGGGGCGCTCATTTTTTTAATTATTAATATATATATGAGAAAAATTTTGTCTATTATTTACGCATTAGTGATGATTATTTCATCTACATATGCAGCTATTCAAACGGGTACTTGTGGTACTAATCTTTCTTGGAGTATTAATACACGGGATAGCACTATGGTGATTGAAGGTTTTGGGAAGATGAATTCTCCATCACCGTTTTCTTTTGAACAGTATAAGTCCTATGTTAAATACCTATATTTACCAGAAGGTATGACCTCTATCGGATATGAGGCATTTAAGAATTGTACAAATCTTGTGAGAGTAAATATTCCAAGAAGTATTCTGCAAAGTGGAAATGGCGCTTTCAAGAGTTGCGAGAAATTAGATAGCGTATTGATTACAGATATCGCGTCATGGTGTGCTATTGATTTTTATTGGGATAAGTATTATAATGGAGCTACAAGTAATCCAATGACTAATGCAAAGCATATGTATGTAAATGGAGAACTTTTGACGGATTTAGTTATTCCTGATAATGTAAAAGTTATTGGTAACTACGCATTTATCAATTGTGAAGATTTGAAAACTTTAGTAATTCAAGAAGGAGACTCTATTATAGGGATTTCTGCTTTTAGTCATTGTACATCACTCACGACTGTGACTATTCCGAGTAGTGTGAAAGAAGTTTGGTATGGGGCATTTAGCGGTTGCGCAAAAATCACAAAAGTAAATATTGCTGACATAGGAGCATGGAGTAGTATCAGTTTTAGTTTCTATTCGTACACATCTGATTCCATTACTAATCCTTTGTATTACGCTAAAAGTTTGTACTTGAGTGGAGAAAAGGTGACGGATTTGGTGATTCCAGAAGGAGTTAAATATATTGGTCAATATGCATTTCATAATTGTAAAGACTTGGTAAGCGTGACGCTACCTAGCACGACTATTTCAGTTGGTGGTAATGCTTTCCGTTATTGTTCAAACATTTCCAAACTGACGGTTGCAGCAACTATACCTCCCGAAAATGCCAGATATTGTGGGATACGTAATTCTAAATGCAAGTTATATGTACCAGAAGAAAGCATTGATACATATGCCAATTCAGTTTGGTGGGAAGACTTTCTCGAAATTAGAGCCATTGGCAGTCAGTTGAGGGTATGTTTTGTCGACTGGGACGGAACAATTCTTTCGTGCGTTGATGTTGATGAAGGAGAATCTGCAACTTCGCCTGAAGTCCCTATACGTGAAGGATATACATTTATCGGTTGGGATAAAGACTTTGATAATGTTTCTGAAGATATGACTGTCATAGCGCAATACAGGATAAACCGCTATGAAGTTCGATTTGTAGATTGGGATGCAGAAGTGCTGAAGTCTGATAGTGTAGACTGGAACACTTCAGCTACTGCGCCTGCTAATCCCTATCGTAAAGGTTTTACCTTCAAAGGATGGGATAAAAAATTTGACCATGTAAAATCCGATTTAACCGTAAATGCTTTATATGAAATCGGAGAAGAGACGAATATTGTAATTACTTTCAAGAATGGAAATGATGGAAATACTATACTCAGTTATCCCATTATTCTAAAAATACCTGAGGCTCCAAATATAGAAGGATTCACATTCCAAGGCTGGCGTCCGGTGGCAGAGTATATTGATGGGGCGATAGAGATAGAGGCTATTTACACTTCAGAAACAACAGCGGCATCTGAAGTTTATGTAAATCCATCCAATCCTACACAAAAACTCATCAGGGATGGTAATGTTTATATACTATCAGGAATCCAAGCCTTTACAATAAGTGGTCAAAAAGTTCGTTAGTAACAAGTTGGAGTATAAAAATAATGTCGTAGACAGCCAAAACATCAAATGTTTGCCTACTTAATGCACAAAAGTGTGCACTAACTTTTTGTCCAAAATTTTGGTGGTTTGATTGAAAAGCTTTACCTTTGCGCCAAATTTAATAAGTTTATGTTTATGGAAAATATAATTGGCGTAAGCGGAGCACTAAGTGTACTCAAAAATGTCTGCAAATCGACAAAGGAGATTCTTTCTCCAGTTTGTATTAGAAATCTGGGAGTTAGGAACAATTTTAACCATATAGAGATTTTTAACTCTGGAAAAAATTTTGTTCAGAATGTGTCAGTACAAATTATGAAATATCCTGTTGAAGATTGTTGGTGGGAACATCCTAACAATTCGGATAAACAGAAATTACTCATTTCATACATAGAACCCCAAAGTCACTTTGAACAGGAGTTAATGTTTACGTATTTTAATGATGCGGAAGTTCCTGTCCAAATCATATGGGATGATTGGCTTGGTTTTCGGCATTCTAAATCCATAAATTTACATCTAGAAGGGCTATGCGAGTGTTGAGTGATGTATTTTTCAATACTTCATGTAAGTTTAGCAAAAAATGCAGCTCCGTGTGTGTGTAAAGAGCTGCATTTTTTGTGGCTTATGTGGTTGGAGTAGTCTCGGGATCTGGTGTTTGAGCAGGTTGTGGTTGGTGGCGTGCTTTGAGTCGGGCGCGGAGAGCAGCAGCTTGGGCTTCGAGGATTTCTGCCTGATGACGGAGCATATAATCGGAGACATCCTCAGAAGAAGTCTTCTCGGTTGCTGTAGCGGAGATCTCTGCAAGGTATTCGGCATACCACTGCTCAAAAGGATGTTCTACTTTCCACTGGTGTTGGAGCATAGCGAACTTCCATTTTTTAGGATCCGAATACGGAAGATTATTCGCTCCAATCCGCATTGCAGCGTTCCACTCTTCAGTTGCCTGTGCTATCTGCTCGTCGGTAGTCCAGAGTTCGCGAATCTGTTTGTGTGCTGCCGCGAAGGCGAGCGAGTTCCATTTCTGACGTGGAGACTGGTTGCGTTGATAACCTTCTACGCGGTCGCGGTAGAATTGATTTCCGGCTTTGTCTACATAGAAATAGCCGGGACTGTCTTTTTTTGTTTTGCCGTGCACTTGGGCAATCGGACTCACACTTTCTGCTTTTGCCATAATGATAAATATTTAGTTGTTATATGATTTTTTGTGTCTCATAGTCGTAGTATACTTGTAGTATAGTTAAAGTATATTTGACCGTCGATTCACTATCGATTGACAGACACCTCATCGTCTTTCAATCGTCGGTCGACCATCGGGTGACTGTCGGGCGACCGTCGGGTGACCGTCGGGAATTGGCGGAAACGAATGAGGGTGCAAAAGTAGTACAAAAAAATGGAATGTGCAAGGATTTTGGAATAAAAATGGAAGATAAAATGAGGAAAAATGATGAAAATGGTAGAAGAAAATGCAAAGAAAATGAAGAAAGCGGCAAGTGACACTCGCCTGAAAGAGGAAGAAGTAATAACAGACCGGCATAGGATGCCGGGGTAATGGACGAACTATATTAAAAAAGTTAATTTTTATGCAAAAGTTGATACATATCCATCTA
>CAMOJP010000002.1 GCA_946617165.1 uncultured Bacteroidales bacterium
CATTAACCGCGAGAAAGTGGATAAATGCGTGACTATAGGACCGGCAATCATGATGAAGTTCGTGGCACTGACGACCGCCAAATACAATATACCGACGGAAGCCAGTCTGAATACCATTATGGTCGACGGAACGGGTATGTGTGGTGCATGTCGCGTGACCGTTGGCGGCAAGACGCGTTTCGTGTGCGTTGACGGACCCGAGTTCGACGCTCACCAAGTGGACTGGGATGAGATGCTGACGCGTCTGCGTTCCTATAAACCCGAAGAAACAGCTGCTTTTGAGAAGTTTAAAGGATTAATGGCTGAGAGTAATGTTCTAAATACGCATACAAAGGAGGGGGATAGTTTGAAGGATGAAAGGTTGGAGATTACGGGTGAAGAAGAAGGGCGTGACGCCGCATGGCGTGTGGCACTTCGTCAGACACTTAAGCCCAAAGAGCGCGCAGCCATCGAGCGCTGTGTGATGCCCGAACTGGATCCCGTTTACCGCGCAACCACGATACACGAGGAAGTGAACCAAGGACTGACGCCTGAAATGGCACTACAGGAGTCCAAACGCTGTCTTGATTGTGCCAACCCGGGGTGCGTACAAGGCTGCCCTGTCAATATTGACATCCCGGGCTTCATCAAACATATCGAGGCTGGTGATATTCAAGGCGCCTATCGTGTTATTAGCGCAAGCAGCTCGCTGCCCGCAGTCTGCGGACGCGTATGCCCGCAAGAGAAACAATGCGAGGCGAAGTGTATTCACCACAAGATGAACTCCAAACCGGTTGCTATCGGCTATCTGGAACGCTTCGTGGCTGACCATGCGGTAGTTGAAAGCGTGGAGTCGAGAGTCGATAGTCAAAAGTCGAAAGTAGGAGGTGCGGTGAAGATTGCGGTTGTGGGAAGTGGTCCTGCAGGCCTCACCTTTGCGGGCGACATGGCTAAATACGGCTACCAAGTGACCGTTTTTGAGGCACTTCATGAAATAGGCGGCGTACTCAAATACGGTATTCCCGAGTTCCGTCTGCCCAATCGTATCGTAGATAAAGAGATTGACGGTCTGCGCAATCTGGGCGTCGAGTTCAAGAAAGATACAATTATCGGCAAGACCATTACCGTCGAAGACCTTAAGGCGGAAGGCTATGCGGCAATCTTCGTAGGGTCGGGAGCCGGATTGCCACGTTTTATGAACATCCCCGGCGAGAACTTGAACGGCGTACTGTCCTGCAACGAATACCTGACGCGTGTGAACCTGATGGATGCCTCGAACGAAGCCACCGATACACCGTTGTTGTACGGTAAGAACGTGATTGTTGTAGGTGGCGGCAACACGGCTATGGATGCCGTCCGTACCGCTAAACGCCTGGGAGCGGAACGGGCGACCATCGTCTATCGCCGTTCCGAAGAAGAGATGCCCGCACGTGTGGAAGAAGTGAAACATGCCAAGGAAGAAGGCGTCGAGTTCATGACGCTGCATAACCCGATTGAGTATCATGCCGATGAGAACGGTCGTGTGTGCGAGGCTGTGCTTCAAGTGATGGAGTTGGGTGAACCCGACGAGAGCGGACGCCGCAGTCCGGTTCCTGTAGAAGGTAAGACGGTAACGGTATCGGCAGACCTTGTGATAGTCGCAGTCGGCGTAAGTCCTAATCCGCTTATCCCGAGCTCAGTGGAAGGACTGGATATTTCTAAAAAAGGAACCATTGTGGTGAGCGAAGATACTATGCAGTCAAACATTCCCGCCTTATTCGCAGGAGGGGACATCGTACGTGGTGGTGCAACAGTCATTCTAGCAATGTCTGACGGCCGTAAAGCAGCCGCTGCGATGCATGAATATCTGACAAAAAAGTGAAATTCTATATCGAGACATACGGATGCCAGATGAACGTGGCGGACAGCGAAGTGGTTGCTGCCATTATGCAGACTACGGACGCTGAGTTGACGGACAATATAAATGAGGCTGAGATAATCATCCTCAATACTTGCTCTATCCGCGAGAAAGCGGAAGAAACCGTACAACACAGGCTGCAGGAAGTCAAAGCCCTTCTGACCAAACAGAAACGCAAGACCGTTATCGGTGTAATCGGCTGTATGGCAGAACGGATGGGGCAGGAACTGATAGACTCCTATGGAGTGAATTTCGTTGCCGGACCTGATTCGTATCTGGATATCCCTAATCTGTTGGAACAGTCGTTGCAGGGACACAAAGCCATTAATGTCGAACTGAGCACGACAGAAACGTATCGGGATATCATTCCCGCGCGGATAGGCAAAACGATTTCGGGCTTTGTAAGTATCATGCGCGGTTGCAATAACTTCTGCTCCTACTGCGTGGTACCTTATACGCGAGGGCGCGAACGAAGCAGGGATGTGGAGTCTATATTGCAGGAAGTGAGGGACTTGCAGAACCGTGGCTATAAGGAGGTAACCCTACTCGGTCAAAACGTGAACTCCTATCGCTTCAATGAGATTGATTTCCCAAAACTGCTTGATATAGTGGCTGATGCCGTTCCGGATATGCGTATCCGCTTTACAACGTCACACCCGAAAGATATGTCGGACGAGACGTTAGAAGTGATTGCCAAGCACGATAATATATGTAAATTCATCCATTTGCCGGTGCAAAGCGGTTCGAACGCTATCTTAAAGTCCATGAATCGCAAATATACCCGCGAATGGTATTTGGACCGTATAGCTGCCATACGCCGTATCGTACCGGATGCTGCTATCGGCACGGATGTGTTCTGCGGCTTCCACGATGAGACGCTGGAAGACCATGCACAGACACTGAGCCTGATGCGTGAAGTGGGGTTTGATACCGCCTTTATGTTCAAGTACAGCGAACGGCCAGGCACCTTCGCAAGCCGGTTCCTGCCGGATAATATCTCCGAAGAGGAGAAAATACGCCGTCTTAATGAGATTATTGCTCTGCAAAACGAATTGTCGTTCGCTTCCAATCAACGCGAAATAGGCAAAACGCGTGAAGTGTTAGTGGAAGGATTCTCCAAACGCAGCAAGGATGAGATGTTCGGACGCACATCGCAATACAAGACAGTTATCTTCCCCAGAGAAGGACGGCATATCGGCGAATTTATCCAAGTCCGCATTACTTCCGCCTCTGCTGCCACGTTAAAGGGAGAAGTGGTAGAATAGCCGGTTTTCCGAGAATAAATAGCGAAAAAATGTAAAATAATCTTGCAAAATAAAAAAAAATGCAAGATAATTTGCGTATTTGAAATAATTTATGTACCTTTGCAGCCTAAATATCGTGTGCGTACATATACGCGCGCGTACGAGCTAAAATCCGACTATATTTAAAGAATAAAATAAATGGAAGAAAAAGAAAAGTATGACGGCTCGAGTATTCAAGTGCTCGAAGGATTAGAGGCAGTTCGTAAACGTCCTGCTATGTACATCGGAGATATCTCCGGTCGCGGTTTGCACCATCTGGTGTATGAAGTGGTGGATAACTCAATTGATGAAGCTCTGGCGGGTTTCTGTTCGGAGATTGCAGTTCACATTAATGAGGATAACTCTATTACCGTTCAGGATAACGGCCGTGGTATCCCTGTGGATATGCACCCCAAGGAGCATCGCTCGGCGTTGGAAGTGGTAATGACGGTTTTGCACGCCGGCGGTAAATTTAACAAGGATAGTTATAAAGTGTCTGGCGGTCTGCATGGGGTAGGCGTAAGTTGCGTGAACGCACTCTCAACGAAAATGCACGTGGAAGTCTACCGTGACGGTAAGATTCATACCCAGGACTATGAGAAAGGTAAGCCTTTAGCTCCTGTTCATGTTATTTCCGAGGCTGAGGCTATCGGTAACTGGGAGCAACGTAAAACCGGTACTTTTGTGCAGTTCTGGCCGGATGATACTATCTTTACCGAGACGGTGTATTCGTATGACATCTTGGCGAACCGTATGCGTGAGTTGGCTTATCTGAACGCCGGCGTACGTATCGTGCTCAAAGACAAACGCGTGAAGATTGATCCCGAACTGAAAGATTCGGAAGGTCATCCGCTACCGAATATCAAGGGATACAAAGGTGAAGAGTTCTATTCCGAAAAGGGATTGAGCGAGTTTGTGCGTTATATCGACCAGACCCGTACTCCGCTTATCAGCGAAGTTATTCATCTTAATACGGAGAAATATGGCACACCGGTAGAGGTGGCTATGATTTATAACACCGACTTCAATGAGAATGTGCATTCGTATGTGAACAATATCAATACCATCGAAGGCGGTACTCACGTAGCCGGTTTCCGCGCAGCCTTGACGCGTGTAATGAAGAAATACGCAGAGGACAGCAAACTGCTGGAGAAAGCCAAACTGAAAGACAAGGACGGAAACTCCACGATTGACCCTAACGACTTCCGTGAAGGTCTGACCGCTGTCATTTCGGTCAAAGTGGCAGAGCCACAGTTCGAAGGACAGACAAAGACCAAACTCGGTAACTCCGAAGTAGCAGGTATGGTATCGAGTGCAGTTGCCGAAGCGTTGACCTATTATCTGGAAGAACATCCCGATGATGCCAAGAAAATCGTAGAGAAAGTGATATTGGCAGCTCAGGCCCGTATTGCAGCTCGCAATGCCCGTCAGAGTGTGCTCCGTAAATCTCCGTTAAGCGGTGGCGGTCTGCCTGGTAAATTGGCTGACTGCGCTTCGAAAGACCCTGCCGAGTGCGAACTCTTCCTCGTAGAGGGTGATTCCGCCGGAGGTACCGCAAAGACAGGACGTGACCGCGTTCACCAAGCTATTCTTCCATTGCGCGGTAAAATCCTGAACGTCGAGAAAGCAATGGAGCATAAGGTATTTGAGAGTGAAGAGGTACGTAATATCTTTACCGCTCTGGGCATCACCTTCGGCACCGAAGACGACCCGAAAGCGCTTAACTTAAGCAAAATTCGTTACCACAAGGTAATTATTATGGCTGATGCCGATGTGGACGGTGCACATATTGCAACACTGATTATGACCCTGTTCTTCCGTCATATGAAAGAAGTTATCGAACAAGGACACCTCTATATCGCAATGGCTCCGCTTTATATGTGCTCGAAAGGCAACTATAAAGAGTATTGCTGGACCGATCAGCAACGCTTTGACTTCATCCAGAAATATGGTAATGGTGATGAGAAACAAATCAAGACCCAACGTTACAAAGGTCTTGGTGAAATGTCCGATGAACAGTTGTGGGAGACAACAATGGATCCCGCCCGTCGTCTGCTAAAGAAAGTGACTATAGAGAACGCTGCTGAGGCAGACCGTACGATTGCTATGCTGATGGGGGATGATGTGGCACCTCGTCGTGAGTTTATTGAAGAGAATGCAACTTACGCCAATATTGATGCATAATGAAAATAGCTGTTTACTGCTCTGCTAAAGATGCTATTCCTGCCGACTATCTTGCCTTAGGCGATGCGTTAGGCACATGGATAGGAGAACAAGGTGACACGCTTGTTTATGGCGGCGCTACAGGCGGTCTGATGACTCGCACCAGCAATGCGGCAAAAGCGGCAGGTGCGTATGTGATAGGTGTTATCCCGCCTCGTATCATTGCTGCAGGCAGGCTGGCTTCCAACTGTGACGAATTGGTCGAAGTGAAGAATATGTCAGAGCGTAAACAACTAATGCGCGACCTGTCTGATATCATCGTCTGCTTGCCGGGAAGCTACGGTACGCTGGATGAAATGATGGACGCAACATCGTCGGCTATAGTCGGAGAGCATAATAAGCCGCTGTTTGTGGTGAACTATAACGGATTTTACAATGCACTCAAGGAACAGATAGAAGTGATGCGTTCGCTGAATTTTATTCCCCAAGAGCAGTGCTTCAAGCCAATCTTCGTAGATAGCCTTGCTGAACTATACACTTGTATAAATAATATTAAAAAATAAAAGATATGAACCTGTTTACTGCCAGATTAACCGGAAAAATGCTCTCGACAGAGCAATTCGAGAAATCTATTCATGACATGATAGAACGTGTCAATCGCTGGCGACAAATTGAGAAATCTCCAGAATTGGCAGAGTATCTCAAGTTGGAGAAAATTGTGGAAGATCCTAAATTCCAAGAGAAAAAACGCGAACTCCTTGAACGTAAGTACAAAGAGACGGAAGAAGGCCGTAAGATGGCGGACTATGAGCGTCTGTCTTCGTCCATGCGCATGAAAGGCTACAAGTATGCGCTTGGCAATCCGACTTTCCAGTCTTTTCTGAAATTCCGTGATTCGGACGAATTCCAGAAACTGCAAGATTCCAAGGAACGCCGCAAGTCCAGCGAGTTGCGTATGTATAATGTGATTTATCGCTCTGCGTTCTATAAGAACTATCAGAAAGTGCTCAATTCGGACGAGTTGAAACAACTCACTACGTTGGAGAAAGAAATCCAAACGGAAGACTTCCAAAAACGTAATTCGTTGTGGGCGGATGCCAAGCGTTGGCAGCATTCCGAGGAATACCAAACCGAGCAACGCTATCTGGCTCTTGCCAACTCTGATGATATCAAGTTCTATTTCAAACAACGTGGCGAGAAGATTGACTGGGCAGAACTGTTCCGCCCGGCTTTCACGGATGATATGTCTTCCTCCAAGAATTGGCAGCCCGGGTATGGTTATGCAAAAGCGAAAGACGGTCACTCACGCACATCCCAAAGACAGGCATATAATAACGGTAAAAACACGTTCTTTGCCGAGGGCCGTATGAGCCTTGAAACACGTGAAGAGAGCAAAGAAGCACTTGCGTGGGACGAAAAGAAAGGATTTATCAATCAGGTATTTGAATATACCTCCGACGTGATGAATACGAAAGAAGCGTTTGCACAGGAAAACGGCATGTTCATGGCTAAAGTGCGCAGTCAGGGCGTGCCTCATCACTTCTTTGGCTTGTCAACCGGAAAGAATGGCAGTCCGTTGGTCGCTTTATATCACTACAACGGTAAAGTGCATCAGTTAGGACTTGTCAATGGTAACGATGCGAGAATGGCAGACTTGACAGGTATGCTGCGTTCTATGTACTACGTTTATACATTCCGTTGGACTAAAGAGGAGCTGATTTGGTATGTGAACAATATGGAGATACTCCGTATGCCGAATAAATTACCGAAGGAAGCTATGTTCTTCTTCGGGCAATCCTGGTTGCCTAATAATGAAAAAGGCGGTGCCGGAAAACTGAAAGTTCAGTGGGTACGCGCTTACCGTAGCGTAGATTGAGATACAATAAATTTTATTAGTAATGTTTTTAATAGCCGGTCCGTGTGCGATAGAAAGTCGTGATGTAGTGTTTCAAACAGCAGAAACGCTGAAGCGTGTTTGCGAAGAATTGGAAATAAATCTGTTTTTCAAATCTTCGTACGACAAAGCCAACCGCACATCAAATAGTCAGCGTGGAGTAGGAATGGAAGAAGGGTTGCGTATCCTGGAAGAAGTGAAGACGCAGTTGGAACTTCCTATTCTGACGGATGTCCACGAATCGTGGCAGTGTAAGCCTGTGGCGCAAGTGGCGGACGTGTTGCAGATTCCCGCTTTCTTAAGTCGTCAAACGGACTTGTTACAGGCAGCGGCTGAGACAGGACGCGTGGTGAATGTAAAGAAAGGACAGTTCATGGCGCCTTGGGACATGAAAGGTTGCATTGATAAAATATCTGCTGTGCGTGGAAATAGTAACGGAATATGGTTGACCGAACGCGGGTCTTCATTCGGCTACGGGCGATTAGTCGTCGATATGACCTCGTTAGTAGAGATGCGCAAGTTCGGTTGCCCGATTATCTTCGACGCTACTCACAGCGTCCAGTTGCCAAGTACTCAAGCGGGTGTAACGGGAGGATGTCGGGAGATGGTCCCGTATTTATTACGTGCAGCACTGGCAGTTGGCGTGGATGGCATCTTCGTTGAGGTGCATCCTCATCCCGAAAAGGCCATCTCCGATGCGGCTAATCAATTAAGACTAAGCGAAATAAAACAGATTATAGAACAAGCAAAAGAATATGACTTATTCGCAAAGAGCTAAACAGATATTTGAGGAAGAAATAGAGGAATTGCACAAGTTAGGGGCAACTATTGATTCTAATTTTGATAAGGCGATAGATCTTATACAAAACTGCCGAGGGAAACTGGTAGTCATGGGAATCGGCAAAACCGGAATCATCGGTCATAAGATTGCTTCGTCCTTGGCATCCACCGGGACGCCTGCCGTTTTTGTTAATGCGGCAGAGGCGGTGCACGGAGATTTAGGTATCGTCAATGGTAAGGATATTGTATTACTGGTTAGTAATAGCGGGTCTTCCAGTGAGATATTGAATGTCATTGAACCTGTTCGTAAGTTAGGATGTTCAATTATTGCTATGACCGGTGATATCTCTTCTCGTTTGGCAAAGGAGTCAGATGTAGTAGTATCTATTCATGTAGATAAAGAAGCGTGTCCGTTAGGATTAGCTCCTACAACGTCCACCACCGCTACTGTATTGATGGGGGATGCCTTGATGATTTGCTTAATGGAAAAAAACCATTTTAAGGCTGAGAATTTCGCCGTTTACCATCCAGGTGGCGCTTTGGGACGCCAGTTGTTAGGCAAAGTGAAAAATCTGATGACCACCAATATCCCGCGTGTGATGGTCGATGCCTCATTCAAAGAATTGGTGCATGAGATGTCCGATAAACACCTCGGAATGACTATGGTATATGATGAGAAAAAATGTATTGGAATCATCACAGACGGAGACTTGCGTCGTGCTATTCAGAAATATGACGATTTACATATTGTGGCACGTGATATCATGACTCCGTCTTACAAACATATCCATAAGGATGCATTGTTGTCAGACGCGTTGGCAATCATGGACAGGTACAATATCACCACTTTGGCCGTTACGGAAAAACCGGATACAGAAGAGATTATAGGTATCATATCAATTCACCATATTATTGACTTTAATTAATGTATTATGACCCAGACTATCGCTTTGTATTGTAAAAACAACAAACAGTTTTACCAAGTTGAACGGGGAACGTCTATAATGGATTTCTACAAGAGTGTCGGTATTCAATTGAAGTATCCTGTAATAGCCGCTCGCGTCAACTACAAAGTGCATGATTTACGTTATATTGTCTATAAGCCTAAGGATGTAGAATTTATTGATGCCAGTTGTGCAGACGGAATGCGTGTATATGTTCGTACATTATGCATGGTGATGGGATGTGCTGTCAATGAATTATATCCGGAATGGTCATTACGTATTGAGCACCCCATTTCCAAAGGATATTTCTGCACATTGCGGGATAATAAAGGTGCCAAGATTAAACTGCACCCCGAGATTATAGCTGCTATTAAGGAGCGCATGCAAAAAATAATTGCAGAAGATCGTCCGGTAGAAGTGGAGGAGAAACAAACAAAAGTGGTTATGCAGTTGTTTCACGAACGTCCGGACTATGAGTCTTCGCTGTTGGAAACGTTAGGTAACCCTTATTGTCGTTTCTTCCGTATAGGTGATTATATTGATTACTACAATGGGGTATTGATGCCGTCAACGGGTTATCTCAACATCTTCGATTTAGAGCCGTTGTATGAAGATATGCTTTTACGCATACCTTGCCGCCATGATCCAAGCCGGTTAGAGGATTTCGTACAGCAAGATAAGATGTTTGAAATCTTTAAAGAGTTCGTCGGTTGGAACAAACTGTTGCGGATTGGTAATGTTGGTGAATTCAATAAGGCTTGCAAAAATAATCGTTCATTCGAGATGATTAAATTGAGCGAAGCATTACACGAGAAGAAAGTGGCGCAAATAGCCGATATGATTGTTGGACGAGATAATCCTCCGCGCTTTGTGCTGATTTCAGGTCCGTCGTCATCCGGAAAAACAACATTCTCGAAACGTTTAACCATACAATTAATGGTAAATGGAATTCGTCCTGTTGTACTATCACTGGACAACTACTTTGTTAATCGTGATGATACTCCGAGAGATGAGAACGGTGACTGGGATTTTGAGCATATAAATGCGGTTGATTTGCCCTTACTTCAAGAGCAAGTAAAACAACTCTTAGAAGGTCAGGAAGTTAAGATACCCACTTATAATTTTGAAACCGGTAAACGTGAATATAAAGGTAACACTCTGAAATTGGAGCAGGATACAATAGTTATTCTGGAGGGTCTGCATGCGTTAAATCCACTGTTGTTGCCTAATATACCCAAGGAAGCAACCTTCCGAATCTTTGTTAGTCCTATGACTACAGTCAATTTGGATAATCATAACTGGATTCCAACTACTGATATCCGTTTGATTCGTCGTATTGTGCGCGACTATAGATATCGTAATTATTCGGCAAGAGAAACGATTGCCCGTTGTCCGAGTGTGCGTCGTGGCGAGGAAAAATGGATATATCCATTCCAGGAGAATGCAGATGTCATGTTTAATTCGGCATTGTTATTTGAGTTGGCGGTTTTGAAACGTCATGCAGAACCGATTTTAGCAGAAGTGCCGAAATACTGTGATGAATATGGTGAGGCTCACCGTATGCTTAATTTCTTGAGTTATTTCGAGTCGATACCGGAAAGAGAGATTCCGCCTACATCCTTCCTGCGTGAGTTCGTTGGTGGTAGTTCATTTAGATATTAGAATAATGAGAAAGGTATTATTTATATTAGGTTGTGCGTTAGGTTTGTACGCCTATGCTGAAGATAGCATAAGCATTGTGGTATCTGACACGGTTTCTCAGCGAGTTGATACGCTGATAACAGATGTGATGCCTAATGTACATGTTTATCAAAGTGAATCTGTGGCGAAGTTGTTTTATGAGAAATCTACGGGTGCTACTTCGCAGACGGTAGAAGTTCAGGGCTATCGATTGCAAATCTATTCGTCTAACCACCAACAGTTAGCTAAACAAGAAGCCATTAGGTTAGAGAAGGAAATGCAGTCCAAATTAGATTATCCTATTTATGTGTCCTATGTTCCTCCTTTCTGGAAAGTTCGCGTAGGAGATTTTGCGACCTATGTTGAGGCGCAAGAGTTTAAAAATAATTTTGTTCACCAATTCCCGGAATTGATGGGGGATACTTATGTAGTACGTGATAAAGTAACGATAAAACAATGAATTTACAAGTTTTTAAAGAGGATAGAGAAGTAACAAAAAATATAGCAGAGCATGTTTCTGCCATTATTACTGCGTTAGGTGAGAATGTAAATCGTCAAGGATTGCAACGTACTCCGGAACGCGTAGGTGAGGCATTCCAGTATCTGACAAAAGGTTATAAGGAAGATCCTGATGCTATCTTGCGTTCGGCATTGTTTGAGGATAGCTACAAACAGATGGTGGTTGTTAAAGATATTGATTTTTACTCGCTTTGCGAACATCATCTGTTACCTTTTTTTGGTAAAGTACATATTGCTTATATCCCTAACGGGAAGCGCGTTACAGGTTTAAGTAAAATTGCACGAGTAGTTGATGTATATGCTCGTCGTTTACAAATTCAGGAACGTATGACTACCCAGATTAAAGATTGTATTCAACGTACTCTTGACCCCTTGGGTGTGATGGTTGTTGTGGAAGCTGAGCATTTGTGCATGAAAATGCGTGGTACAGAAAAGCAAAATAGTATCACAACGACCTCAGATTTTACAGGTGCCTTTACCCGTCCGGAGACTCGAAATGAGTTCCTGAGGTTAATTCATTAATACGAAGAATTATATAATGTGCAAATCCTTATCTGTGCAAGATAAGGATTTTTGTAACAGTGTGTGCACCATTTTCTCCATTGCAAAGTACGGAATAGATTCCTGAAGCAACACGTTTGCCATGTAAATCTTTTCCATCCCAAACAGCGATACCTCCGTTAGAACGGGTTTTGCATACTAAATTTCCTCCGGCATCGGTAATATTGACGACGGAGTTATCCATAAGTCGAGCAATGGTAATAGAGCCGGTATAATCCGCTTTGACCGGATTAGGATAAGCATAGACGTTATCGTAGGTATCTTCGGGTTCAGATGCATCACTTCGGTATGAAGCTAATCCGTTAGCAGTCCCAATGAAGACATCCCCTGTATGTGGATGGATAGCAAGTGAGAGTACTTCATTTGAAGGAATAGGCGAATTGTCAATGGTAAAATGGTGAATTGTTTCTTGGCCGTCGGAGGACATTAAGAAGAGACCGGAAGTTGCGGTTCCTATCCATTTTCTGTTTCCACCATCAACGGCGATACAATTAATTTGTTCATCTGCAAGGAGATAATCCGCTAATTGCGTCTCCTCATCTTCTCTACTGATAATCACTCTCTTACATGCATTAGACTCGAGGAATGACGCTGCAGACTCAATGAGGAACAGTCCGGTTTGAGTACCTACCCAAATAATGCCGTCCTTATCTTGAACGATGGAATAGAAAACTGTAGGTGAAAATGAAGTTCCGTTTTGATCCACAAAAGTGCTGCGTTTCATAACGTGGTCATCTGCCGACAAAAAAGGAGTTCCATTATCATCCACTAATATGACCCCTGGATTATTTCTACATTCCAATAGCCATTTGCTATTAGGATATTTTATATCGGCAATTAAAGGTGACGGGGTAGTAAGTGTGAGTGTTTGTCCATTGCTGCGCAATGATAACCCGTGCCATACGCCATCGGGAGACAAAATATTAATAGGTGTACCTCTATCTCCTGTGTTGATCACCCATAAATTTCCATACGTGTCGTAGAGGGCTCCATCGGTACGTAAATAAGATGGGGTTTTATCATCATCTACTGCTGAACGAAGGGTACTATTTGTTTCATTGTAAATTTTGATGGCCTTTCCGTCCCTGAATTCTATAAGACCTTTACCGTACGTGGTTGCGAAGAAATGGTCACTGTTTTTAGGATCTACAGCATAATTCATTATATCGTTAATCCAATAATGAATCTGGGAGGCTATAATGTCTTGCGTAATAGATTGCCATTTATTAACATGATCATACCACATAACGTGTCCTGCACGTGCGAATGAACTTGCCCATCGTCCGCCTTGCGTCATCATAAGTCTTTCGTCAAAGAACTGTAATCGGTATGGTAGGTTGCTAACAGGTCCGTTTGGTAAGAATTGTTGATAGCTTCCAGATTTATAGCGCATCAGTCCGAAACCTCCTGCAGCTAACCAATATTGGCCATTGTCCAGAATAGCATCTTTAACAGGATACTTATCAGACAATTTGGTAATTAAGCCCTCTTTTTGTATGGAAACAAGTATGTTCGATGTGGTTTGTGCCAGAATCTGTGTCCCGTCAGAGCGGGCCCACTGATAGGAATCGTCGGTGGCCTTAGTCCAACTGCCGGCATTATATCGGAATAAATTATTTTGTTGTACAAGATACAGGTTGTCGAGAGACACTAAAGCTTGTATAGACCCGTCAAGTGGCAATCGTGTTTTTTGCCAATGCCGATAGTCAATCAGATTGTCTTTAAGTGCTCCTTTATAGAGAATAGTGTCGGATGTCGCAAAAATACTATCCTGATGAAAGGCTATGGCATATACATTTACATCTGCAGCGTCTTCTCCGATATAATATGTGTCCTTAATCTGTCCTTTTTGCAAATCTACAATAATTATTCCGGTTGTTGCTGCAATATAGCAATATTGCTCATAAAGGGAAATGTTATTTAAAGCAATTTCAGATGTCTCTCGTTTGAGGTATAGGTCGGATAAGGTTGTAATTTCGCCATCTTTTATGAGGTCAATCATGCCATTGCGGTAAATGATGACGAGATTATTGGTTGTTTTATTAAACGCAATTATTTGAATATCCGCACTGGAAAGTCCGTCTAATTTGCTGTAATACTCAATTGTTTCATCCGTTTTATTGACGGAGAAAAGTGCACCTTCGGAGAGGGCGTAGATATTATCTTGGGATGCGGTTATTGAGTTTACATTTGTATAAGCAGGATGGAGTTTCCAACCGTTCATAGTATCGTCAGTCCGTCCTTTTGCGGGAAGGAGTTGTACCACAGCCATGAGGCTTACCGCTATTATCAGCCGTTTCATATACATTTTATTTTAGAATTTTGGTTAATTGGGCTAAAGCACGTGCCCTATGACTAATGCAGTTTTTTACTTCTGCAGGCAGTTCTGCAAAGGTGCTATTATATCCTTCTGGAATGAAGAGGGAATCGTAACCGAATCCATGCTCTCCGGATTCCTTCTGAGCAATGAAACCGTTCACCTCTCCGACTACTTGTTGTTCTTGTCCGTTTTGTATGAGAGTGATAATGGTTCGGAACTTTGCATTACGTTCTGATATACCCTCCAGTTCTTTAAGAGCCTTTTTTCTATTATTTGCATCACATGCCGGTTCTCCTGCCCAGCGTGCGGTATAAACACCCGGTTGCCCGTTAAGCGCCTCGATTTCCAAGCCGGTATCATCTGCAAAAATGTCATAGATATTATCCAATTGCTGCTGTTTAAGCCACTCGAAAACAGCCCATGCTTTAATGCGTGAATTTTCTTCCAAAGTGTTACCCGTCTCTTCTATATCGGCATGAAAATGTATGTCATTTAAACTCAGCACTTGTCGTGGTGCTAATATACGGCGCACCTCTTCTAATTTGTGCGCATTGTTGGTCGCAAATACTAAAGATCTTGATGTATTCATGTAGCTTCGGTATAATACTGCCTACAAAAGTACAATATTATTTGCACATTTGCAAATAAAATGCTATTTTTGCAGCAAAATTAGAAACAATATGAAGCAATTTTTAATATTAGCAGCATTCTTATGCTTGCCATTGAGTATTTTTAGTCAAGTAGATCAAATTGTAGGACAATGGAAAACGGTAGATGATAAGACCGGCGACAACTTCTCCATTGTGGAGATATACTGTGGAACTAATGGATTGTACTATGGTAAAATTGCTAAGATGTTGGTAGGTTCCCAAGGATTAGTGTGTGACAAATGTGTAGACGATGACCATAATAAGCCTTTAGAGGGATTAGTGATTATCCGCGATATGAAGGCTATCGATGGAGAGTTACGTGAGGGGCGTGTTTTAGACCCCGAATCGGGTAAGTTCTATTATGGCAAGATATACATAAAAGAAGGCCGCCTCGTATTAAGAGGCAGCCTTGATAAAAAGGGTTTCTTTGGTCGTAACCAAACTTGGGTGAGGGCCAATTAAACCGGATCTATTGCTTGTGCGATAGAGTTAGCAATCTCAACCATTTCCTCTGTTGAGAGTTGCAATTTGGGATTGGTGAAGAGCATGTCTTTCTCCGAGTCTAATGGGATAAGGTGGATGTGAACATGATTGACTTCCATACCTAGCACTGCAACTCCGACACGCTTACAATCTGTTGAAGCTTTTATTCCGGCTGCAACTCTTTTTGCGAATACCATCATCCCTGCTAACAAATCATCATCCAAATCAAAGATATAATCCGCCTCCGGTTCAGGTAATTTAGGAACTACTAAAGTATGCCCTTTTTTCAATGGATTGATATCTAAAAAGGCGTAGTAGTGCTCATCTTCTGCTATTTTATAACTTGGAATTTCTCCTTTGATGATTTTACTGAAAATGGTCATAGACTTATTTCTAAAATTTTAAATTCAATTGTTCCAGCCGGCACATGTACTTGTGCTATATCACCGACTTTCTTGCCCATTAAACCTTTAGCGATAGGTGTGGTAACAGCTATTCTTCCTTCCAATATATTGGCTTCGTCTTCTGTTACTAGCTGATACGATTTCTGTTGACCTGTTTTTAGGTTCTCTACCTTCACTCTGGTTAAGATTTGCACCTCGTCCGTTTTAATAGAAGTTTCATCTATGATTCGGGCATCCATAATT
The DNA here is from genome assembly GCA_946617165.1 of uncultured Bacteroidales bacterium. Taxonomy (GTDB): domain Bacteria; phylum Bacteroidota; class Bacteroidia; order Bacteroidales; family Paludibacteraceae; genus Colicola. Next base: position 15,801 of record CAMOJP010000002.1, read on the forward strand.
TTAGTTTTGAGCATAGCGATTTTGGTTTCAAGATGCCCTTGTTCCTCTTTCGCAGCATCGTACTCTGCGTTTTCGCTCAAATCTCCCTTATCGCGTGCTTCTGCGATAGCAGCTATAACGCGTGGGCGTTCTGTACCCTCCAAGAATTGGAGTTCGTCTTTTAGTTTCTGCAATCCCTCTGCAGTCATGTAGGTTGTTGCCATATTCTATTTGTTCAATATTTACGGTTAATTATTTCACTTGCAATAAAGGCCTTACGAGCTTCTTCTGCATCCGTGAGGTCTGGCAAGACGGTTGTATTTTTTTCTTCGTTATTAGTCATATGTTCTTCTCCTTATTCGTAAAAAAATAAGCACCGCTTTCGCAAGCGGACTTTCTTTTAAAAGCATCAGGAAACTTCACAGCCTCCTGATGCCATAAAACCTAAACCTTAACTATGAAAATTGTTTGTTTTCGAGTGCAAAGGTATATCTTTTTTGTGACATGACAAAATTTTTTTATTAAAAAATGGTTATTTTCTGTATTTTTTTTGTTTTTTACCAAATTAATGCAGAAAATCTTTTGGGAATGGAGTTTCAAAATGCATAACTCTTTCTGTAACAGGATGGATAAATTCCAAAACCTTAGCATGCAAACACAACCGGTCGAATGGGCTGTAGGTGTTTCCATGACCGTATTTTCTGTCTCCGACCACCGGATGTCCAATAGAAGCGAGATGCACTCGAATTTGGTTTGTTCGACCTGTTTCCAAGTGAAGCTCAACAACGGAGATAGTACCTCCGTCCGGTAAATTCCGTTCCTTAATCACCTTGTAATGTGTGACAGCAATTGCGCCTCCGTCATCAGTAGAAGATGAGTAAACTACAGCATTGCGTTTATCCTCGGTCAGCCAAGTTGTGATTGTGTCCTCTTTGGCTGGTATTAAGCCCTCGGCTAAAGCAATGTAAGTACGTTCTTTTACTAACTCTTTCCAATAGGTCCGCATATATTCCTGTAATTCCGGTGATTTAGCGAAGACGAGCAATCCGCTTGTTTCTCTATCCAGACGATGAACGACGTAGATACCGTTTCTCAGGTTTTGTTTTTTGACATATGCTTTAAGAATGGAGAAGGCAGTTGTTTCTTTACTTCCTACGCTGACTGGTACGGTTAGCAGTCCTTGTTTTTTCTCAACCACAATGAGATATTCATCTTCGTAGACAAGTTTCAACTTGGGATGTTTAAGTTCTATATTTCCTTTACCGGCAAGAATGGTAACCGTATCTCCTTCGTGAAGAGTAAAGTCATGTCTTGTTTGTATAGCACCATTTACCATTACCTGTCGGTGGGCAAGTAGTGATTTGGTACTATTACGGCTCTTTCCATTCATTTGCATCATAAGAAAGGGCAGTAGTAAAGAGTCATCTTTAACAGGAAAGACTGTATTGTTTTTTAATGGTTTCATTTGCATTTCTTTTTATTGACAACCCATTTGTCGAAAGCTACAAGTATTCCTGGCAGTACAAAGAGAATAAGAAGTACCGATACCGCAGATCCGACAGCTAAGCAGCCAACAATAGATGATATGGCTACATCGTCTACGGAGACAGCCATTACACCAGGACCAATGACCATAATGATGCCTGAGGTCATGATTGTACGTATAGAACCGCGATATGCTTGCGTACTGGATTCATATTCATCAAGGGTGCGACGATTCTCTTTATAATAGTTGGCAAAGAGAATGCCATAGTCAATGGTGGCTCCCATCAATATACTCTGCACAATGAGATAAGCTAAATATAGCATGCCGCCAGAGACCCATCCACTCACGGTGACATTCACAAATACAGCCGTCATGACTGTCATTACAAGGATAGTAGGTACGAGTACCGATTTGAAGGTTAGAGCTACAATAAGGAAAATGGCAAGAATCGTAAATAAGGTAATACGGGTCATTTCGGCGCTGAATCCTTGTTTCATTTCATCGAACATTATTGATTCGCCAACTAAATAATAGGGCTCGGTTAATAAGTCTGATGATAACGTGTCTAAATGTTCTACGAAAGAATATGTTTCCTCTGATTCATCCGGAAGATTGGTAATAAGAACCATCAATGCATAGTCATCGTGACTAAGCATGCCGATTCCTTCTTTGAGTTGTTCGGGAATACTTTCTATCATTTGGCGAGTCTGCTCATCTAAGAAATTTGTAACCTGTTGGTCTTTGATAAGAGTATCGGCCGCATAGTATAGAAGTCCCTCCAAACTCATGCGGAGACTGTCATTGTAATAGTTCTGGCTGCCATAGTAACTATACAATAGGTTAACGGTAGAAAGAGGAATGTCTTCGCCTAAGGACTTAAATATCTTCACCATTTCAATACTTGTGTATTCTTTCTCCGATTCCATTAATTCCACCATCAACTCTGCTTTGCGCTCATTTTCACTCTTGGTTATAGGAGCAACCGGAACTATAATGGGCTCTTCCTCTTGGACTTCGCAGGAATCTGCGTCAAATGAGGAAGTCGGTTCTTCGTTGGTGCTTGTCAGATGCTGTGTTTCTTTTTCCTGTTCCGGTGTCAAGTCTTGGCCTCTTGCAATAGATAGAACTCGTGCCTCATTCATGGTTTTGAAACCATATTCTATCAACATTTGGGACAATTCGTCGGCAGATAGATAGGCATCTGAATTGGCGTAATCCATGAAGCGCTTACGAATGGTCAGTTCCTGCTTTTGTTCATCGCTCACCATAGAGCGAAGGGCTTTGCGTTGGAACAAGTCGTCGGTTAGGAAGTGAACGTATTGAAGAGGAGTCATGCGTTTACCGTAATCGCTCATGGAGAAGATGAGTTTTGTTTGACTGTTGGTAGAACCTATATACTCTGCCATCTGGCGGATGTTCATGTCTTTACGTAGAAGGGTTGTATCGGTTATAGCGTGTAGATATGCTGATTCCTCATTGAAATAAATAGCGTCTAACATAGATGAGAACTGAATGACGGAAATCTTACCGTCCGATATCATTCTTCCTCGACCATAGCGAGCATTGTTTTTGACATCTGTTGTCACTTCCTGTGTGTTTGGAGTGATGGGGGTTATATGTGCATCTACATCTTGGCGGAGAGCAATGATTGGTTCTTCATTTGTGGCCTCTTCGTCACTTTCTTCCTCATCCTCGGTGTTATTCGATATAGCGAGCAGACCGTCTAATAGTTGTATTTGGCTGCGCATGTGGTCATCAATCACTCCCGAAAAGAGAGGATTTTCTAAACAGTCTTCTTTTATGAAGCGCATGATTTCCGGAAAGCGAATGGTTAGTGTATCGCTGCTGCCTGAATGAAGATAATACACTACCTGCATCAGTTCCGGAGTCAGCAGACTCATATTATCTATTGCGGGGACGTAGTCTGCCATATCAACGGTAAGTCGTTTGATATGGGCAGTTAGTTCTTCTGCTGTGTATTGCTCCTTGAGCAGGGTTGGGTAAGAAACAATACTTAGCACATTGTCCGAGGGGCGTAGGCTATCGGCTAACTGCATGACACCTTCTTCATCTTTCGTGTCATAAACGACGAGCATCGGGTTGAGACGAGGAAAAACTTCACTAATCTGCGATTTACCATTCGTTGAGAAGGTGATGTCCGTTTGGCGAGAGAAGTAATAAGAAGAGCCGAAGAGCAATACTATGAATATAACCAGTGATACCTTATGGTGGGTAACAAAACGGCTGATTCGGTCTGTGGGAAGGACGAAGACTCGCTTGGTCGTTTTTTGCAGAGCCTTATGGAAGAGCAGTAAAAGGGATGGTAGTACTGTAAAGGTACAAACCAAACTGCATAAGACACCTTTAGCCAATACAATACCCATATCCATTCCTATCTTCAATCGCATCAATAACAGCATCAATAATCCGACTACTGTGGTCATGGCGCTACTGATAATGGATGGTATTGCCTTTTGTATAGCGGTATTGATGGATTGGCTTAGTGTGCGCTCAATGCCCGAATTCAGCTCTTGACGATAGCGGTTAAGCAGTACAATGGAATAGTCCAGACTCAGTACCAACTGCAGGATAGGAGCAATATAATTGGTCGTAATAGAAACGCTTGGCATAAAATAGTTCGTACCCACATTGATAGCAACAGCTATTCCGGTAGTAATCAGTATCAATAACGGGTCCAACCACGATTGTGCCATGAGGAATAGTACGGTAAAAATGAGAATGGCAGCAATTACGATGACGGAGAATGGAGGAGTGGCACCGTCTTGGCTCGTTTCTACAATCACATCATCTCCATAACGTTCACGAATCGATTTTCCGAGTGCTTTCTGGTCAATACTCTTAGGTACAACCATGTTAAAAAGCGTGTAGCTACTATCAGTTGAAACATTGTATGTGATACCATTAACATCCGGTAGAGCATTCAGCTGATTGAGTAAAATATCCCGTTCGTCTTCACGTACATCGGGGAACATTGCTTTTACATCTGCATTCTGTAACTGTGCTGCCGAAAAATCAGATGAGATAATCTCTAATCCTTGACGCATGCGTGAGTTTGTCGGCAAGTACTTGGTCATATCACTATTAACGTTGACGCGTGGAATCAGCACCAAACAAACAACACATAATGCGAGTGATAATACGAGTAATATGTAATGATATTTATTCCTCACTTTGAATACAATTCAAAAAAACGCGGCAAAGGTATAGTTTTTTTTTCATATATACAAATAAAAATGCACTTTCCTCATAAACTTTATTACATTGGGTCTATATCGCACAATATTTGTATATATTTGCATGTTGGAATTTGTTGTATTGTTTTTACTTGTTCTTGCAGCATGGATTTAGCGCGGGCATAATTGGCGTTCGCTTCGATTCGTAATTGTATAGTGCGCATATGGAGATTTTGAATTTTAGCTATACCGGGTTCAATTACAACAGAACAGCGCTTGGCAAATACTTGACGTAATCTCTGTTGTAATTCGTCGGCTGCATAGAGAACTTTAGACAGGTCTTTATGGCGTATCATTACCGTAATAATTCGGCAGAATGGAGGATAGTTGAATGTCTTTCTTTCTGCTATTTGCGATTCATAGAAATGTTCATAGTCATGATGTAGAATATAGTCATAAAGAGGATTTTTTATATCATGGGTTTGAATGATTACTTCTCCCTGCTTTCCTTTCCGACCAGCGCGTCCACTGACTTGTTCTAACATTTGATAGGCACGTTCGTAGCAACGAAAATTAGGCTGATTAAATAGATTATCGGCATTCAATACGGCGACCAAACTCACGTCATCAAAGTGTAGTCCTTTGGATACCATTTGAGTGCCTACTAATACGTCCACTTCGTGATTGCCGAAGGAGTTGATAATTTCTTGATGGGCGGATTTCTTGTTAGTTGAATCGAGGTCCATCCGGCTTACGCGGGCTTCCGGAACAAATTCATGCATTTCATCTTCTACTCGCTCTGTTCCAAAACCATGTATCTTCATACTTCCCCCGCAGTGAGGACAGGATGTTGGCATAGGGATACTGTATCCGCAGTAGTGGCAAGTTAGACGATGGTCGCGCAGATGCAATGTCATCGGTACATCGCAGTTAATGCAACGTGGAGATTGGCTACACGCCTCGCATGCCATCATTGGAGCATACCCGCGGCGATTCTGAAAAAGAATAATCTGCTTGTCCTTCGCTAATTCTTCTTTTATCCTATTTACCAGAGGATCCGAAAAATGGCCATACATCTCTTTGCGATGATATTGGCGTGTAAGATCTATCATCGTTATCTTTGGTAGCAGAAGACCGGAGTACCGTTTTTTCATTGTTACCAAGCCATATTTCCCTGTTCGGGCATTATAATAGGACTCTATGGAAGGCGTGGCGGTACCAAGTAATACTTTTGCGCCATACATTTTTGCCAGCATGATAGCTACGGAGCGGGCATGGTAGCGCGGAGCCGGATCTTGTTGTTTGTAACTTGGTTCATGCTCTTCATCCACAATCACTAATCCCAAGTTTGTGAAAGGTAAGAAAACAGCAGACCTTGCGCCGACGATAAGCCGTGATTTTGGAAAGAGCTGTTGACGATAAATCTCCGCACGCAAGCCATCTGTAATTCGGGAGTGATATACCACAACCTGATCGCCAAATACACGCAGCAGACGGTCTGTCAATTGGGTGGTCAATGCTATTTCTGGTACAAGATAAAGCACTTGTTTGCCGGCGTCTAATTGAGATTGAATTAGATGCATATACACCTCCGTCTTACCAGATGATGTAACGCCGAATAACAGAGTTGTATCGTGTGTTTGCCAACACGTGAGTATCTGTTTTAAAGCAGTAGCTTGTTGTGCATCTAAAGAATGAAAAGGTTCGATTTCACCGATATATTCCGGTAGGTGTACACGCCTTTTCTTGACGGGGGAGAACGAATAAGTCTTATCGCCTATCTTTGCCGGAAGTGCAGCTGCCATCACATCGCCAATCGGGCACATATAATACTCGGCTATCCATTGCCATAGGGACAGTTGCTCTTTGGTTACAATAGGCATTTCATCTAAAACAGCTATCACATCGCGCAAACGCACACTAACGTCTAAAGGAGTTGTGTGCTCGCTTTGAACGACACCAACGACATTTTTATTTGCCAAAGGCACAAGAACGCGCATTCCCAGCTGAGGAAAAGGCAAATCAGCGGGAATGCTATACGTGTAAACACCTTCGACGGCTATCGGCAATATAACATCAATTGTTTTCAGAACACATCGCTTTTTCTGCCGCTATGGCTTTGGTATAGCATGCGCGGCAAAGAGGCTCATAACTATCTGTTTCGCCAAGCAAAACGCGTTTCTCGGAAGCTACCAAACGGTGACTGACATAGGCCAAATCGCCGCAGTTGACACAGATGGCGTGCGTCTTGTATACGTCTTCGGCAATAGCCATCAAAGCTGGCATAGGACCAAAAGGAACACCCTTGAAGTCCATATCCAAACCCGCCACAATCACACGAACTCCTCGCTCTGCAAGTTGCTTGCATACGTCTACAATGCCCATGTCGAAAAACTGGGCTTCATCAATACCTACAACGTCAATATCGCTGGCTAAAAGCAAAATATTTTGACTACTGTCTACAGGAGTTGACTGAATTACACGCTTGTCGTGACTTACTACGTCTTCCACGCTGTAGCGCACATCAATAGCGGGCTTGAAAATCTCCACTCGTTGTTTGGCAAATTGTGCTCTTTTCATACGGCGAATCAACTCTTCGGTCTTACCCGAGAACATAGATCCGCAAACGACTTCAATTCCGCCTCTACGACGGCTGGGGCCTTGGGTGTCTCTTTCTGAAAACATATTATTTCGTTTTTATATCTTCTACAATCATTTGTATGCTGCGAACCCCGTTGAAGGTATTTTCATCCAGTTCATAGCATATGTTTACCGCATTCCCGTTTTGTAGGTACAACGCCCAATCGCCTTTGCCGAAGGCGATACCTGTGATAGCGGCTGTGCGGTCGGTTACATCCAACTTTAGGTGTTCACCTGTCTTGCCTACACGTTTGGTGTAACGGTTGTTGATAACATTTTTCGTGACAAAAACAGGGCGGGGATTACCCGGTCCAAAAGGTTCTAAACAGCGTAATACTTTAAAGAATTGGTCTGTTATTTGTGCGTAGTTAATTTCAGCTTCCACTTGTATCGTAGGATGCTGTTGTTCCTCCGTGATATGGGTGGATACGTACTCCTCAAAGCGGCGTTTGAACTCCGGCAAGGAGGTCTCTAACATGCTTAATCCTGCTGCAAACTGGTGTCCGCCGAAATTTGTCAGTAAGTCACGGCATGAGTCAATAGCAGAGTAGATGTCAAAACCGGCTACCGACCGGGCTGAACCGGATATAACACCATTATCTCCGGCAGTCAGTACTATCGTCGGGCGATAGTATGTCTCAATCAAGCGGCTGGCTGCGATACCTACTACTCCTTTGTGCCAATCAGGAGAATAGACGACTGTCGTATGGCGCTTGTCGTTGTCAGGATCTTGTCGCAGCATCTCTAAGGCATCTTCCGCTGTTTTCTTGTCATAACTCTGCCGTTCGGCGTTATAGGAGTTGATATCCTGTGCGCGTTGTTTGGCAAATTCCGCATCTTTTGTTATCAGCAGTTCTACGGCATCACGACCGGAGTATAAGCGTCCGCAGGCATTGATACGGGGACCTAATTTAAAGCCCAAGTCGGTGATCGTTACATGTTTGGGGTCTATTCCGGCAACCTCTATCAAAGCGGAAATACCCGGAGCAGGATTATTATTGATTTCTTTCAGACCGAAAAATGCCAATATCCGGTTTTCTTCCGTTACTGAAACAACATCCGAGGCGATAGCCATCGCCACTAAGGGTAGTAACTCGTGCCATCTCAGAGGTAAGTGGTGAGTCTGCGAGTAAGCCTGTACTAACTTAAATCCTACACCACAACCGCTTAGGTCTTTATACGGATACGGACAATCAGCACGTTTCATGTTCAGTACGGCTATAGCTTGTGGCAGTTCATTTCCCGGGGTATGATGGTCGCAAATGATAAAATCTATATTTTGCTTCGTGGCATACTCCACTTTATCTACCGCTTTGATGCCGCAGTCTAATGCCACTATGAGTGTACAGCCTGTGGATGAGGCATAGTCGATGCCCTTGAATGAAATACCATACCCTTCAGTGTAACGGTCGGGAATATAGAAATCAACATTATCCGTTAAACTCTTGATGAAGGTGTACATCAGAGCTACCGCTGTGGTGCCGTCTACGTCGTAGTCGCCGTACACTAAGATCCGTTCTCCTTTGGCCAGCGCTTCTTCCAACCGGGCGACTGCCTTATCCATGTCTTTCATTAGAAACGGGTCGTTAATCTCGTCTAAAGAAGGACGGATATACGCCCGAGCTTCCTGAGCGGTACGGATGCCGCGAACCACTAACATGCGTGCCGAAAGTTCACTTATGTTGAGTTCTTGAGCCAATTGCTTGGTTAGTGTTTGCTCCTCGTCACTTAGTTCCCGTATTTTCCATATTGTATCCATCTGCGTCTTTCCATAGAGGTAGCACTTGTCTGAAATGCCATAAACGGTCAATGTCCAAGTCTGCTATTTTTGTACCTTCCTCGTCATCGTTGAAATGTACTACAGGATTAAGGTAGCTGTCGTAGGCGATGGAGTGTCCGTTATAATGCATACCTAAATTATCATCGCCTACTATATTGGCAGCGCATATATAACATTGATTTTCGGTTGCACGTGCAGCTATGAGAGCATCCCAGTAATTAATCCGTACTTGCGGCCAGTTGGCGCTGACTAACAGTATATCATACATGTTATCATTATCCTGCCGTGCCCAAACAGGGAATCGTAGGTCGTAGCATATAAGCAGGCGGAATCGTACTCCCATGTATTCTACTACGGTGCGTTTGTGTCCGGCAGTAAAAAAACGGTCTTCACCGCCATGCGCATACAGATGAGCTTTGTCGATGAAATCGGGCTTTTCGTAGGGCTTGATGAAAAATCCTCGGTTATATAACCGCTCGTCTTCACGGCATATGAAAGAACCGGCAATAGCCATCTCGCATTCATCGGCTATCCCTTGCAGCATCTGCATCGTTAGCCCCTCTGTCGATTCGGCTAACTCCGGTTGGTCCGTACAAAAACCTGTAGTGAACATCTCCGGCAGCAAAGCCACGTCGGTTTTGCCGCGTAGAGCGCGCAAACGCTCACACGCAAGTCGGAGATTCTTCTCTTTATCCGCCCATATAACAGGATACTGAAGTATCGCTATCCGCATACCTGCTATTTCTTAGTGTGACTGGTTGTCGGTTTAGCAATAGACTCGCGCATGGAGGTGTCTGCCTGAATATTTTGCATGCGGTAATAGTCCATAATACCTAAGTTGCCATTGCGGAACGCATCCGCCATAGCTTGTGGAACGAGTGCCTCCGCTTCAATAACCTTGGCACGGGCTTCCTGAGCCTTCGCCTTCATCTCTTGTTCGTTGGCGATAGCCATAGCACGACGTTCTTCGGCTTTTGCTTGTGCAATATTCTTGTCAGCTTCTGCTTGATCCATTTGTAACTGGGCACCGATATTCTTACCTACATCAATATCTGCAATATCAATACTCAAAATCTCGAAAGCGGTACCGTCGTCCAAACCTTTGGACAGAACTAATTTACTGATGGAATCGGGGTTTTCGAGCACTTGTTTATGGCTCTCTGCACTACCGATAGAGCTCACAATACCTTCGCCTACACGGGCAAGAACGGTGTCCTCGCCTGCACCGCCGACCAATTGGCGGATGTTAGCGCGAACAGTCACACGCGCTTTTGCAATCAGCTGAATACCATCCTTTGCTACGGCTGTGACAGGAGGAGTGTCTATGACCTTTGGATTGACCGACATCTGTACTGCTTCAAATACATCACGTCCGGCAAGGTCAATCGCTGTCGCCATCTGGAAGGACAGTTGGATTCCGGCTTTCGAAGCGGAAACAAGGGCATGGGTAACACGCTCTATATGTCCACCCGCTAAGTAGTGGGCTTCCAAACCGTCACGTTTGACGTCTTCCAAACCTGCTTTATGTGCCTCAATCATGCAGTTTACAATCTTTGTAGGTGGCACTTTGCGGATGCGCATCAGGAATAACTGAATAAGCGACACATGTACACCACTTACGCCCGCGTTAATCCACAACATGAACGGAACATAATAGAAGAAAATGATTGTCACTATGGCAATCAATACAACTAAAACAATTTCAAAAATTCCCATAATAGTATAATTTTAAGGTGTTATTTATTTTGCATCTTCAGTGTTAGCCTCTTTTTTGAGGTTGTTGATTTTCTTGCCCGGGTCGGCAAGTTCCACTTTGGAGTCTATCTGCGTCTCCAATGCCATTTTCTCTATGGCACGCCCGCGCACGAACGCGTATATAGAAAGTGCAGTAAGCAATAAGGCGGCGGCTAATGTGACATGACCGGCCCACGCATAAACGGGAGCTAACTTCAGATAAGCTACCACTACACTGCCGGCAAGGCAGCCAAAACCACTTATTCCTGCAATACCAAAACCCGGAAGTAGGAACATTTCGGCGAGTAAAAGACCTACACCGAACACTAATAACAGAACAACAATGGCGATATACATAAGCGTAATTTTTTTTTCAGGCTGCAAAGATAGTAATTATCTTTGATATACGCAAGCAAAAAAATAAATTTGCACGGATAAAAAAAAAGCAGTACTTTTGCCGCCGATTTGCCAATCCCCTTTATATAAAGGAGTTGACATGCGAAATGTATATATGTAATATATAAAAATAAAATGAGCAAAAATTTAGTTATTGTTGAGTCTCCGGCAAAAGCAAAGACGATTGAGAAGTTCTTGGGACCCGATTTTCATGTATTATCGTCGCAGGGTCATATTCGGGACATTGAAGGTATGGGCAAGAACAGTCTGGGTATTGATTTCGATAATCATTATGCGCCTAACTATGTCATTGACGCTTCTAAAACCGGATTGATTGAACAATTAAAGCAGGAGGCAAAAAAAGCTGATAAGGTTTGGCTTGCGTCCGATGAGGACCGCGAGGGGGAAGCTATTGCATGGCATTTGAAGGAGGTTTTGCAACTGCCTCCTGAAAAGACCCACCGTATTGTCTTCCACGAGATAACTAAAACGGCTATCCAAGAGGCTATCCAGCATCCGAGAGATATTGACTATAACTTAGTGGATGCCCAGCAGGCGAGACGTGTTTTGGACCGCATCGTGGGATTTGAACTGTCGCCTATTCTTTGGAAAAAAGTGACCACGGGGCTCTCTGCCGGACGTGTACAGTCTGTAGCGGTACGACTTATCGTTGAGCGGGAGCGTGAGATACAGAACTTTACAACGACCTCGCAATATCGGGTTTTGGCCGATTTCATCGGCACTAATCCGGCTGATGCCTCTGTCTTGCACACCGAACTCAATCATCGCTTCGAGACGAAAAAAGAGGCTCTGGCGTTCTTGGAAGCATGTCAAACAGCCTCTTTCCGCGTGCAGTCAGTGACTAAAAAGCCTGGTGCTCATATGCCGGCTCCTCCTTTTACGACCTCCTCCTTGCAGCAAGAAGCAGCGCGTAAACTGAAGTTCCCTGTCTCCAAAACTATGCGCTTGGCGCAGTCCTTGTACGAGGCAGGACGAATTACATATATGCGTACGGATTCTGTTAATCTTAGCTCCTTGGCTATTGCTACGGCTAAGGCGGAAATAGTCGGTGAATACGGAGAAAAATATCATCACGCCCGTCAATATCGCACCTCTTCCAAAGGGGCACAGGAGGCACACGAGGCCATACGCCCAACCTATATGAATGTCCACTCGGCAGGGGCTAACGCGGATGAGAGACGTCTCTATGAACTGATTTGGAAGCGTACGATTGCTTGTCAGATGGCAGATGCAGAGGTGGAGACGACCCGCGTAGAAGTGTCTGTTACCGATAGCCCTTATGCTTTCGTGGCTTCCGGTGAAATCGTCACTTTTGACGGTTTTATGCGTGCTTACGTGCAGTCTACTGACGATGAACAGGAAGGCGATGCGCAAATTATTCCGGCTATGGTCGAGCAGGAGTCTTTGCGTCCTGTTGAGATTAACGCCCAACAGCAGTATTCTCGTCCCCCTTTCCGTTATACCGAGGCATCGCTTGTAAAGAAACTGGAGGAACTCGGCATTGGTCGCCCTTCTACCTATGCTACAATCATTGATACAATTCAGCAACGCAAGTATGTCGAGCACTGCAGTATTGCCGGTAAGAAACGCGAGTATAATCTCCTGACGCTGCGCAATCATAAGATTACTGACAAACAAAAGAACGAACTATATGGAGCAGATTCCCAGAAACTTCGTCCAACGGATTTGGGCTGTGCCACCAATGACTTCCTTGTAGCACAGTTCCCGGATATACTTAGTTACGATTTTACCGCTACGGAAGAGGCTAATTTCGATAAGGTCGCAGAAGGAAAATCCGATTGGGTCCAGACGGTTGACCATTTCTATAAAGCGTTCCATCCGCTGATTGAGAAAGTGCCGTCCGGTAAGGTGGCGTCGCGTCAATTAGGTTTTGACCCGGTGTCAGGACTGCCTGTTATTGCTAAAATCACTCGCCTCGGACCTTGTGTGCAATTAGGCGACTCCGACGACGAGAAACCTAAGTTTGCATCGCTTAAACGTGGGCAGTCCATATACACCATATCGCTTGCGGAAGCGTTAGAACTCTTCCAAAACGCACTTCCATATACCTTGGGACAACTCGATGGGGAGGATGTCGTGATTGGCGAAGGTAAGTTCGGACCTTACTGCCGATATAAGGGTAGTTTTGTTAGTATTCCGAAGTCGATAGACCCTCGTACCATTACTATGGAGCAGGTTCAACAGTTTCTCGCGGAAAAAGAGCAGAAGCAGGAACCGCTTTTGTCCTTCGGAGATATTCAAGTCTTGCAAGGTCGATACGGGGGGGCCTATATCAAAACGCCGCAGGGAAACTATCGTCTGCCTAAGAACCTGAAGGTGGAGACTTTGACGGAAGAAATGGTGCAAAAATACATTTCCGAGGAAAAAAGTACAGGTGCAACGGCACAAAAAAGCACTTTTCGCCGAAAAAAATCAAAATAATTTGGTGGAATAAAAAAAAAGCAGTACTTTTGCGCTCGCTTTTGTGAGAAAAGATAGGACGAGAAGTAGCGCAGTTGGTAGCGCACCACGTTCGGGACGTGGGGGTCGGGCGTTCGAGTCGCCTCTTCTCGACCAAAAGAAAGCATCCGGTTTATGCCGGATGCTTTTTTTATGACTCTTCGTTATAAGAGTGCCTGCTTTATTTCTTTACAGTAAACGCAGGTTTATATGGATTGGCTATTGTGCCAAGTTGGGCATCGTTTTTAAACTCAAAGGCATCCTTCGCCTCAAAGATATTTGAGTAGAACGCAGAGTAATTGCGAATCGTAACAGCTCCTTCCGTACCGGTTACGTAGAGGAAGAACAGTTTGTTCTCCTGTGAGGCGATGCCCAGACATTTGTCGTCGCTAAAAGCAGCTACTATATCTTGGTCTTTAAGAATAAAATCGGATGCCAGAGCGGGGTATTGAGCCGATAAGTCCACTTTTATAATGGCAGTCATAGAGGTGGTATAATTGTACTCTGAAGGTGCAGTCCATGTGGGACGGGACACATTCCCCACAAAGGTCTCAGGTGTTGTTTCTTTTTCTTTTCCCTTACAGCCGCAAAAGTACTACAAAAACTTCATATACGCAAATTTTTGTGCTCATTTGCGTATATCCCGCAGGGCGCGAACGTATATTCGGGCTGGTGAAGGAGTGCCTCGGATGGCACTCCGAGTGTTGAACCCGACGAGTCCCCACTCGGAGGAACAGTGCGACACATAGAACAAATAAGGCAGGCGGCGTCTGAAAGTACTGCAAATAAAAGACGTGACGAGAGACGCACTCATCCCACCAACTCACTACCGAGAGAAGACCGAGAGATAATCGAGAGATAATCGAGAGATAATCAACACAAACCTTAACTATTATGTCCAAAGTGCAATTAACCGGAGCATTCGCGCGTTTTCGCGGGAAGCTCAACAAATCGGAAGTGCTCATACTGAAAGGCTGCCCTTGCGGCAAAGCAAAGGCGTTATGGGTGAAAAAATTGTATACCGAAGCCAATGTCAACGGGAGGGGGATGAGAATGATGAATTGAGCAGGGGGTTATTCGTCGCAGTTGCAGCCGTGTTTGGTGCGTTTTTGTCGCGGTGCGGAAGTAAGATGATAGGCTACCTTAATACCGACATCGAACGGGCGCATAGATGCGACCAAGGGATTATTTTCCCTCCACGCCTGCAGGACGGGTTGGTTATGTCGCGTAAGTGGGAAGCCGTCGCGCGTGTCGGAGAGTCGCAAGATACCATACTGCTCATTATTAGGATAAGTAGGCGCAGTCATGAGTGACGCATCAAAATAAAGCCCGACCGAGATGAAGGATTCGGACTTGCCATACGAAGATGCGATAAGGAAGTCATAGGTAATTTCTCCGGCGAAGGCACAATGCCAAGCGGGGAGAACGAGAGAACCTTTGTCCTTGACAGCGAAGTTACGCGTTGCCGCCAGCGGATACGACTCCTCAACGAGGTTGTCGTACTTTGGATAATAGACAGCTAAAGCGGCATCGGCGATAGACTGATTCCAAGAGCCTCCAATAGGCAGTGTGAATCGTGGTCCGACGAGGACGGTGAAATGCTGCAGGTGGAAGCCTATTTGCACGGGGAACGATGCAGACCACGTGTAATGTCGCTCCCGCAGTAGCCCGATATTATAGCTGACCACCATGCTTTCGTTCTCCACATCGGTGACGGTATATGCGTCTTCGTATCCCGCTTTACGGTACGAAGAGGAAGCAGATTCGATAGTAGCACCGAGGCGGAAAGCGATCCAATATGGGGACTTATAGAGATAGCCTACGTCGAAAGCGGCATGATATCCGGGCATAGTAGTTCCATAGTTGCAATCATATTTCAGTCCTCCTAATCCAACGCGTGCACCGATATCGAGGTAGGAGCGTGCGTGCAGGAGCATACAGGGAAGAATGCAGAGTAATATGGCAGCTAAGCGTCTCACGGGATAAGGATTTGTTCTGTACGCGTTTGGTTACCGGACTGATAGACAAAGATATAGATACCCGCTGGAAGGTTGTCCCAGGAGGTATGTATATCTATCTGCACGCCCATAAAATTATATATAGCGATGAGTTGTTCTTGCGGTTCGTCGGCATTGATATAGAGGATATTGGATCGTACGAGCCGATTATTATCGAGAGTGACATGGAGCTGGAAAGTGCCGTTAAGCTGTTGCGTTTCGGAATATTCATCTTCGGTAGCGTCGGGCATGAGGTTGCCGTTTTTGTACCATTGGAAGGTCTTCGGTTGGTTGTCGGGGAAATAGGCATTGAGCCGTGTGTTATCACACACGATGAGCCAGTTATACTTATTGACGATGAGTTCGAAGAGTCTGTCCTCCGGCCAAACGGGGTCCGGTGTCGGGTCGGGGTCCGGATAAGCTCCGGGTTCGGGGTCACGTGTATCTTCGGGATCTGGGTCATCAGGCGTGACAGGTTCGTCCGGCTTACAGTCCTTAACAGTGAGCATGACGGGTTGTGAAGTGAAGGTTGTAGGATTTGTGCTGCCGGCATAGGAGACGACGACCCGATACCACCGTGCGTCCGTATAATTAATGCTGGAGAAGCAGAGCTGTGTTCCCCTGCCGCAGTTATACCACGATGTTTGGTTGGGCGAAGACTGCCAGCGGTAGCTAAATCTGGTATCGAGCAAGTCGATACCATTAGTGGCGGCGACAGTCATGCAGAAATCGGAGTCTTGGCAGGCTTCAAGTTCTCCTGTTATCTCGACTTGCGGCAGCGTCGGTGCGCAATCATTGACGGATAATTGGAAAGGATAGGTGGTATATGATTCTTGCCAGCGTTCGTCAAGGAAGCCGACAATGACTCTATACCAGCAGGCGTTGTCTGGCTTTATCGCATCGAAGCAGAATTCTTTTTCAGTAGAGAGTTCTCCCCAGACACCTCCGTTGTGTGAGAACTGCCAACGATAGGTCAAGACGATAGTATCCGCGATGGCGTCGGCATTGTTAATCGTGACGTCGAAGCAATAAGCAGAGTCTAGACACGCCATTTCGGGCGAAGTAATCTCAGCGTCGGGCATTGGCGGCGGATTGCAGTCCTGTACCTTCAGATAGAACGGGTCGTAGTCACGCCGTATATCGTTCCATTTATTCTGATAAGTGATGACATGGCGATAATAGCCCTGTTTAGTTTTCGTAGCGGTGAAGCAGTAGTCTTTGGTCGTAGCGACTTCGGTCCAAACGGTTCCATCGGCAGAGAACTCCCAAGATTGGTGTAAGGTGTATGGTGTATGGTTGAAAGGCGTAAGAGTAGATTTATTGAGTGTATCCAATGCAAAGCAATAGGTCGAGTCGAGACAAACGACCGACGGCGATACGACTGTTAACTCTGGCAGCGTAGGTGGTGCGCAGTCGATTACATTGAGATGGAAAGGATTGCTTCTCGCGCGGCAGTATGTGTTATCAAGATTACCTTCTCCGGCAACGGTGAGCCGATACCATCCATCGTGGTCAGCAGTGACATTAGAGATAGTGAGGTCTTGTTCCGTACCGCTTTGTATGGTTTGCCAGTCCGGGCTATCCCAAGCGAGTGAATCTTTAGCGAACTGCCATCGGTACTCGTATGGCGGAGTGAAAGGGTTATCACCGGAGAGGCTTGTAACAAATGTATATTCGCGTCCAAGACAAGCTTCGTTGTCAGAAAGGATATCGACCTGCGGGTTACAGAGTCTGATTTCGATATCGTCCAAGGCGAAGTCGTTACCATCCGATCCCACCGCGGCATTGAAGATAGACAGTCGTACATTCTCGACATCTTTAGGCACCCGGAACGACGTTCCGATCAAGTGCCAGTTAGAGGAGGTGTACATAGTGGAATAAGGAACGTCCAAATACTCCCATGAATAATCAATAGGGTCTGTGATTGTCTCATGGATGACCGTATCTTCGTTAGCGTCTTCGATAATAAACCTGACTTTAGGGAGGACGATACCAGACCTGCCTTTGGTATTCTCGGCTCCCATGACGTTCGCCACATAAGCAGAGAAGGAGAGGTCCATCTCATGGCAGACATTGATATCCGTGGTATAGAAAGGTACATTACTGCCGTTACCATCGATTTCGAGAAAATATCCTCGTGTATAGTCATTGGGATATGTATGGTCATCCTGTATATGCCACTGTGAGCCTAATCCGGCGGTGTTAGAGGTGTTGCGGCTGTTTTGTGCGCCGTATTTAACGACTCGATAGCTGCCTGTAGAACCCATAATGTCATTTGTGATGAACCTATATCCGCTTGCCGCCATCTGCGGTACGGGGGTTTGACTCTGGGCGGGAGCTGTTTGTTCGTTACCTCCGAAGTCCTCTCGGAAGAGTAGTGTTCCGTCATCGCATACGAAAGGAGACTCTTCGTCTTGTGGTGTTTGCGGGAAAGGCGGGCATTCATCCTCCCATTGCATATAGACAGGTTCGCTTGAAGCTCTGCAGTTAGGTTTATTGATAAGACTTCTTTCTGTGACACTCGCTCTATACCATCCTTCGGGCAGGTTTCTCTGGGTAGGAAGATTATATTTCATAGGTCGCTGTACAAAGACCACCGAGTGGTGGTTTGTGACATCGCTCCAAGTGATGCCATCGGCGGAGTATTCGTAGGCATAATAAAGATAATTATTAAATGTTCCGTCATCCGTATAATGCGGAATGAATGCAATATAGGGATTATTTGCGCATAGTGCGTCGGCACTGGTAGTAAGTGTAATTTTAGGAGCGCAGAGCCGTATGGCAACACTATCGATAAGGATGTCTGCTGTTCCGTTTTTCGATACATCAATATCTACATTGAATGTCCAATCGGGTACGACAAAGGAACCCGTAATCTCATGCCAGTCATCATCTGTAATAGGGTTGGTGTTTAACTGTGCGACGAGTCTGTGTGCCTGTGATTCAGAGACGGTTATACGTGCAGTTGTTTCCGCATTTGTTTTTCTCTTGACCCGCGCGTAGATATTATATGGGAGTCCGGACCAGATATCATTGAGCTGTATGTTAGCATGCGCGGTTTGGTTGAAGTGCAGTGCTTGTTTGATTGTTCCGTCGGGGCAGAAGTCTTCGTTCATATTCTGCGGCGGGCAGTCCGTGACGGTGAGAAGGAACGGTTCGCTAATGGCACAGCAGTTGGGGTTATCAATAGTTGTAGCGTCTCCGATAATGAGGCGATAGTATCCTTCGTCCGTGTGTTGGATTTGGTCAATCGTCCAATAGGATCCCGTGCTACGATCAGTCCATTGGTGTTCTCCCGTGAGTTTTTGCCATCGGTATTGCAAAGGAGAAGTGAATTTAGTTGTTCCGTCAAAGGAGTATTTAAACTGATATGTATCGTATGCGCAGACACCTTCGGTCCCAGTGATGGCAGGAGCAGGAATATCGCATCGTCTTATTTCGATATCGTCTAATGCGTAGTCCATTCCATCGACACCTGAATTGACATCATTATAGATTGCGAACTCCACGGAAGAGACGCCATCCGGCACTTCAAACGGGAATCCCATCAGGTACCAAGGCGTGCTGTTTTTATATGCGTTGGATCCGTAGTCTCCAAGTTGCTCAGGCACACATGGTGAAACGCTCATGATAACTGTGTCCGCGACGGCATCTCGTACTTCCATCCGGAAAGCAGGATCGGCATGCGTCCAGCGAGCGACTTGATATTTTGTAACCAAATTGGCGAAGTAAGCGGTGAAGGTGAGTTTAGACTTACTGCATAGATTGTCGAGTCGGGTGGAATAGATTTTCTCTTTTCCAGCAGCACCGTTAACCTCGAGGAAATATCCTCTTGTTTCATCATCGGGGAAGGTATGGTCCGTCTGTAGATGCCAAGCAGAAGTTCTGATACTTCCGAAGTATCTATATTCAAATCCTTTTTTGAGTATGATATAGTGATCAGGCTGCAACATACCTGATGTAGTGCTATATTCGCCGTTGAGGACTTGTTTGTACTTATCTGTTCCTCCATAGTAAGCAGGTTCGAAGAGTCCCGGAACAGTTGTTTGTCGCACGGGGTTGTCCGTAGTTTCATTGCCTCCGAAATCCTCTCGGAAGAGCAACGTACCATTTCGACAAATATCATTATCGGTATAGAGTGTAACCCGCTTAGCGGGACTGACGACACACTTAGAAAGGTCGTTTAAGTCGGCGGCTGTTTCCGCTACGATTACGCGCCAGTATTTGGTGCCTGTAAGATTTGTAGAAAGTGATAAATAGATTGAATTATTCCGATTTCCGTAAGAAGCGACGCGTTCTGTCAAGGCAGCATCTTTGAATATTTGGAAGGAATAGTGGAGATTGTCGGTTGTAATCCCCTTTGTTCTGAGATCAATATATGGATAAGAGGTAGTAATGTTTTCTGAATATAGGAACCTCAGGGTATCCATGACGAGTTCTATTTTGGCATCGGGTGCGAAATCTTTTCTGAGTTGTTTACTATAGTCTGTTGCAGATAGGGGGGAAGATGTGTAAGGTTCAGATGTATGCTCTATTATATAATCAGCAGGGATAGAGTCTTGTCTATCCGTTGGAATAGTATCTCCTTGCGCGAAGGAGTTCGCAGCAAGGAGATAGAGAGTAAGTAATATGGTACTAATTTTACTTTTTAGAGTGACCATTCGTAACCATCTTTGGTGTCTTTTATCTGAAATCCGAGCGCTGTGAGGTTATTACGGATTTTGTCGCTGGTAGCCCAGTCTTTATTGCGTTTGGCGTCTAAGCGTATATCGAGTAAGAGGTCCACGGCTCCATTGTATGCTTGTTGTTTGGCAGCGGATTGTGCGTTATCGGTTGACATGTCGTCGTTATCCAATCGAAGTCCGAGGATATCGATGGCGAAGTCTTTCCAAGTCTTTTTAAGTTCTTCCAAGTCTTCCGATGAAATGGATGCTTTTTTATCGTGAATGGTGTTAATAACTCGCGCAGAGTCGAAGAGAGCCTGCAGTACGATAGGGCTATTGAGGTCATCGTCCATGGCTTCTTGGCATTTAGAGCGTAAGGATTTTATATCTTCGATTTCATTGGATGTTTTGTTGTCCGGTTGTAGTTTTTGCAGTCTGGCAAAAGTTTCTTGTAGTCTGTTGAATCCTTTTTCTGCTGCTTCGAGTGCTTCGGACGAGAAGTCCACGGTAGAGCGGTAATGTGCCATAAGTATAAAGAACCTAATGGTCATCGGGCTGAACGGTTTTGTGAGCAGCGGGTGTTCGCCTTTGAAGAATTGTTCGAGAGTGATGAAGTTATTATATGATTTTCCCATCTTTTTGCCGGCGATGGTAATCATGTTGTTATGCATCCAGTAGTGAACAGAGTCGTGTCCGAGTGCGGCGCATGACTGAGCTATTTCGGCTTCGTGGTGCGGGAACATGAGGTCCATGCCTCCGCCGTGTATGTCGAACTCTTCGCCGAGGTATTTGGTTCCCATGGTAGAGCATTCCATGTGCCAGCCTGGAAATCCTTCAGACCAAGGACTTGGCCAGTGCATGATATGTTCGGGTGCTGCTTTTTTCCAGAGAGCGAAGTCGTAGGAATGTTTTTTCTCTTCCTGTCCGTCGAGTTCCCGTGTTTCGGTAACTATATCCTGGAGGTTCCGTCCTGATAGTTTTCCGTAAGGGAAGTCTTTAGCAAATTTCTCGACATCCATGTACACACTTCCGTTGGCGACGTATGCGTAGCCGTGGTCAAGAATACGTTGTACGAAAGCTATTTGTTCAATGATATGTCCAGAAGCATGTGGTTCGATGCTTGGTGGCAGCACATTAAGTGCTTCCATATCATGGTGATAGCGGTTGGTGTAGAATTGCACGACCTCCATCGGCTCGAGTTGTTCGAGTCTTGCTTTTTTAGCTATTTTGTCTTCTCCTTGGTCTGCATCGTGTTCGAGGTGTCCGACGTCGGTGATATTTCGTACGTACCTTACTTTATATCCGAGGAATTGCAGATAACGGAAGAGCAAGTCGAATGTGATAGCGGGTCTTGCGTGTCCGAGGTGTGCGTCGCCGTACACGGTGGGACCGCAGACATACATGCCTACGTGTCCCTCGTGTATGGGTTTGAAGTATTCTTTTTGTCTTGTAAGTGTGTTGTAAATGAGCATGTTAGAGGAGTGTGTCAGGGTTAAGATGGTCTTTTTCGATGTCTTTGAAGTAGTTGAAGGTTCCGACTTTTAGTTCATCGCAAGCGGTTTCGTCGCAGACGATAATTCCGTGTTGGTGCATTTGTAGTGCGGAGATGGTCCACATATGGCTAATGGGTTCTTCGATAGCGTGTTGCAGTGCACGTGCTTTATTGTGCCCGTTAACGACGATGAGAACCTCTTTTGCATCCATGACTGTTCCTACACCGACGGTGAGTGCGGTTTTCGGCACTTGGTTGATATCGTTGTTGAAGAAGCGTGAGTTGGCGATAATGGTGTCGGTTGTCAATTCTTTCTTGCGCGTCCGGCTGGTGAGCGAAGAGCCCGGTTCGTTGAAAGCGATATGTCCATCGGGTCCTATACCACCGAGGAAGAGGTGGATACCTCCGTAGTTTTTAATTTTTTCTTCGTATCGAGCGCATTCTGCTTCGAGGTCAGGCGCATTCCCATTGAGGATATTGACATTTTCTTTTCTGATGTCGATATGTGAGAAGAAGTTGTTCCACATGAAGCTATGGTAGCTTTCGGGATGGTTTTCGGGTATAGCGACATACTCGTCCATGTTGAATGTTACGACATTACGGAAGCTAACTTTACCAGTTTCATAGAGTTTGATAAGTTCTTTGTACATTCCGAGCGGACTGCTACCAGTAGGGAGTCCGAGGATGAAGGGGCGACTTTCTTTAGGCCCAAATTCGTTGATACGTTTTGCTACGAAGTTAGCAGCCCATTTAGAGAGCAGTTCGTAGTCTTTTTGAATAATTACACGCATTGTTTTAAAATGTTTGATAGTTAGTTAAAATATAAATTATAACACTTTTGCTTGCCGGTAACTACTGCCTAACGGACAAGCGCAGTTTGTATGTTTTATTCAGTTTACTTGTTCGAGCACCACAGCGGAGCGTGCAGGTAAATAGAGTTTAAGCCATCCTTTATGGTCTTTTGCGTACAGAGGGTCGGGTTGTGTAAAATGTTCGATGGAATCGTCAGAAAGTCCGAATCCGGCGAACTCTTTAGCATCGGTATTGAGTACGACTTTGTATTTTCCTTCGGCAGTAAGGATACCGTAGTCGGAGAAGGATTTTTGTCCGTTCCAGTTGAAGACGAAGACGAGGTTGTCCCGTCTGTATGCTACAACTTGGTCTCCTTCGTTATCCCAGAGCGTATAGACCCAAGGCAGGTGTGTTCCATTTTCGTCCTTGACCATATGGAGTTTTTTCCGCAGGAGTTCGACCATAGCGGCGTCGAATCGGTTGAGGTCAGCGAAGTAGAAGTTAGGGTTATCGACGAGTGACCATTGTCTTCTTGCGTATTTGTATGACCATCCGTTTCCTTCTCTTGGGAAGTCGATCCATTCGGGATGTCCGAATTCGTTCCCCATGAAGGTGAGGTAACCGCCATTAACGGTAGAAGCAGTGATGAGACGAATCATCTTATGGAGTGCTATACCGCGGTCCACCATATAGGTTGAGTGTCCGTGTTCGAAGTGCCAATACATGTCCGAGTCAATGAGTCGGAAAATGATTGTTTTGTCTCCGACGAGTGCCTGGTCGTGCGATTCGGCGTAGGAGATGGTTTTTTCGTCCTGTCGGCGATTGGTCATTTCGTAGAGAATATGGCCTGCTTTCCAGTCTTCGTCTTTTACTTCCTTAATATATTTAATCCAGAAGTCAGGGATACCCATTGCGAGTCTGTAGTCGAATCCAACGCCTCCGTCTTTGAACGGGCAAGCGAGTCCCGGCATACCGGACATATCTTCGGCGATAGTGATGGCGTTTTTCTTGACTTGGTGTATGAGTTTGTTGGCAAGTGTGAGGTACATGATGGCATCACCGTCTTCGTTGCCGTTGAAGTAGGATCCGTATCCGTTAAAGTCTTCTCCGAGTCCGTGTGAGAGGTACATCATTGATGTAACTCCGTCAAATCGGAAGCCGTCGAAGCCATATTCGTCGATCCAGAACTTGCAGTTAGAGAGCAAGAAATGCAGCACTTCGGGTTTGCCGTAGTTGAAGCAGAGCGAGTCCCAAGCGGGATGTTCTCTTCTTGGTCCGTCGTGGAAGTATTGGTATGGTGTACCGTCGAAGTTACCGAGTCCTTCGAGTTCGTTTTTGACGGCATGCGAGTGCACGATATCCATGATGACGGCGATACCTTTTGCGTGTGCGTCGTCGATGAGTGCTTTGAGTTCTTCGGGTGTTCCGAATCGTGACGAAGCGGCGAAGAAGTTAGAGACATGGTATCCGAAGGAGCCGTAATAAGGGTGTTCTTGGATAGCCATTATCTGAATACAGTTATAGCCGAGTTTTTCGATGCGCGGCAGGACATTAGTCCGGAATTCCTCGTAAGTAGAAACTTTCTCTGCTTCTCCCGCCATACCGATGTGGCATTCGTAGATGAAGAGAGGTCCTTGATTTTGTTTACCGGCTTTGATGTTTTTGTTTTTCCATTTGTATTCGCCCGGTGTCCATACTTGTGCGGAGAATATTTTGGTATTGTCGTCTTGTACGACTCTTCGTGCGTATGAGGGGATGCGTTCTCCGTATCCTCCGTTCCATTCGACGAGGAGTTTGAAGAGTTGTCCGTGCTTCATGGCATTTTCGGGCATTTTAGCCTCCCACACTCCGTTACCGACGGGTTTCAGGCGGTATTTTTCGTCCTTCTGCCAGTTGTTCATGTCACCTTTGATATAGATGGCAGTGGCATTTGGTGCCCATTCGCGTAGGACCCATCCCGGATTCAGGTGGTGCAGACCGAAATAGAGGTAACCGGTAGCCCAGTCGTCAAGCGTTTTTCCTGCTGTTATTTCTTTTTCCTTGCGGATAGCGTAGTCATAACGCCCTTGAATAGCAGCCTCGTATGGTTGCAGATAGGGGTCAGATTTGACGAGTTTAAGTTGTTTTGCCATAGTATTTTTGGTTATTGGGTTGTTATTATGTCGGTTTTATGTCAGCCTTATCTTAGGTTTATGTATCGTTTATCTATCGTGTATCTATCGTGTATGTATCGTGTATCTATCGTAAGGAGCGGTAGGGTAATTAGTTTTCGACGCGTGTTTTGACGATGAGTTTGCGGAATTCCTGTCCTTTAGGAGCGATACCGGGTTGGTGTGCGTCGGAAGGGAAGAAGACGACGAAGTGTCCGACCGGTACATTGAGCATAGCGGTAGCTTTTTCTTTGTAGAGTTCGACATCTTTTCCTTCGTCGTATTCAGCGGTGACGTTTTGGCAGTCTTCCTGTGCTTTCCACCCCATTTGTTCGTCCGCGGTGAGGGGTATTTGGATATCGATATAGTCTTTATGCGCCTCAAATGGGATGGATTTTTCGTCTTTACCTTTGAGGTCGATGATGTTAACGAAGAGGTCATCTCCGTCGAGTTTGATTTTACCAGCGGCAAATTCTTCGAGTTCGTTGTTGTTAAAGAAGTGCATGAATTGTTCGAGTCTCGGTACGCTGTCAAAATAGAGGTCCGCGTTTTCGATTTTGTCCAGTATCATAATATTGTTTTTTATTGCGGCACAGCCGCGAATTAGTAATTAAATGCGTTTATTAAGCGTGCAAAGGTACAACATTTGCATTTAATATGCAAGAAAAGTGTAAAAAAAGCGAAATATTTTGTAAAATATTTGCATATATAGTTTTTTTGTTGTATTTTTGCAGCCGTTTGTAATATTGCGCGTAATGTGCGAGTGTGTAAGGTGAAAGGGGTAAAGGTTAAAGGGTGATGGTTTGAAGGGTGAGAGGATGAAAAGTTAAATGGTGCAAGTAATATTTTTGCTATAAGATATGAGTTACTTAAATTTTGACAAGGCGTTGTTAGTGAATTTGGAGCGTTCTTTGCAGAAAGAGATGCTTCGCACGAACCGTGCCGGAGTTTACAATTCGACTACTTTAGTTGATTGTAACACTCGTAAATACCATGGACAATTAGTGTTGCCTTTGCCTCAGTTGGGTGAGGACAACTATGTACTGCTGAGTTCGTTAGACGAGACAGTGATTCAGCATGGGGCCGAGTTCAATCTCGGTTTGCACAAGTATGGAGAGAATCATTTTTCTCCGAACGGTCACAAGTACATTCGCGAGTTTGACTGCGAGGTGATAGCGAAGACGACGTATCGTGTCGGCGGTGTTGTATTGACCAAAGAGCGTTTGTTAGTCAGTTTTGAGCCGCGGGTGCTGATTCGTTACACATTAGTGGAGTGCGGAGCTCCCGTTACGATGCGTTTCCGTCCATTTTTGGCGTTCCGCAGTGTGAATGCGTTGACTCATGAGAACAACCGTGCGAATGCTGATATGAACGAGTGCGAGAACGGTCGTGTGAACTGTATGTATCCTGAGTTTCCTCAGTTGTTTATGCAGTTCTCGAAGAGTGTGACTTATTCTCATAATCCGATGTGGTACAAGAATATAGAGTACCAGAAGGAGCAAGAGCGCGGTTATGAGTATAAGGAAGATTTGTTGGTGCCGGGTTATTTTGAAGTGCCGATGAAGAAAGGCGAGAGTCTGATATTTGCGGCAGGCATCAGCGAAGTAAAGACCAGCAGTCTGAAGACATTGTGGAAGAAGGAGTTGGAGCGTCGTAATGCGCGTACTGACATGTTCGAGTGCTTGCGTAATGCGGCGTCTCAGTTCTACAAGCGTGAAGGAGACAAGTGTTATCTGCTTGCGGGTTATCCGTGGTTCCACGCTTCAGCACGCGAAGAGTTCATTTCCACTCCGAGTTGCACGTTGGATATTGACCGTCCGGAGTATTGGGATGCTATTATCGACCAGACGGCAGTAGGTGAAGTGCGTGCGTTTATGGAAGACAGCAGCTACAAGTCCCGTATTACCGGAATGGACGAGCCTGATGCGTTGTTGTGGTTTGTCCGTGCGTTGCAGAAGTATGCCCATAAATATACGGTAAAGCAAGCGTCAGACAAGTACGCGGGTTTGTGCGAAGATATCATATCCTACTACCGCAAGCAACATCATCCGCGTGCATGGGTTCACCAGAACGGTTTGATATGGGTAGACGGTACACGTACTCCCGCGACCTGGATGAATGCGACGGAGAACGGTTGGCCTATTACTCCGCGTACGGGTTATGTAGTAGAGATTAACGCACTTTGGTACAACGCGATGCGTTTTACGGCGGAGTTGATGCGTGAAGCCGGTAAGGAGATTGGAGCGGACTTGATGGAATATCAAGCAGAGATTAGCCGCGACGCGTTTGTGAAGACTTTCTGGAACGGGTTCTATCTGGATGACTATGTAGTAGATAACTACCACAACAAAGAAGTGCGTCCGAATCAGATTTGGGCGGTAGGTCTTCCTTATACGCCGTTGGACAAGAAGCAAATGAAAGCGGTAGTGGATATATGCACACGCGAGTTATTGACTCCTCGCGGTTTGCGTACCTTGTCGCCGAAGAGCGGCGATTATCGTCCTGTATATATCGGAGGTCAGTTAGAGCGTGACCGGAATTTCCACAACGGTCCTGTATGGCCGAATACGATAGCAGCTTACTCCCGTGCCTATATGACAGTTTACAAGCACAGCGGTTTGAGTTTTATGCAGCGTATGCTGGTCGGTTTTGAAGTAGAGATGAGTGAGTTATGTATAGGCACACTCAACGAATTATACGATGGCAACCCTCCATATAAAGGGCACGGCGGCATGTCTTATGCTCCGAGTGTAGCGGCAGTCATCTCAGTTATGGATACCATGAAAAAATACCAAGAATAGTATGAAAGCACTTATGTTTGGTTGGGAGTTTCCTCCCCATATCCTCGGCGGTTTGGGAACAGCGAGTTACGGTCTGACTCGTGGTATGTCCCAGCAAGAGGATTTGCAGATTACTTTTGTTATTCCGAAGCCTTGGGGCGACGAAGACCAGTCGTTTCTGAAGATTATCGGAGCCAATTCCATTCCTGTTGTATGGAAGGACAATGACTATGAGTATGTACGTCGCCGCCTGGAAGGTCGGATGTCTCCTGAGGAGTATTATCACTACCGTGATGGTATTCGTTACGACTATCGCCGCATCGGTACTGATGATTTAGGCTGTATCAATTTCTCAGGTCGTTATCCTGACAACTTGGTGGAAGAGATAGGTAACTATGAGGCAGTAGCGAGTGTATTGGCGAATAGTTTGGATTTTGATATTATTCACTCGCACGACTGGTTGACGTATCCAGCCGGTGTTTTTGCCAAGCAGATATCGGGCAAGCCATTGGTTATTCACGTTCACGCGACCGATTTTGACCGCAGTCGCGGTAATGTCAACCCGACGGTATATGCTATTGAGCGTCGTGGTATGGATATGGCAGACCATATCATGTGTGTTAGTAATCTGACTCGTCAGACGGTCATTGAGAAATACGGTCAGGATCCGTCGAAAGTATCGACAGTTCATAACGCGGTAGAGCCATTGGCAAATCCTAATGAGTTTGTCAAGCATAAGCGCAAAGACAAGTTGGTTACTTTCCTCGGTCGTATCACGATGCAGAAGGGGCCGGAGTACTTTGTAGAAGCGGCAGCCCGTGTATTGGACAAGACGGATGGTGTACGTTTTGTGATGGCCGGCAGTGGCGATATGATGAATAAGATGATAGATTTGGTTGCCAAACGCGGTATAGCCGACCGTTTCCATTTCCCGGGTTTCATGCGCGGCAAACAAGTTCAAGAGCTACTAGCGGATTCGGATGTCTATATCATGCCGTCCGTAAGTGAGCCGTTTGGTATATCTCCGTTGGAGGCTATGCAGGTAGGCTGCCCGTCTATCATATCGCACCAATCCGGTTGCGCAGAGATACTGCAACACGCAATCAAGACGGACTACTGGGATATTGACGCGATGGCTGATGCCATTTATGCTATTGTGAAGTATCCGGCTATGTATAAGTCACTCCATGAATTAGGTATGGAGGAAGTAAATAATATCAGGTGGTACGACGCCGGTTTGAAGGTGCGCGCCATCTATGACAAAGTTATTAACCATCGCTAAAATTTATTGTTATGAAAAATATTTGTTTTGTAATCCAAATGCACGCCCCTTATCGTTTGAAACGCTATCGTTTCTTCGATATCGGTCAAGACCACTATTACTACGATGACTCTGAGACGGAGGAGCGCATCGGTTGGTTAGTAGAGAACTCGTATATGCCTCTTTGCCAGACGCTGAAAGAGATGGTACGTTTGTCAAAGGGTAAATTCCATTGCGCCTTAGCGATCACCGGTTCCATGCTCGAAGTATTTGAGCAGTTTGCACCTGAGATGATTGATGTACTGCGCGAGTTGGCACAGACGAAATGCGTAGAGTTTCTTGCTGTTCCGTATTCCTATACCCTTGCTGCTGAGTATAACGAGAATGAGTTCCGTGACCAACTGGAGAAACAAGAGCAAGTGATTACGAGCTTGTTTGATGTGAAACCGACCACCGTATGCAACGCAGAACTGCTGTATTCGGATGAGATTGCTTACAATTTACAGAAATGGGGTTATAAAGTAGCCATGGCAGAGGGAGCCAAACATGTACTGAGTTGGAAATCTCCGAACTTCATGTATCAGTCCGCAGCATCGAATAAGCTGAAAGTGCTGCTTCGTAACGTAGCTTTGAGCGATGAGTTAGCATTCCATTTCTCTGACCCGAACTGGGTAAACTTCCCTATGGACGCTGAGAAATATGCTAAGAGTTTGGCTGCACTACCGGAAGATGAAGAGTTAGTGAACATCTGGCTTGGTGCTGAGACTTTTGGTTGCAGACAACATGCAGACACTGGAATCTTCGACTTTCTGAAAGCATTGCCGTACTATGCATTAGAGAACGGTTTAGGTTTTGTTACTCCTGCAGAGGCAGCAAAGAAGATTGCCGCCAAAGATGTTGTTTCCGTCCCATTCCCAATGACATGGGCAGGCGAAGCAAAAGACTTGAGCATCTATGCAGGTAATGATTTGCAACAAGAGGCAATCAATAAACTCTATGCAGTAGCAGAACGTGTACACTTGTGTTCCGACAAACGCCTGAAACGCGACTGGCTCATGCTTCAGGATTTGAACTATCTGCATTTTATGAACCATATAGACCAAGGTGCTACGAACTATGAATCTGCCTATGATGCATTCATCAACTATATGAATGTGCTGGCAGACTTCCTGCAATTGGTAGAGGAACAATATCCAACCACGATAGAGAACGAAGAACTTAACTCCTTGCTCAAGACAATCAATAACCAGGAGAAAGAGATCTCCCGTTTGGAGAAAGAAATCTCCCGTTTGGAGAAAGAGCTCAAGGAGAGTAAGAAAGCGAAGAAATAAGGCGTGATAAAAAAGATTGGGTTAATAGTCTGTTCGCTGATGCTACTCATCAGCCCGCTTTTTGCGAAGAAAGAAACTGTCAAGACGGTCATCCGCTCTTGGCAGTTGCCTTCCCCTTCCTATCATGCAGACACGGTGCCAATAGACACCAATTTCCTCAATCTTCCGATGCGCGAACCGGTGAACGAATACAGTATATCCAATGTATGGAATGGTTCGCTGATCTCACCAGTCCAGTCAAGACTCTATTTCGTCCGTCCGAACTTAGTGGAAGATATTTTCGGCAAGCAATATACGCCGTATCTGATTACACCGGAGAATGTAAAGTTTTACAACACCACTATTCCATTCTCCAACGTAGCGTACAAGAAAGGGTTCACAACTTACCACGAAGAGAACGAGGTTAATTTTTTGTTTACTGGTAATATCAACAAGCGAATTAACCTGGGTCTCAAACTCAATTACCTTAATGCCGCCGGCCACTATCTCAATCAAGAGAATAAGCTTTTCAATGGTGCTGTATTTGGTTCGTATAACGGCGACCATTACTCTCTCCAGGCTGCATTTATGTTTGCCCGGATAAGTAATTTCGAGAACGGTGGAATCAATGACCCTGAGGACTTAAAAGGAACATTGGAGCCTGAAGATATACCGGTACGCATGAAAGGTATGTCTGCTTATCGGTACTTGAGCGGATTTGTCAATCACTACTACTCTATCACAAAAGAACGTGAGTTCCACGACACAATAGAAGTGGTGAATAACTTCGGTGAAAAAGAGAAACGCGATAGTCTGCGCATTGAACATATACCGGTTATCACTTTTGCCCACACGATAGATATCAACAACTCCAACCGTCGATATATAGAGCAAGATGTTCCGTCCGGCTACTACTCCAATTCGTATCGTAATTGGTCGGAGACGCGCGATTCATCGGATGTATTAACAATCAAGAATACACTGGCCGTGACCTTTGAGGAAGAGTTTAATACGCTTCTTAAGTTTGGTGCCGTTGTGTATGCGTCTAACGAGTGTCAGCGGTTCTATTATCCGATTGGTGTGAATGCGGTGGATTTACCGACTTTCAATAATCCGACCGATACCATCATGTCCTTTGACATGCATTACCAACGCTTGGATACGGGGCGCTATCAGTGGACGAATAACACATTCGTAGGCGGTTCGATATTTAAGAAACGCGGTAAATACCTGCGTTATAGTGCCGGTGGTGACGTGTGTGTGTTGGGTTATAAATTAGGGCAATTCCAGGTTAACGGAAACGTAACGGGCAATATCCCCGTAGGCAAAGATATGATGTCGTTCTCTGCACAAGTATCTTTTAAGAACGAGACCCCCACCTATTACTTGCAGCACTACACTTCCAACCATTTTATGTGGAATAATGATTTCAGCAAGCCCATGCGTTTCCATGTAGGTGGAGAAGTTGCCTATCCGACGACTTGGATTAAGCCTCGCGTGAATATTGATTTTGAGAATGTGACTAATCCTATTTGGTTCGCAGCATCAGACGGGTTGCCTCATCAATATGATGGAAACGTACAATTACTGGCAGCCAATGTACGGTGTGATTTAACAACTCCCTGGGTGAACTTGGAAAATAATGTTGTTTACCAACACTCTTCCTCCTCCATTATTGCCGTACCAACTATCACACTCTACCATAATTTGTACTACCATGGTACTTGGTTTAAAGCATTAGATGCCCAAATAGGTGTGGACCTGCGCTATTTCACCAAATATCACTCACCTATCCTTAACCCCGCTACCGGACAGTTCTGCTCGCAAGATGCAGTTGAAATAGGGAACTACCCGATATTGAACGTGTATGCCAATTTTTTTGTGCGTTACCTGCACCTGAATTTCTTTGCGCATTACACACACTTCAACCACTTGTTTATGCGAGAGAACACCAACTGCCAAATTATGCCTAACTACCCATATAATCCGGATGTTTTCCGTGCAGGATTATGTTGGTACTTTTATAGATAATGAGATATGCCACAAACAGTTCGTTTAAATAAAATACTTATCTACGCCCGAGAAGAGGCCGGTCGTTTACGTAACAAAGAAGTGTTGCCGGAACACCTTCTTCTGGGTATTATCCGACTACAAGAAGGAACTGCGTACGATATACTGATGCGTACAGAATGGTCACCTGAAGATGCAAAACTCAATTTAGATGAAGCATTGAAAGAAGAGTCTACGGATCTGATGCAGCCTGTTACCCGTTCAGTTCAAGTAGAGCGCATACTGCGTATAGCAGACAGTGAAGCTAAATTATACAATGAGGAAGCAACAGGTTCCATCCATCTGTTATTAGCTATTTTACATGAACGCATCAACCGAGCAGCTATCTATCTTGAGTCCGTATGGAACATCACCTACGAGAGTATAGCAGCTCTATATCCTAAGAAGCATAGTGCTCCGCAAGCGGGTATGGACCAGTCTTCTGATGTAGAAGATGAACCGAGGGAATCGAAGTCTTCACGTCCTACGAAAGAGCGTAAATCGCCGCACGGCACGCCATCACTTGATAAATATGGACGTGACCTAACCGCACAAGCGGCAAATGGTAAACTTGATCCGGTAGTAGGACGTGAGCCCGAAATCGAACGCGTTGTCCAGATACTATCCCGCCGGAAAAAGAATAATCCTATTCTTATCGGCGAACCCGGTGTTGGCAAGTCTGCCATTGTAGAAGGTCTTGCACTACGCATTGTTCATGACCAAGTAGAAGCGCTCAAAGGTCGTCGTATCATCACATTAGACATTGCTTCGATGGTGGCGGGAACAACCTACCGCGGACAGTTCGAGGAACGCATGAAATCCGTCATTCAGGAACTACAATCCCATCCCGAGATAATTCTCTTTATTGATGAGATTCACACCATTATTGGTGCTGGAAATGCCCAAGGCTCACTTGATGCAGCCAATATCCTTAAGCCTGCTTTAGCACGAGGTGAAGTACAATGCATAGGCGCTACTACCACCAACGAATATCGCACTTCTATAGAGAAAGACGGTGCCTTGGAGCGCCGGTTCCAGAAGATCATCGTTCGTCCTACAAATGCAGAGGAAACAATTGAAATTCTACATCGTTTAGCCAAACATTACGAAGAGTTTCATCACGTTACATACTTGGATGAAGCCATAGAAGCGTGCGTAATGTTAGCCGATCGTTATATCACAGACCGCGCATTTCCGGATAAGGCTATAGATGTGTTGGACGAAGCAGGTGCTAAGAAACAAGCCGCAGCAACGAGTGAAGGTAAAAAACGCCCCGTTGTCAACAAAGATGACGTAGCTAACGTTGTATCGATGATGTCAGGCGTACCAGTTCAGCGCGTGCAGAAGGCTGAGTCTGAAAGACTGCGCACTATGGCTGACGTGCTCAAGAAACATGTTATTGGACAAGATAATGCAGTTCAGACTGTCGTACGCGCCATACAACGTTCTCGTTTGGGTTTGAGAGACCCCAAACGTCCTATCGGCACATTCTTTTTCCTCGGCCCTACCGGTGTAGGTAAAACCTATCTGGCACAATGTCTGGCAGAAGAGATGTTCGGCTCGAAAGATGCTATCGTGCGATTTGATATGTCGGAATATATGGAGAAGCACACCGTTTCGCTTCTGGTCGGAGCCCCTCCGGGATATATCGCTCACGAAGATGGTGGTAAACTGACAGAGGCCGTTAGGCGCAAACCTTACTCTATTGTTCTTTTTGACGAAATCGAGAAAGCGCATCCCGATATATTCAACGTGCTGTTACAAGTGCTTGATGAAGGTCGGCTAACTGATAGACAAGGACATATCGTAGACTTCAAAAATACGATTATTATCCTCACTTCAAATGTAGGAACCAGACAGCTGAAAGACTTCGGTAGCGGAGTAGGGTTCGCTTCTATGGAGAAAGATGATAAAGATCAGAAACAAACATTGCTTAAGGCGCTGAATAAGACTTTTCCACCGGAATTTGTCAACCGTATTGATAATATCATTACCTTTGACTCCCTCTCCCGCCAAACAATGGAAGTGATTTTGGACAAAGAACTGGACTTGCTGCGTAAACGCCTTAAAGCACAAGGGTATACCCTGCAAGTATCCGGCGATGTCAAATCTGCATTGCTGGATAAATCGGACACCAAACAATATGGTGCAAGACCTATCAAACGCGCTATACAAACTTACATCGAAGATAAAATTACGGAATCGATGCTCAATCAACCTGATAAAAAAACAATTAAAATTACATCAATATGACTTATGAAGTAACGGATTCCAACATCCAAGAACTGTTGGCCTCGGCTAATCCCGTTGTAATCGATTTTTGGGCGCCTTGGTGCGGTCCCTGTAAAATGATGTTGCCTATTGTGGACGAACTCGCCAAACAATACGAAGGACGAGTTACGATTGGAAAACTCAATGTGGACGAAAATCCGGACACATGCGAGCAATACGGCATCATGAATATCCCGACAATGCTTTTCTTCAAAAACGGAGAGTTGGTTAATCGCCATGTAGGCGCTTGCCGCAAACCTGACCTGGAGAAAATAGTGGATACTCTGTTGTAATTTTGGAAGAAAAATCACAAAAAAGTGCATTTTAGAATAAAAAATTTGGTTATTCCAAAAAAAAGCAGTACCTTTGCGCGCTTTTTTGTGCACAACTTACAACGATGGTTCGGTAGCTCAGTTGGATAGAGCAACAGCCTTCTAAGCTGTGGGTCGCGGGTTCGACTCCCGCCCGAATCACCCTTTAAAGCATAATATATACAATGCGTCAACTTAAAATTACAAAGTCGATTACTAACCGCGAATCGGCTTCTTTAGACAAGTATTTGCAAGAGATAGGACGAGAAAGTCTCGTTACTGTGGAGGAAGAAGTTGAGTTGGCGGCACGTATCCGTCAAGGTGATCGTGCGGCTCTTGAGAAACTCACTAAATCCAACTTGCGATTTGTCGTTTCTGTAGCTAAGCAATATCAAAACCAAGGACTTAGCTTGCCTGACCTTATCAACGAGGGAAACCTCGGACTCATTAAAGCTGCGGAGAAATTTGATGAGACTCGTGGCTTTAAATTCATCTCTTATGCCGTTTGGTGGATTCGCCAATCTATCCTGCAAGCTCTTGCCGAACAATCACGTATTGTTCGTCTGCCGCTGAACCAGGTCGGTTCAATGAACAAAATCAATAAAGCCTTCCAACGTTTTGAACAAGAGCATGAACGCAAACCTTCTGCTGAGGAATTAGCGGAACTGCTTGATATTCCTGTAGATAAAATCGCTGATACACTTAAGATGTCCGGACGTCATGTCTCTGTGGACGCTCCGTTTGTTGAGGGAGAAGACAATAGCCTCATCGACGTCATGGTTAATGAAGATTCGCCTAATGCAGACCGCGGTCTTATCAACGAATCGCTGAAGACGGAAATCGATAGGGCACTATCTACACTCGTACCGCGTGAGGCCGAGATTTTACGTAAATTCTTTGGAATAGGCGTACCGGAAAAAACGCTTGAGGAGATTGGCGAAGAACTTGGACTGACCAGAGAGCGTGTGCGTCAGATTAAAGAGAAAGCCCTTAAGAAACTGGCGGAAAATAAACGCTCCAAGATTCTTAAAACTTACCTTGGATAAGTGTGCTCCTTACCCCCTTGGGGTATCGAGTGACTCTAAGGTCCGACGATTGATTTCATCGCGTTCAGAATCCCTGAACCAGCCCCACTTATTAAAGTAACGGCACATATTCACAATATGTATCCACAAGTAACGCAAAGAATGATATGATTTCTTTGCGTGATTGTGTATTATTGTTACACCTGGCCAAAAAAGCGTCAACCAATCACGATGTATTGTGCGCGTTAAATCAATATCTTCCGGATACATAAAATAGCGCTCGTCAAACAGTCGGGCCTGCAACACGGCCTCCGTTCTCAGTAGCATAAAACATCCGCTTAGGTAGGGAACATTCATAGGATGCGAATAACCACTGCTGCGTAATTCATATCGTTCGTTGCGTTTTGACATCCAACGCTTAGGCAAAAAACGTCTTCCGAACACATCCAGGGGAGTCGGTAATAATTTAGCCACATACTGCACTTCGCCGGTGGGATAAATAACCCGTGGCATCAATTGCCCTACCTTTTTATGTTTGTCCATAAAAGCAATCATACTGGTGATATCTGCGGACTGCACGATAATATCAGAATTGATTACCAGATGGTAAGTAATCTCGTCATAGACAGATTCGCGTAGCGCGATATTATGGGCGCGACCATAACCTAAATTGGCGTTATTGTATATATATACGACGGGCAAAGGCAAAGCGGCCAATTCAGCTGTTGGTGTAGGAGAATTATCTACCAAATAGATACGATTCAAGCCCGCTACCTGATATAATGTATCCAATAATCGTAGCAGTTCTGCCAAATTAGTCTTATATAATACAATGGATATATTGAGCATCACTGATATATGGTCGTTAACTTCTTAATCTGGTTCTTCAAGAAATGGGTTCGCACCCACTCTTTGGCATTTGCACTATAAATAATACGTAATTCCTCATCATTTAGCAGCGTGTTGATAGCCTGAGCATACTGAGTAGCATTTTTCTCGCGAACAACAAAGCCTGTCTTCTTGTCCTGATTGACCCACGTCGAGCCCGAACCTTCGATATCGAAAGATACTGCCGGTGTACCGCAATACAATGCCTCTGCAAGAGCTACACCAAAAGCTTCGCGGCGGTCTATTGACGGAAAAGCAAATACAGAAGCAGCACACAGGTAATATTTCATCTCATTATTGGGCAAACGGCCTAAAAATTGTACTTTATCGCCTAACGGGGCTGCCTGATGTTGAAGGGCTGTCGTTTGTTCACCGGTTCCACCTATCAGTACCACACAATCATCCGGCAATAAGGAGGCCGCTCTAATCAAATAATCAATACCTTTGTAATGGACGTGACGACCTATAAAAAGGACTATCTTCTTTCCCGCATACAAAGTTCGGATGTCTTTTATCTTTTTCTCCTCACCCTTGAAAAACTGTAGTTTGCTCTCATTAATCGTATTAGGTATAATATCAATCTTGTCTAAAAACGGCTGCAAGGGTGCCGACTTAGATACATATTGTGCACTGGTGGCTATAATTCGGTAGGCACGTTTCAACACCAGACGTTCTATTGGTTTGACGAGATAATACATCATCTTCTTACCTATAATATCGGCATGCCAGTGGACAACAATCTTAGCGCCATGAGTATTAACTAATAGTAGATAAGCGGCCACTAAAGGATTAGGAAAGTGAATATGAACAATATCAGGACAGAAGGTATTCAACTCATGCTGCAGTTTCCATAAAAAAGACAACGAGCAGGCTTGTGATGCTATCGTTATTGGAGCGTTGACGCGCACAATCTCTATGCCATTGTCCATCGAACGGACAAAACCGCGCTCGTGATTAAAACATATCACACGTTGGTCATAATCGCTCTTCAGCTCATTGACTATCGTATATACAACATCCTCAATCCCGCC
This sequence comes from uncultured Bacteroidales bacterium, assembly GCA_946617165.1. GTDB lineage: Bacteria > Bacteroidota > Bacteroidia > Bacteroidales > Paludibacteraceae > Colicola. The sequence continues at coordinate 53,512 of CAMOJP010000002.1, forward strand.
GTAGTAGGGAGGATAAAACTTGGAAATATGTAAGATTCGCTTTTTAGACATAGAATCAATGGGTCAAACGATACCTTATTATATAATATAACATTTGTATGCGGGCGTATATCTTCACGTACAACGGACGCGGGCTGCGGGTGAATAAGGACTTGCTATTCACTTGTGTTACTGTGCCGGCATGGCGTCTATACAATAACAGTGGTTCTTCTACAAAACAGACTTTACCCACCATCTGGGCTACTATGCCTATCCACCAATCATGGGCAATCGTCGATGCCGATGGGTATGGACGCGAAGCCTCTAAGACGCTACGCTTGAATGCCATTGCCGAGCCGTAGAATGTGCATGCAAACCAGTTCTTCCACAGCCCCGCACCGCTATGCATTATACCAAACAAGGAGTCGGCAACAACATGTAATGCCTCATCCGTCACGCGCGCATCAGTCACAACCAAGTCGCACGACGCCAAATGCAAAAGCGAGCGGCTTACTTTACCCGGCAACCACACATCATCCTGGTCACTGAGAAAAATATAATCACCTTTCGCTTGGTCCAAAGCCGCATAAAAATTACGAGTCGTACCTACATGAGGATGGCTCAAAATCACTATACGGGGGTCGGCTATTCCGCGGATAACTGCTATCGTATCATCCGTCGAACCGTCATCAGACACTATCACTTCGTCCGTAGCAGATAACTGGGATAATATACTCCGTAACTGCGCTTCTACATAGGCGGAGCCGTTATATGTGGCCATACATACTGATATCATCGGAGTACCAAGTATTTTATTCGGTTGTATATAAACGACCACGCACTGCAATTGAGGATATCTTTTGCCTGTAAATAGTTGCGACGGTTGCACTTCCACACACTTCCGACAGTCAGTAATTTAGACCACAAATAGGGCAAGCCTTTGCTTACACGAACAGCACCGATCACGTTCCCTGTGTGCTGACGGTATAGGATATCCTTCTCCGGAGATATAAGGATGGGACCTCCTTTGTATAAGCATGTCAACGCTACAACTGCATCGTGCATATAAGCGTGTTCCATAAAAGGCAGAGACAACTCTTTGGCACGGCGATTGAACAGCATCGCACAACCCGTCACATAATTGCAGGTGCCCAACTGTTGGGGAGACTGTAACAGATCCGGACGCAAACGAACCATATGCCAGAAGGACTCATCTATCACAGCCAATTCAGAATCTACAACACGTAAATCCGAGCATACTACTATCGGCGTCTCAGCCGACTCTTGCTTCTCACGTTCCATCAATCGCTTAAGCATATGCTCTAACTTCTTGGGAAGCCAAATATCATCCTGATCCGCAAAACCGATATATTCGGCTGTGGACGCATATAACAAAAACTCATACGAACGAACACAGCCGATATTCCTGCTCTCCTCCAAACGAACAATCTTATTCGGATAAAGCGACACATATTCATCGATAATAGCTATCGTATCATCCGTCGAACCGTCATCACGAATAAGCAAACGCCAACCACCGTAACTCTGACCTAAAATAGAGTCTATCTGCTCGCGCAACCATCTCGAACCGTTATATGTCGATAGCAAAATATCAATCATTACTTAGCACACTTCCAATAGATTCATTATACTTTTGGTGAGATAGCAATTCGCGGACACGTCGCTCTCCGCACGAAGCCAAAGACTCCCGATAATCCTCGTCCATACATTTACGTAACTGTTCTTCCAATATGTCAGGACGGGTCGGAGGAAAGAAAAGACAATCTTTTTTATGACGCAATAGCTCGGACATCCCGCTCTGAGTCGTTTGAAGCACACACACGTGCGCTTGCAATGCCTCTAAAACCACTAACGGCATCGTCTCTGCATAGGATGGAAGTACGAATATATCTATCTGAGAATAAAACGATACCACATCATCCGTCGATTCAGTCACACGCAACACCTCTGCCGGAAGAGCACTTAACGAACGTACACGCTCGATTTCATCGGCACTTCTTGCACCGCACAACCACAACTCTGTTTCGGGATACGTAGCGTGAAGCCGCTCGAACGTCTTCACTAACATCTCAATATTCTTGCGAGCTGCAAAAGCACCTAAATAGCCGATTCGTACACCCTCATGCGCAACACGATTAGCTGATACAGGACGAATGGGATTATATACCACCTTAGCGCGGATTCGACAACCCAATACTTCTTCCCAAGCCGATTGCTGATGATGAGAAATACATACAATCCGGTTGCCCTTGTACTTAACCAAACTGCGGTATAGCCCCTTTAATGAACTACGCCAACCAAATAACTTATGAGGTAATTCATGCCAGTGCCACACATGCACAATACGACAGGCATGAGCCGCACAGACACCTATCGTCGTCACTATCGTGTTCGAATACACCACATCTACACCCTCACGCTTGATATAGCGTACCAGACGGTGAAGCGCATAACTGTTATACAACCTAACAAACCGGGTACGTAGCCAACTTTCGCCGGACGGACGATAAGGCAGATACAAAACTTCGTCCGCGATGGAACGAACCGACGCATCCAATCCTCCGTCAGTCACATGACTCGGCAATAACACCGACACACGATGACCCGCATCATGAGCGGAGACTAAACTGCTAAGTAGCACCTGCTCGGAGCCGTGCAACTCGCGGGTATGATTGATGAACAGAATATGGCTCATTAGTTCTTACGACTGCCGCGGAAAAACTCATGCGACTGCTGCGCACGCTGTTTGCCCGTACTCGGACGTGGATGGATCTTGTATTCTATGTAATTCTGATACGGATTATACGCTGCCGCCCAGGGCTGCTCCAAAAATACGGCACGGGAAAAACTGAAACAATAAAGAGCTATCACTACCAACGCCGCAAAACGCTGCATAAACAGAGGAAATAACTCCAATATCATCGGCAACAATATAATCACTCCGATAAAGAAAAAGTAACGCGTACGGTTACTTACCTCCACCAATTCATAGCAGTAATAATACAGCACTAAACTCAAAAAGTACATATTCAGCATCACCGTACCGTAACGCTTGCTGTCAATCTGATCGTGGAATATCATCACTACTATCAGAATCAATATATTCAGTATAAATCCGATACTTAGTTTGCGACTCACCGCAAACAACGACTCTTCTACATATAAGTCCGCCTTGTCGGCATAATTCTCACCTAATAGACCCGCTACCGTCAGAAATATGGACTTTATCCACGGAATTCCTAACAACATCAACGCCGCTCCGATTCCTATAACCGCCAGATACATCCACGTCGGGAATTTACGACCTAATACAAAATACAACGGAATCATCAGAACGGATACTCGGTGAAACAAGCACGCTAAAAAGATGAACGTCATATATTTCCATATGGACTTGCGGTCTATATACTGAAGCGCAAAGAAACACAACGCTACGGCAGTCGCCTGACGGATATATATCATCTCTAATTGCATGTATAATATGCCAAAATAGCACATCAATGCAACCAACGGATACTTCGTGTAACGATACGAGGCTATACTTATCAACGTAATGTTTATCGTCGTCACAACAAAAAACAAGTGCTGGATATTGCCGCCTAATGCCTTGATACCCGTGCATAACAGCACAAAGCCCTCCTCCACATTCTCCGCAAATAGCAAACCCGGATGAACCATTATCTGATCCCAACGGGGAAAATCATTAAATAAATCCGTGTACGAATCCCAGTCTCCACCGGTCTCATAACGCAAACCCGCAACGGCTATTAGTATCAACGAGGCAAAGGGAACCAGTACTTGGTTCGTCAACTTGTCTGAAAACTGAATATTCAGAACCGACAATAATGTCAATATCAGAAATATAACTAAATAGAACATCTTCCTCTATGACAAATCAATATGGCACCTACTATTATGCACTCTGCCACTTCGGCTATCACCCAACTCCAAGCTGCACCACTTACACCTACGCGCGGAATAAGAAACAGGTTGGACAGCACACATATAACCGACAATACCAAACCCACAAACGGAGCAAAACGTTGAAGCCCCTGACCGTACAAACCCTGAACAGTCAATATCGTCGCGGTCATCACTAAAAACGGTAAAGGAGATAGTACGCGCAATAACGGGACTGACAACGCAAACGAACTGCCCAACATCACGCGGATAATGAAGGGCGCAAACACATAGGATACTAACGATACAAACGCACCTAACGCTCCGCCTGTCACTAACGTACGAATGAAAAAACTACGCCATGAACTATACGACTCCGCATAGCGACGGCTCATCTCAGGAAATATCGCCGTACTTATCGGCATCACTACACACATGTTCGCCGCTAATATCAAACGCTGGGCACCCGAAAAATAACCTATCTCCACATCATCCGCAAAAACGCCTAAAAGCGTTAAATTCAACGTCGTGTATAAACTCACAAACACATTGTTTAGAAATATAGGAAAACCCGCACTCGCCACTTCCTTTATTACTTTGAGCGACAGCGCGCTTGCACCATCTAACCTTTCAACCCTGCATCCTTTAAACAGTAACCCATAACGCTTCACCACATAACCAAATGCCGCCAAACCCACTAACATGCTCGATAACGACAAAAAAAACGGATATAAATAATACTGGGAAGCACTGCGGATAACGGACAATATCAATATCGCACCTAATAACTTGATTGCCAGATTAAACACAGCCATCTTGGTCATGTCTTGAACACCTTGAAGAAACCAGGTCGGGAAAAACACAACTCCTATATTCACCAACGCCGTGCACCAGTACAACAACGGGTCGGAAGATACACGATCTACTGTCATACTCAGTATCCATAACACTACAAACGATACCGCTAACAGCACACACTTCATCACTATCACCGACCAAAACACATCGCGCATACGATTAGCATCATCCTTCGATAACGCAATCTGACGCGTCGCTGAATACTCAAAACCGTAATTCACTATCAACGTCAGATATACAACGATGTTCTGCGCATAACTCACACGACCGAACACTTCCGTACCGAATATGCGTGTGATAAACGGAATGATTATCAAAGGAATAAGGTAATTCGCTACCTGCAACACTCCCAAAGAAGTGATGTTTTTCACTAGCGTCCTATTTACCTTTTCGCACAACATGCCTGTTTAGCGTCCGAGAGTACTACAAAAAGTGCAGAAAGTTGTTGCTTCTGCACTTTTTGTTAATTCGACTCATTCACGCACACTATGCCAAAGCCTCTTCTGAGTTCTCTTCCCCTGAGGCTTCCTCTGCTGCAGGGGCTTCTGCCTCTGCTGCCTCTTTGGCTGCTTCTTGAGCTGCGGCTGCAAGTGCCTCACTCGCTGCCTGACGTTTCTTCAATACCTCGGCGGCTTTTACCTTGTTAGCCTCTACCTCTTGAGCAAATGCTGCTTTCTGAGCGGCTGCCTTCTTGTCGGCTTCTGCCTTCACAATCTTACCGGCTTTAGCTGCCTTCTCTGCCTTCCAGGCTGCAAAACGCTTCTCAGCCTCTTCTTGACTGAATGCACCCTTTGCTACACCGCCTTGCAAGTGCTTGCAAAGCAATACGCCTTCTTCAGACAAAAGGTGACGAGCCGTGTCGGTCGGTTGAGCTCCTACACCTACCCAATAAAGAGCACGCTCAAAATTGAGATTAATCGTTGCAGGATTGGTGTTGGGGTTGTAAGAGCCGATACGCTCAATAATCTTGCCGTCACGCGGCGAACGGCTGTCTGCTACTACAATGTGATAGTAAGCGTAGTCCTTGTGACCATGACGAGCCAAACGAATTTTTGTTGCCATTCTGTTTTGTTGGTTTATGGGCCATGAATTACTCGAATTCTGCCCGGGTTAATAATAAGTACTTAGAACTTCGTACAGCGTACTTCCGTCCTTCGCACATCTACTTGGCTTGCTTCTTACTCGAAAAAGCCCGCAAAAGTACTACAATTATTCCATATACACAAATTTTTCAACAAAAAAATGTGGCAAATTGTTTTTTTCTATGTAAAATGGTAACGCTATCAGCGGGCTGGTGCTATTTATCGAAGCAAAAGAGCTGCAGAAACTACCTGACCCGAATATTGATATATGATAGAGTCATGACGAATCATGTATGTCGTCGGCAGTGTGTGAGTAAGGCGATACATCGCAAATTGTGATACCTCGCGAATCTCAAAAGTAGAATCAAAGAGCCTGTTAAATCGCTCTCTGGCAATAGTATCTTCTACAGCCAAACCGATAACCCTGTCTGCTACGCCCATCGGCTCATATTGATTGACATTGCCAATTGAGTTCTGGCAATGCGGACAACTATACGAAAATGCAAATACCAAATATGTGGAGTCCGGATGACTTGTGATATATTCGGACAATGGGCTTCCCGCTAATGCTATAGGCTGAAAGGTGTTTTGTTTTTGCAGACATTTGGCACCGTGCAGCGAGAATCCGCACATAAACATAACGACAACCGATATAACCGCCATAAATACTATAGAATGAACAGTTATTGCCGTGCCTTTTTCTTGCGGACGGACAAGAGTCGGTACTAACATGCCAAGTAGAATGCCATTTCGCGTAAAAGTCAACCAAGGTTTGGAGTTGAGCCATGTAAGCGGACCAAAACAACCGCAGTTGGTTATGCCGCGAGCAGTCACTCCGTATAAATAAATTGACGAAACGACCAAAAGGAATATAGCCGTTGCCCATGAAATATGCTTGGGATAGAAATCAAAAACAAGCATTACACCCAAGAATATTTCAACGAAGATAATAAGCGGTGCGGCGAATCCGAACCATGTGGCGCCGTATTCAGAGATAAGATCCGCAAAAGCGGCGGTGTCTATAGATTTAAGTAACCCCGATAGAAGAAAAACAAGCCCTACTAAGAAGCGGAATATTTTGGATAATTGTTGCGGCATAGGATTATAGAAAAGAAGGTGCACCTTCCAAAATAGTTGGCACACCTTCAACAAGAGAAAAATTATTTACAATTCGCACCTCGGATATCAGATCCTGCAAGATTTTTCATGGCCTGAGTTAGTTCTGAGCATGTATTCGCTCCATAATAACTTTTCATGTGACTGTAATCGATGTACTGTGTGTACACATCGCCATCTTGGTCGTAGATGGTGCAATCACAACCCGTGATGGTTGTTGTGGCGGGCTCGTTTTTCTGACTACAAGCAACAAACATGGCGCTCACAGACATAGCTACAAGTGCACCAACTAAAAAGAATTTCTTTTTCATTTTTTGTAATAATTTAGGTGTTCTCCTATTTATTTTATGGCTTCGCATAATTACCAACAACGAACACCGTCTACTGCTATTGCATTCAATGCAGCACAACTGCTTACTCCTTCACTTGCGGGATTGACATAGTGAGTCTCCTGTCCGTTTGTGCAAGTGCAAAGATTACTGTTGTTACTTTGATTGTTGTCGTCATTTTTACAACTAACGAACATCGCGCTCATTGCAATCACAACAAACGCACTTACTAATAAGAATTTCTTTTTCATTTTGTTAAAAGATTTAAATGTTTCCCTGCTCTGACGGCTTCGCAGGCCTTGCCCCGTTTGGAGAGTTCCGGTTCTCTATAACAAGGGACATAACAAAAAAGCGGTAACCTGTGTTAGTGTTCCCGCTTGTATAAAATAAAAGCGGGACTGCAATCTTGCTGTTCCGCGATTCGAGGCTCTGGTATTGCCTTTAATTCCAAACAACAACACTGAAGCCCACGCCGTATGTATAACTGAATATGGTGGTACGCGAGCGCGTACACCAAATATACACACCATGGACATCTTAGTGTCGCATTGCTTTGGAATTAAAATGAATTTACCAGATTCCGAATCGCCAAAACAAAGCGCTTAAGACGCCTTTTCAATATGTCCTATATCCCTCCCACCTCCAAGAACATACACCCTCGGCGTGGGCAAGATACTGCAAAACTTTCTTAGCCACAGGGGCACGATTAATTCGTTTTGCGCTGCAAAAATACTACTATTATTCCGTTTACACAAATTTTTCGACAAAAAAATGTGGCAAATTGATTTTTTTCTATGTAAACTCCGAAAATGGGCAGAATTTGCATTATTTTCACTTTTTATTTGTGCATGGCTAAAAAAGTAGAAAGTTTTATACAAGTTTATAGGTATGTTTTCGTACGACGGCGGAGATTTCGGCACAGTTGGTGTACCACGGGAACATCAAG
>CAMOJP010000003.1 GCA_946617165.1 uncultured Bacteroidales bacterium
TTGAGGGCGAACTGAATAAATCCGGTTTGGGCGTCCGAGCCACTAAAGAATGGCGTCATAGAGAGCTGTTCCGTGGTGACAGTATTACGCGAGTTTATGGTCTGACGGCTGATGCAGGCGTTGCCTATCGCTCCAATAACAGTATAGGTCCTGACCTGACACTCAAATCAACCATCAAGAACCTGTTTGGCAACGGCGAACTGTTTACGCTGAAAGGTAACGGTGCATATTATTGGGCCCTGCGCAACAGACACCCCGGAGACCCGAAGAAGACAGATACATACAAATTGGGACTGAATGCCTCTCTAATCTTCCCGTATCTGCATTGGACGGGCGATAATAATCCCGAAGGAGACACCCGGTATATGCTCGGTTATCAGTACGAGAACATAGCCGGCGGATACGGTGTACATAAATTATCAGGTTCGTTTACCTATTTTATACGTTCGCCGTTTAACCAGTATATTGTTCACTCTTTTACTCCTTTTTCGCTATCCGTGGTGCTTATGAAAGCCGAGTCCGAGGACTTGCTTGACAAGGCAGCAGAGTACCCGCAACTGATTAAGATTATCGCCAGTGATGAGTTTGTTCCATCTATCGGATATAACTTCACGTATAATAACTATCGTTCCAAGCGTCCTGTGAATACGATGTTGGACCTCGGAGTGAAGGAGTCCGGTAACCTGATTAATGCTATCTATTGTGCCTTTGGATATAAGTGGTCCGATACGGAGAAACCATTAGGAAAGATTACCTTCAACCAGTTTGTCAAACTCTCTGCTGAGTTGCGCAATAAATTTAATATCACGGATCAGGTCAGTATTGCGACACGCCTTTTTGCGGGTGCGAATATACCGTTAGGCAACTCGATGCTTACTCCTCTTTCCGAAGCTTTCTATGCCGGCGGTCCGAATAGTTTGCGTGCTTCTTCGCCCTACGCTTACGGACCGGGTAACTTCTATTCCGCTAAATATAACCAGAACTTCTTCCACGCCGGTGATTTGAAATTAGAGGCGAACTTCGAACTTCGCTTCCCTATTGTATGGAAACTGTATGGTGCAGCTTTTGTAGATGCGGGAAACGTGTGGAACTGGTATAGTACGGTTGACCTGTTTAAAGCAGCAGGATACGAAGATTATCTCACCCGTTTTGAGATACCGAATAATCTATATGACGGCATTTATAATAATCCGGAGTTTGCCCGTCAGATTGCCCTTGGAACAGGTGCCGGTCTGCGATTGGATATAGACGGTCTTGTTGTGCGTTTGGATATAGGTGTAGGTATTCATGCTCCGTATCAAACCTTCCGATATAATAAGGAAGGCAAGCCTGATACTACGCAACCGATACATGCCTATTTCAATATACCTTCGGCTCTTGATGCTATTCGCGTCAACTTTGGTATCGGCTATCCGTTCTGATAGAAAAAGAGCAGAAAAAACAACTTTCTGCACTTTTTATTTGCCTACGTGAGAAAAAAGCAGTACCTTTGCGCGGTTAGAACAATTAAAAATGAAAAAACTTATCGCTTTAGCCCTTATCGTGATGCTGTCTTTGTCCTATTGTGAGGCAGCGATTATCACTCTGCGCAACGGCAAAAAAATACAAGGCGACCTCCTCGTTAATAATAGCGAGGTAGTCATAGTGCGCGACAACTTAGGGGCCCGATTCCAATATCCGGCAGATGAAGTGATGTCTGTTGAGAGCGGGGAGAGTAGCACTCAAACAGATTCGGTTCAGATAGAGGAGAAAAAGCCTCAGGGTAAGAAGATAACCTTTCTCTTGGGGTTAGGCGAGGGGATAGGAGTTGTGCCAAACGAGCAAGTTGGTAATATGCTTACAGGTGAACTGCTTATCGGTTCGCGTTATATTGGTAGAAAGTCTATTTTCCTCGGTGGCGGATTGAGTGTAAATACCATTTTTGTAAAAGGCGGTACCAACTACGTTTTTCTGCCGCTTCAAGTGGCAGTTAAGGTGCCTTTCCTTGATGGCAAACACAGTCCGTTCGTTGGGGCAAATATTGGTTACGGTTTTGCTATGAACCGCGGTTGTACAGGTGGCGTTTTTACATCTGCAGAGATAGGCTATCGCTATGTTGCCACAAGCCGTATCAATCTATATGCAGGCGTACGTGTACAGTTCCAACAGGCGACCATAACCGGTCAGACAACTGTCGGCGAGACTACTTTTAATGACCACACCGGACGTAATTTTGTATTAATAGGTGCCCACTTCGGTTTTTCATTCTGATGAGTCCACAATCCTCCAATAAGAAGTTCGCAAAACAACAGCGCACACATCGCGTGAGTATAATGCTCAATGATAGCGAAATGCGTGCGCTGAACAAATATTGCGATAACTATACCGTTAAGAATCGCAGTCGTTTGATTCGCGAGACCTTAATGCGTAATATTCTCAAGCGCTTTGACTTGGACAATCCTACGCTGTTCGATTAGGCTTACCAAATGGATACACGTTGCTCTTGAGGAACAAACAAAGGGCTCTCTTCTGTTACATTCCATGCGTCATACCACGCGTTAATCTGCGGCAGTGCGCCATTAACGCGCCAACGACCTAATGAGTGCGGGTCACTCTTCGTGCGGTTAAGAATCTCCTCGGGACGAATATTCCCTGCCCAAACATTGGCGTAAGCCAAGAAGAAACGTTGAGCCGGTGTAAAACCGTCACGTGTCTGGAGACGCTCTTTTTCAGGCTTTGCTTCTTCGTTGAGGCAGAAAGCCAAGTAAGAGACTTGTAATCCGCCGTGGTCTGCAATATTCTCTCCTAACGTAAAGGCACCGTTAGCGTGTACACCCGGAGCAACTTCAATACGATTGAAAGCTTCCTCCATCACTTTGGTACGTGCGTCAAAAGCGGCTTTATCTTCAGGTGTCCACCAATTCGCCATGTTTCCGTCCTTATCGAACTGGCAGCCTTGGTCATCAAATCCGTGGGTCATCTCATGACCTATAACTACGCCGATAGCACCATAATTGAAGGCATCATCTGCACCCATGTCAAAGAACGGATATTGAAGAATACCGGCAGGGAAGCATATCTCGTTGCTGGATGGGTTGTAGTATGCGTTCACTGTTTGCGGAGTCATAAACCATTTGGCTTTGTCCACCGGTTTGCCAAGATAGCTGAGGCTATACTCTTGTTCGAACTTAGCAGCACGTTGCAGGTTGGCGTAATAGGTGTCGTCGCTGTTAATGTCCAACTTGCTGTAATCACGCCAAGAGTCCGGATAACCGATCTTAATGGTGATGGCGTTGAGTTTCTCGAGCGCTTTGGCTTTTGTCTCATCGCTCATCCAAGTCAGGTTCTCAATACGGATACCTAACGCTTTCTGCAGGTTGTGTACAAGAGCCAACATACGCTCTTTGTTTTCCTCCGGGAAATATTTCTCTACATACATTTGACCTACTGCCTCGCCTAAAGTGCCATTGACTATACCTACGGCGCGTTTCCAAAGCGGACTCGGTTCTTCACGACCAGAGAGCACTTTACCATAGAAATCAAAACTGGTCATGTATATCTCTGTTGTGAGAGCAGAGGCTGCACCTTCAATTGTTTGCCATGTAAAAAGTGTTTTGAGGTCTTCCAGTGGCTCCTCCGCTAACATCTTGCCTGCTTCTTGCAGATGAGGAATCTGACCGACGGACAAGCTGTCCAACTCGATACCTAAGGCTTGGAAATAGACTTTCCAATCTACTTGCGGAACGAGTTCTTGCAATTGTGCAATACTCATCTTGTTGTAGTTCTTCTGCGGGTCGCGCAGTTCAACATTGCTATAAGCGGCTTTAGCTAAACGGGTTTCAAGGCGGAGCACCGTTTGGGCACGCTCTGCGGGGGTGTCAATACCAAAGAGACTGAACATCTTTTCTACGTACGCCACATACGCATTTCGAATAGATGTGGTTTGTTCGTCGGTATCCAGATAGTACTCTTTTTCTCCGAGTGAAAATCCTGCTTGGTACTCGTTGAGGATATTCATAGAACTGTTCATGGCATCGGCTTCTACATACATTGCCCAGAGTTGGAAGTCCATCGCTCTTCCAAGTACTTCGGACAACTCCTCACGAGAATTGATTGAACGGATTTGGGCTAATGTTTTCTCTACTGGAGCTATGCCTTCCCGGTCACGGCGGGCAGTATCCATAGCCAGGTTATAGATGTCGCCGATTTTTTGTGCGATAGAACCCTGTGGATGTTTCTTTGCCGCAATATCCTGAATCAGTCCGTTCACTTGCTCTAAGTTCTGCAAGCCAAGTTTGTCAAAAGAACCGAAACGGCTGTATTCCGGGGTGAGCGGGTTAGAAGCCATCCAACCTCCACAAGCGTATTGATAGAAATCGTTCTGCGGAATAGCGGTCGTGTCCAAGTTCTCGGTATGAATACCTGTGGTGAGAGGTTTGTTACATGAAACCATAGTCATTGTAATCAATGCAATTGTTAAAAAATAGATTTTTTTCATATAAATATAAATTAGAATTTCCAACTGACTCCGGCTAATCCGTTAATGAGATACGATTGATAGCCATAGAGCGTGTGGTTACGACGACATATTATATTATTAAGTTGTAAGAAAACAGCCAGATGTAGTTTTGTAAACTCATATTGCGCCCCCAAATTCATATCGATAAGTGCCGGCAGTTTCACTTCTCCGGCGGTGGTGATGGCCCAACGGGTTCCTTCAAAATGGTTGTCGGAGTAAAGCGTCCAATGCTCATCTATACGTCCGTCAATACGAAGGCTTATTGCCCAATCGGGACGGTCATAAACGCGACCTTCAACTAACGAAATCTCCTGTTTCAAGTCTTCCAGACTTGCTTTAGGCGTGAGTTTTTGTATCTTCCATGCAAAATAATCCCCGCTTAAGTGTATAGAGATGATATCGCGATAGTGGTAGAAGAGTTGCCCACCAATCTTAAAACGTTGGTAGTCAGAGCGAAAATCACTGAACGTACCGGGTAAAATCTGGTGGGTTGGACTCATGGAATAGGGGGTGAGGAATGCTACGTATGATTTACTGTTCATAAAATAAGCATAACCACCATGAACTTCTAAAAGTAAGTTCTTGTGCGGTTTCAGGTGGAAACCTATCTCGGCATCAATCGGAGTGTAGGATGCTACGCTATGTGAGGTCACACATGGAATTACCTCCATATAACGATTAGACTGCAAGTAACTCTGTAAAGAGGCAAAACCGAATTTGCCGACTGCTTTACCATATAATGTTACCCATTTTGGTGCTAACTGGGCTTCAAAACGTACGTTAGGAGATGGAGCAAAGCTAATATCTTTATTATTGGATAGTAACTGTCCTTTACCGATATTGAGGTCTAAATTGACTCCAGCATGAATCATAAAACGCTTACCATGGTAGGCGTAAAACGGCTCCATGCGCAAATTATGGCGGTCGTTATATCGGTTAGTCGGGATTAGCGCGGTATCAACTGTGTAGAAGTTATTTTGCATGTATAGATTGATACCCAAACGATGGCGTTCGTTCGGCAGGCGTGCATTGAGATTGAGCATCGTACGCAATTGGTGCTCTGTTGCTATAGAAGGTACCACCAATACTTGATAGCCTACTTCGGCTTTATACTGCACGTTCTCCTTGGGATTGGATTCCAAACCAAAGAATATACGTCCGCGCCATTGTGACTGTTTGTCCTCGGGCTTGAAGTCGGCAAATGAACCGACTGTTAGGCCGCGGTTGCTGTTATAGCCGTCTGTTCCGTCATAGTAACGGCCATACTTGGTGTAGAACAGATTCTCTCCCTTCACACCGCAATAGAATGACAACTTAGGCATTGCGTGTACAAATCGGAAACCTAAATCGGTCTCCGAGAGTGTGCGTCTGCCCCACTGACCGTTGTGATTAGCATATAGGTGCAAAGAATTGCGTTTATCATCCTTCACATCGTAGGAGAAATTGAACAGCGTTAGTGGGTGACCTATTGCACCTCTCAACCAACCGTGTAACGGCTCTGGTTGGCTGAAACGGGTAGGTTGGCTTAAAAGAGAGCTCACCTCATGACTCCTATTCGATGACGGCGCAACATATTCGGAATATTCCACTTGCGCTTCAGGCAAATCGGTTTGCACAGCCTGCGGGGAAACATTCACTTTACCCGCACTCTGGATAATGGGCTGGTAATCACGCTCCACAACTACGCTACGGTTTAATACCGTGTCTTGGGCATAACTGAGGGCGGCTGTTACCAAAAGAACTATTGTTGTCTGTACTCTCATAATCAATCCTCCTCTTCAAGTGTTTGTTCTGCGCTCTTTGGAGCCAACTGAGTAAGTTCCTCTTCTACGCGTTGAAGTATATCGTCTTTATTAGTATAATTAGCTTTCAGCGAGAGCAGATACTGTTGTGCTTGGAAGTCATCTCCACGGCGGTGACTGACGTTGGCAAGTACAATCAAACTGCGAGCCAGCCAGTATTGCTGCTGTGTCGGCTGTTGCGCAAAAGACATCACCTCCTGCTCCGCTTTGTCCAACTCGCCTGAGTTATAGTAGGACTGGGCTAACAGATACTTCGCTTCTGCGCCTACTGACGTACGCACATCCGTACTTATGTACTCTAAGTCAGGAATAGCTTTGGCGTATTCTTTTTGTGCGAAGTAGGTGGTGGAGCGGTTATACAAGGCTTCTTCTTTTACGCTTGCTGCTACCGGCTCATCGCCTAAAATGGTAGTAATCATATCAAGCATCTCTGGGGTTTGGTTGAGTTGCTTGGTACAACGCATCACCCCTATGCGGGCTATGGTCGTGTTCTTGCGGCTGGAGGCAACCACTAACGACTTGCGGTAGAAAGGTAGTGCATTGCTATAATCCTTACGCTCAAAATAGAGTTCGGCAGATTGCATAGCTGCAGGTTCGGCATAGGGACTGCCAATACGGTCAGCAAGTGGCGCAAACTGTGTCAGAGCTGCATCGATATTGCCCTGCCTGAGCTGCATCTCGGCGGCAACGTAGGTAAGTGAGTCGTCCTTGGTTGCAACCTGCATGTTCAGTTTGGATAGTTTCTTCGTATAGGCAATGTAATCGTTCACCCGATTAGTTTCAAGATAAACGGCCTCTAACCCTTCCACTGCCATATAGGCTTCCTTACTTGCCGGATAATGCTCAATGGTGTGCTTGTAAGCGGTGATAGCATTATTGTAGTCCTTCATGTTACGGTAAGCCATTGCCCGTTCCAAACTGGCGCTGCGGGCTAAATTACTGCGTGGGTATTTATTAAGTAAGGACTCGTATGTCTTGACTGCCTCACGCCCGTTCTCTTGTGACATTTGAACACGTGCAATCTCATAGAGTGCATCATCGGCATAGTCGGACTTAGGGGATTGGTTGGCTAATTGTTGCAGAACCCGTACTTTTGCTTCAGGCTGTTTCATTAATCCGAACGAGGAACCCTGTTGGAAGAGTGCGTAATCGCTTCCCTCTGTATTCAGCGCTGCTGCTCGTTCATAGGCCTTGGATGCCTTGTCGAACTGGCGCGCATTGAAGCAACAGTCACCTATACGGTTGGTGGCGTCCGCATAGGTAGGCCCATTGGATTTGATTGCTGCTATATGGTGCTCAAAAGCGATGCGGGCTCCTTCGTAATTCTTTTGCTCGAAGTTGAGATACCCCTGTAAATAATCTGCCATCGCACGGTTGGGCGATTGGGCTGCATCAGGACGGGAGAAATAAATCACCAAATCGCGTTGGCATGCTTCGTAATCCTTCAGACGGTAATTCGATTCCGCACGCCAGTAATAGGCATCTGTACGTACCGGAGATGGAGTGGGGTCTTCGATAACTGCCGTGAAAGAGGTCACTGCATCCGCAAACTTGTTTTGAACAAAAGCGTCCGTACCTAATTGGTAACGGAGATATTGCTTGGTCTCTTTGAGTTGTTTGTTTGGGTTGTCAATAGAGTCTAATGCTGCCAATGCGGCTTTGTAGTTCTTGGACTTGCGGAAAGCGTTGCACAGAAGCATGTAGATCTCATCTACGTGCTCGGAATTAGGATATTGGCGAATAAAATCCGTGAAGACGGATTCACTCTCACCTATGGACGAGGAGGATTGATAAACGGCTAAGGCGTAATTATACAATGCCTCGTAATGTACTTGAGCATCCTTGTTGTAATGTGTAGCGTCCAAGTAGGCTAGTTTGGCTTGCTCCATATCACCGGACTGGCGATAGGCGTGACCGAGTGTTAAACTGACATTCTCGGATATACTGTCTTCTTGAATAGGAACGCGCTTGAAAGTCGTTACTGCGGCGGCATAGTCCTGGGTCTTGTATTGAGACAGACCGAGCAGGTATAAATCATTGCGCAACACTTCGCGTTTGAGTTCGCTGTTCATCTTGTCATAAAGGGACAATTCCGTTACTGCTTCGCGGTAGTGCTCCTCCGAGAAATGCATTTCACCTAATATGCGGTGTAACTCGCTGTTGTTGTCATTATCCGGTTGTTCCGCTAACAGACGTTCTGCTCGCTCACGTACCTCATCTGTGAGTCCGCGGGAATAGTATATCTGAGTCAGATAATACGGCACTGTTTTTTTGTAGGCTGGCTTGTTCTCTAACTCCAAAAGGGTAGGAACGGCTTTGTCGTAGTTACCTAATTTATATTGGCAGTAAGCATAGTAGTAGGCTGCTTTCTCTTTGTAGGGCGTGTCGTGCTTCTCAAGGTTGGAGAACATAGATATCGCACGATCGTACTCTTGTTGCATTAAGTGGGCATAACCTCTATAGAACTGATACTGAGGCTGATAGGGACGAGGTAACGCTTTGTACGTCGACTTGTCGAACTCCTTAAGTGCTTTCTTATAATAACCTCGTTCCGTTTGAAGCACGCCTTGCATGAAATATACTTCGGCTTCGAAAGTTGTATAGGGGTAGGCCTCTATATATTCACGCAACTCACGCAACGCCATCTTATCGCGCTGCTCAAATAATGCGGCAACCCGGTTATATTCCGACTCCATGCGACTAATCGCTTGTCCGAAGACAGTGGGAGCCAGAGTTAGCCATAAAGCCGCTACTAACCACCGAAGAGGATATCTCATAATTTATCTTTTAATAGTACGCTTACGTCGTATATTTTGTTGTTTGCGTTGATTAATTACGTGCAGTATCGCAAACAGTAAGATTGCTAATACTACTACAACAATTATGCCAATCATAATGGGACTCAGGTTGTCACCTTTTACGCGATTCCACATTTTTACTAATTCTTCGTTCATATCACCGGCATCGTGCATCAGCGCGCAACGGTCGATGACGGCTTTGTCTGCGTACAGAACAGGGTTGGCGTGAACAGCGGTGGCTGAATCGCCGAAGAAGTAGGTGAGGTTAAGCGGATCGGACCATTCCTCGCTGTCATCTACCCATTCACGAACCTCGGGAGTCGCAATAACGGATACATAGCCGATGAAGTCCATGTTCTTGATGGCATTCTCAGGCAGACAGAGGTAGTTTATCCACCATGTAGCGGCTTTGGTGTTAACTGCGTATTTGGGGATGCACCAGCCGTCGAACCATACGTTCGAACCTTCTTTAGGAACAATGTAGTCAAGTTCCACTCCCATCTCTGCAGCTTCGTCTATAGCCCATTGCGCATCGCCAGACCAACTGAGATTCATCCAGGTCTTGCCTTTGGTCATTTCTTCTTTACCGAAGTCCACTTCCCAACCGGCAATATTGTTTTTGGCGGCGGTGAGGATTTCTTCAACGCGTTGGATGCGCTCGGGAGTAATAGTGCGTACCAAATCGTCACGGGTCACTTCGCCACGGGCAATCTCGTCACGGTATGCATAAAGAACGATTACCGAATATACATCGCGAAAGGCATCTTTCATATAGATACGGCCTTCAAATTTCGGGTCTAAGATAGCTCCCCAAGATGCTAAGTCCTCGCCGGATACAAAAGCGGGATTGTATATAAATCCGGTCGTGCCCCACATGTAGCCCACGGTATAATCGCTTACGTTCTCGGTCTCTGACATCTGTTGGAACTTATCTACTACGAACGGAGCAACATTATCGAAATAGCGCTGACCTTCAGGAATAATGTTCTTGTCTATCTTCTTGAGCAGTTCTGCTTTCAACATGCGTTCAATAATGTATTCCGACGGACATATCACATCGTAGTCTTCGTGACCCACTTCTATTTCCGTGAGCATCGATTCGTTAATGTCGAAAGTCTGATAGATGATTTGGACGTCTTCGCCGGTCATCTCTTTATACCAGGCAGGGAATGCATTGAGCACGTCTTCATCGATGTAGTCGGCCCAGTTGTACACTTTCAATGTGTGTGCGCGATCAGCTGCGATTGAACTCAGCGCCAGCAGCGCTACGAGTGTTAACGATAAAATCTTCTTCATTGTTGTAATGTGTTAAAGTTGTATTTATTTTTTAGTATTGTTTTTTGCTTGTCTTGTGGCTCTCCAGTTGATAATAATGAGGAGTACCAGCATCGTCAAAAATATGAGTGAGAACAGAGGGCGTAACTCAGGAGTGAGACCGCCTTTGCGAGCATCGGCATATATAAACGTACTGAGCGTGTTTAATCCCCCGCTACCTTTGGTAAAGAATGTCACACCGAAGTCATCGATACTCAGAGTGATACTCAATATAAACCCGCTGAGCATTCCCGGCCATAGTTCCGGCATCATCACTTTGCGCAACGCTTGGAATGGAGTCGCGCCTAAGTCCAAGGCTGCCTCATAGATATTGGGATTCATCTTGGTTAGACGGGGCATGACGCTCAAAACAACATAAGGCGTGCAGAATACGACATGCGCAATGATAACCGTCGTCAAACCGCGGCTGATGCCTAAAAATACGAACAGTAAAAACAGTGAAATACCCGTTAATATATCAGGATTGATCATGGGGATACTGTTCAGCAGTTGGATGGCTCTGCGACCTTTCTGACGCATGTTGAATATACCGATAGCGGCAAGTGTTCCCAATAGAGTCGCAAAAGTCGCAGCGATAACGGCGATAATCAGTGTGTACCATAAAGAATAGTACATGTTCGGATCAACATGGACTTGCGCTACACGGTCATAACCCGTAAATAAGTTCTCATAGAGGGCAAACGTAAAGCCCGTCCAGTTGCCTAATACCTTGCTGCGAGTGAACGAGAAGAAGATGATTAGGACTATCGGAGCATATAAAAGCACTAATAGCAGCCACAAATATGACTGGGCAAACACGCGGCGGATCGTTAGGGCGCGTTGACGGCGCTTGGCTTCCTTTTGGGCGGAAGATAATACTTGGTTACTCATAGCACGCTCTGAGCCTCCTGCTCGTCTTTGTTCCCGAAGAAACTGGTTAAACCTATAATCAACAACATTATCAAAGATAATGCCGCACCGTAATTCCACATCTGAAGACCGCCTTCACCAAAAGCACGCTGGATAAGAGAACCAAACAGAGTAATCTTATTGCGGGTCAGCAACTCAGATATCGCAAAAGTCGATACCGTCGGCATGAACACCATCACTACACCGCTGTATATTCCAGGTACGGATAGAGGTAGAATGACTTTCAGAAACACTTCCTTCCGGTTCGCACCTAAATCATGCGCCGCTTCTATCAGTGAACGGTCCATCTTCTGCAACGTGTTGTATATCGGATATATCATAAACGGCAGAAAATCGTAACACATGCCGTATAACAGAGCGCCTTCACCTAACGGAATGGAGAACATATTGAATAACTCAACCGTGGCCAATGTACGCAGCAGAAAGTTAATCCACATCGGTAAAATAAACAACATCGCCATCACGGCGGGCGTCTTCAGCTCCGCCGTCGCCATGATATAGGCTGCAGGATAACCTAACAGCAGGCAAATAAGGGTCGTCAGCAACGCTATCGCTATCGAGTATATAAACGTATTGACGGCTTCAGTCGTGTTGAAAAACTGCATAAAGTTGCGGAGAGTGAACGAGCCTGTAGGAGTCGTAAACGCATACACCACAATCAAAAGCAACGGCAGTACCACAAAGAGTACAAGGAATAGCACATAGGGCCAGGCCCATGTGCGGCGACTATTGAATATGTTGAATAGTTTCATCGCTTTAGCCTTTCGTTTGTGCGTCTTCTAATTTCGATAACAGAATCGATTCGGGGGCTATCTGGATGCCCACACGGTCGCCGTGGTCCCACACTTCGTTCGTGTTGACGAATATATCATGACCTTCGTCGGTACGGATAGTCAGATTGTAGTGGTTGCCTTTGTAGAGCAGGTAATGAACTTCACCCGACAGCGTTCCGTCATTCTCATAGTCTAATAGTTCCACCTCGCGGAATGGTACACGCACTTGAACTTTCTCACCCGCGGCAAAGGGAGCAAGATCCGACGGATTGACATCCCAGTCGGCTTCAAGAAAACGAACCTTGCCGTTCTTGAGAATTTCACCTTCAAAGTAGTTGTACAGGTAGTGCTCTTTGCGTATGATCTGAATATCCTCCGGCTTGATTAGCATCCCTACATGCGTCCCCGGCTTGAACTCGTGATAGTCTTGAACCATAAACTCATATCCATCCTCTGTCTTGACCGTCATCTCGTAGTGAACGCCCTTGAATATGCAACTGTCAACAACGCCGTACCACTTGGTAAACTTACCCTTCGGAACACGGTCATCAGGGTCAAGGTCCGATTGGGCGGCGGCGGATGGACCACGGTCGCTCTGCTCCTTGCCCGCGGCTACAGCCCATATGTATATGTCTTCAGGACGCAAAACTACATCTACAGGATTATTCTCGCCGAACCCTTCATCTACACAGTCAAACTCCTTCTGGCAGAACGATACCTTCCGGTCGCGAATCATCGTACCGCTCAATATATTGCTCTCACCGATGAAATCAGCTACAAAGCAGTTCTGAGGCTCGTTGTATATATCCGTCGGAGTGCCTATCTGCTGTATCTTGCCCTCACGCATCACAACTATGCGGTCGCTCAATGTCAATGCTTCTTCTTGGTCGTGAGTCACATATATAAAGGTTATACCAAGTTCCTTATGCATCTCTTTCAACTCCAACTGCATATCCTTACGCATCTTCAAGTCCAAGGCCGCTAATGGCTCATCCAGTAACAGCACCTCAGGCTGGTTCACTATAGCACGGGCTATCGCTACACGCTGCTGCTGACCACCCGACAGAGAATCAACATCGCGGAACTCATAATCGCTCATGCCTACTGTCTTCAACGCCTGCTTCACACGCTTCATTATCGTGTCTGAATTAAGCTTCTTTAACTTCAAACCAAATGCAACATTGTCAAACACATTCAAATGCGGAAACAATGCGTACTTCTGGAAGACCGTATTTACTGGACGCTGGTGGGGAGGAGTCTGAGTGATATCTTCGCCTTTCAGCAGAATATCACCTTCTGTCGCTACTTGAAAGCCGGCTATACAACGTAATAACGTCGTCTTTCCGCAACCGGACGGACCTAAAATGGTCACAAACTCACCTTTCTTAACTTGAAGACTTACATCTTCTAATGCATACTTACCATCTTCGAATCTCTTCGATACGTGATTCACTTCGATGATAAAATAATCGTTCGGGTTGGAACGAGATAAAACCTCTGGTTTTGCCATTTCTTTAATTAAAACTAAATCGGGTTTCGATACTCCCAATAAATCATAAAACAATCATTTTGGTTATACAATAATTCTATGCCTACGCATATATTAAATTCCATCCAAACGCGCACAATAAATTCCCTGCTTACGCTCACTATAATCTATGCATACGCAGCGCATAGGTGCACACCTACGCAAATTACGCCGCAAAAGTACTGCTTTTTTTTCATTTATGCAAATAAAAATGAAAAATATAACTTTTCTTCTCCATTTCTCCTCCATTTCTCCTCCTTCTCTCTTCCTTTCCCCCTCCAATTCCCCACGTAAGATACACGTAAGATACACGATAGATACACGTAAGATAAACGGTAGATTGATATAACTTAAGTGCAACTTAAGACGTAGGATACCCCGTTTTACGGACATTTTAATTAAAATACATTATGAGAAATAATCACCCCTTGCGAACGGGTAAATGAAGACTTTCTGCAATAGAAATATAGTGATTCATTGCCTCCTCAGACGTCACAGGATAGGCGGATAAAGCACCTATAACTCCGTGAGGACGGAAACGGATTAACTTAATTGGAGCACTTTTCCCGATGAAACCGTATATTTGTGCAATATTATTGAGAATAACTTCCACATCCACCATTTCGGGCACGCAAACAATACGCACTTCCGTTAACTTGTCCTCTTGCAGCAACCATGTCAGATTATCTTTGACAATCCGGTTGTTTGCCGACTGCGTCAAACGTTGATAGATAACGCTGTCCCATGCCTTCACATCTAACATCACACCGTCACACACATCCATCAGCGGACGATGGCTCGAAAACGGAACTGTACCGTTGCTGTCTATCAGACACGTTAGAAAATGTCCGGTTTCATCGGACAAATGCCTTACGGCGGTGAACAATTCTTTAAGCCATTCCGCCCGCAGCATACACTCGCCACCGGACACCGTTATTCCGCGGATAAAAGGAATACTCTTCCGTATTTCTTCCACAACCTCCGGAACCGTCCGCTCCGATGCTTCCGCATCTTCCATGGCTTGCGTCTCTGGATTATGGCAGTAACTGCAGCGGATATTGCAGCCTTGTAGAAAGATAGCGGTCCTGTTGCCCGGACCATCTACCGTTGATTGGGATATGATTTTCCTGACTGGAGCTGTCATACACCACGTACTTTGCGGTTCGCCAAATGCGCGGATGCGTAAGTCGGAGCACCTAATTGGGTTGTGTTCTGAAGAACCGTCTCTCCCTTGTTCCACTTCTCTATTTCAGAACGTTTGACAAGGTAACCCGTAATACGGACAAGGTCGGAATCGGAAGCGTAAAACGCAATGTATTTCTGACCAAGTGAGAAGGCTCCTTTGATGATATCAAGTACGGCAGCAGGATTTTGCTTGCCCGTAATATCGAACGGAAGAATATCCGAACAGCCCGTAGGAATATATCGGTGGAATCGGGAGGAATGACGCAAATGGTCGTATATGGATTCAGGCTCGTCACCTACAGGAATACGTATGCCAGACGTGATGCCGTAGTCCGTATCAATGCCTACTTGAGCGTGAAGCAACAAATGGTGGTTCGCTATGTCGCAATAGGGACATTCGTATTGGTTTACAAATTCGGTAATAGCATCCATAATCTGCTCCGCAATATCGTCCGCTTCGGCGTCACTACCGTATTTCTTGCCTTCAGGGGCAAAGTGATTGGCGGCTTCGGCTAATCCTACTAAACCGAACATCGCTACAAAACGCTCACGCGATACAAATCCCTCCTTGACTAAGAAATGGCTCTCAAAGAACCCAGACTTCTCCACAATAAAACGAATACGTGCCGACATGTAATCTGCCATACACAGCATTGCCTCAGGTAGCAGAGTCTCCAAAAACTCCTTCTTGTCATTCGTCATGGCGGCTAAACGAGGAAGTACGATACGCGTCAGAGTGTAACTTCCCCCGCCTATGGGTAGAATATTATAGCACGATGATATCCCGTAGCGGTCGTAAGTCTTTGCATTAAGAGGATCATTGCATATAGCGGGATTGGCTACACATAAAGAGGTGTAAATAGCTTGCTCCGCAAAAGCATCCGGAGTAATGGAGGGATCATACTTGAGCGTCAGATTGGGTACGGCTTGAGCCAGTTCGCAATCTACTTCCATAATTAATCTGCCTGCGCGCGTAGCCTCGGGACCTAAATTGGCGTGACAGAACGAATCGGTAATCGTGCGGTCCAGATAAATAAGAAAATTACGCAGCTTGCGCTTAACCTCACTGTCGGATAATCCAACTATAAAAGGCTCTATAAGCTTGTCTAAATCACCTAAAAAAACAGGATAAGTCGTAATCGAAGGTACGTGACGGTAAAGAACCTGTAGGAAAGTAAGTAATTCGTCAAAATCCTGAGGAGGAGCCAGCTCCAAAAACTTAACTCCATCTTTGACTGCCTTCTGATAATCCGGCATAATATAACGCGGACGATAAGGAGCATTACCTTCGTTCAGATTGCAAATAACCCCTTGCGCGAAGTAGAACTTTGTTCGCTCCGGCATGGGAAGTACGGATAAAGTGTCCTCAGCTGCATGAGCTAACGCTACTACCTTTTGCTCGTAACTGAGCTTCTGAGATGTTACAATCGAATAAATGTCGGCCATGGTATATAATGATTTGGACTGCAAAAGTACTATATTTAGTCGGATTATACAAATAATTGAGCCTAAAAATGCACTTTTTGCCTTAAAAATTTGGCAGTATGAAAAAAAAGCAGTACTTTTGCAGCCGGTTTTGATAAAATACCAACGGGATGTGGCGCAGTCCGGTAGCGCAACGGTCTGGGGGACCGGAGGTCGCAAGTTCAAATCTTGTCATCCCGACATTTCTTTATTTTTTTTGTATGAAAGCATTATTGATGATTCTTGATGGCTGGGGCATCGGGCAAAAAACGGCTGCCAACGCCATCTATTCTACAAACACTCCACACTGGACTGCTTTATTGGAAAAGTACCCGCACTCGCAACTTCAGGCAAGTGGGGAAAATGTCGGACTGCCGGACGGACAAATGGGAAACTCCGAGGTTGGACACCTTAATATCGGAGCAGGACGAGTCGTCTATCAGGATCTGGTGAAAATCAACCGCGCTTGCAAAGACGGCTCTATTAGACAAAATCCCGAAATAATATCCGCCTTTACCAACGCTAAACAAAGTGGCAAAAAATTGCACATCATGGGACTGACCTCCAATGGGGGAGTACATAGTTCCCTGGACCACTTGTTTTTCCTGCTCCAGATAGCTAAAGAATACGGATTGGACGGACGAACCTTTGTGCATTGCTTTATGGATGGACGGGATACGGACCCGCATTCCGGTATAGGATTTATTGACCAACTCGAGCAACATATGGCTAAAACGACCGGTGAAATCGCAACTATTCAGGGACGATTCTATGCCATGGACCGCGATAAAAGATGGGAACGCGTAAAAATTGCCTACGACTGCCTCGTAAATGGACAAGGTGCTAAATTCGAAAATATGCACGATGCAATGAAGGCTTCTTATGATGCCGATGTAACGGACGAGTTCATCAAACCAATCGTGCATGTTAGAAACGGACAACCTTTGGCAAAAATTGAAGAAGGGGATGTGGTTATATTCTTCAATTATCGTAACGACCGTGCCCGCGAAATGACAATAGTGCTCACGCAGCAGGATATGCCCGACCAGGGAATGATGACTATTCCTAATCTCGACTACTACTGCATGACACCTTATGAGTCCACCTTTACTGGACTCCATATCCTTTTCCCGAAAGAGAATGTACAAAATACACTCGGTGAAATCGTCGCTAAAGCAGGTATGAAACAGCTGCGTATTGCCGAGACGGAGAAGTTTGCACATGTGACCTTCTTCTTCTCTGGAGGACGTGACGCGCAGTTTGAAAACGAAGACCGTATCCTGATACCTTCGCCTAAAGTGGCAACATATGACCTCCAACCCGAGATGTCGGCACCTGAAGTCGCTGCTGCCCTCAACGATGCACTGGACTCTCAAAAGTACGACTGCATCATTCTTAACTTTGCCAATGGGGATATGGTCGGACACACAGGAGTCTATAACTCGATACAGCAAGCGGTTGTCACAATTGATATATGCGTTGACCGCGTCGTAAATGCTGCAAGACGTAACGGCTACGAAGTGATTATCATCGCTGACCACGGTAATGCGGATAATGCCGTTAATCCTGATGGCACTCCTAATACTGCACACTCACTCAACCCTGTGCCGTTCATCTATATACCGGCAGACTCAAAAGAAAAAGACGGACACTTCCCATATACGTGTGAAGATGGTATATTGGCGGATGTGGCTCCCTCTATCTGTCATATCTTGGGAATTGAGCAACCGGCTGAAATGACCGGACATTGCCTGATCCATGAGAAATAAGATTATCCGTATCGCTTAATTAGCATATCGACTAAGTCTGGAACACCTTCGGAAGCTTTCTTCCGGAGGTGTTGTATTCTGTCTCGGTAAATACCGAACTCCGGCATACCCGGATCTACTACGTAAATAGTCGATGGAATCGGAGCATATTGTAATAAACTGGCTGCTGGATATACATTCAGACTCGTCCCTATGACAACTAAAATATCTGCCTCAGAAGCTATACGGCAAGCCTGTGGAAAATACGGGACTCCTTCACCGAAAAAGACAATATAAGGTCTTAACAACGAGCCGTCAGGATGACGCTCTCCGTAATGTTGCTCCCAGCCTTGAATAGGTACGGTGGACAATTCGTCGTTCTCAGAACGTAATTTGGTAATCTCTCCGTGTAAATGAACAACATCTTTGCTTCCTGCCCGCTCATGTAAGTCATCGATATTTTGAGTGATGATGCGCGTAGAGGGAATCGCTTCCTGTAATCTCGTTATGGCGTAATGTGCTGCGTTCGGTTGGGCTGACAAAGTGTCACGACGTCGGGCGTTGTAAAAATCCACGCAGAGTTGAGGGTTACGCAACCACGCTTCGTGGGTGCACACATCTTCTACCCGGTATTTTTCCCATAACCCGTCCGAATCACGAAACGTGCCAAGGCCGCTCTCTGCAGAAACACCGGCACCGGTAAATACAACAATGTTCTTCATAAACCTTCAATTTATTTATCATTATTGGGCAAAATTACACAAATATTTGCACATATGCAAAAAAAAATGTACTTTTGCACGCTAAAAGTGCAAAGATGACAATAATTGCAATAGAAACAAGTACCTCCGTCTGCTCGGCTGCTTTATCAGTCGATGGCAATACGGTCGCTTCACGAGTTAACTGCGAGGATGGTAATCATGCTCGATTATTGCCCGTGTTTATACATGACTTATTGGAAGAATTATGCGAGCGTTCCT
The DNA here is from genome assembly GCA_946617165.1 of uncultured Bacteroidales bacterium. Lineage (GTDB taxonomy): Bacteria > Bacteroidota > Bacteroidia > Bacteroidales > Paludibacteraceae > Colicola. The sequence continues at coordinate 19,021 of CAMOJP010000003.1, forward strand.
TAACGTTGGATGCTGTCGCTTTATCCGAAGGTCCGGGAAGTTATACCGGCTTGCGTATAGGAACCAGTCTGGCGAAAGGATTGTGCTATGGATTGTCCGTGCCGCTTATTCCGGTTAAGACTACCGAGGTACTTTGTGCTTCGTTGGCGGAGAAGGTGAATTTGCAGGAGGGAGATTATTTGCTCCCCATGATTGATGCCAGACGAATGGAAGTCTATACGGCTTTGTACCAACTGAAAAATGATACCTTTATACCCCGGAGCGATGTGACGGCTTGTGTAATTGATAGCGAAAATGCTGTCCCCTTTGGAGACGGAAAGAATTATTTCTTCGGCGATGGAGCGGCGAAATGTAAAGACTTGTTGTCAGAAAGAGCCGGTTTCATCGGAGATATTTATCCCGACGCATCGGCTATGGGAGCATTGGCGTTGCGCTATTTGCAAAAGAATAATATCCGACATACTACTGCGGATATAGCTTACTACGAGCCGTTCTATCTCAAGGAGTTCGTCGCTGCGCATAGCCACGTCAAAGGGTTGTTGTGAAAAATCAATCAATGAAAGGTGAAAGGAAAATACAATTACTTCTGTTATTAGGGGGAATGCTCCTGATAGCAGTTTCGTGTTCTACACAAAAGAACACTCGCGCATCGCGCTCCTTTCATCAAACGAAAGTAAAATATAATATCTTCTACAACGGTAATCTTGCATTTGAGGAAGGACAGCAAGCGACTATTAAAGCGCACGAAGATGATTTCTCTGCCGTTATTCCGCTGTATCCTGTTAGCAATCATAAAGCGGCAGAAGCTTCTACTTCACAAATGGATAAAATGATAGAAAAATGTCGTAAGTGCATCAAACTGCACTCTATCAAAGCTAAACCTAAACCAGACCCCAAAAAACGTCAGGACCCGAAATATAAACAGTGGTTGAAACAGGAAGAGTTCAACAATCAGATGGATAAAGTTTGGATCCGTTTGGGAGAGTCGGAATTTAGTAAGGGAGATTTCCTTGGAGCAATCGGCACCTTTAGCTATATTATCAAACATTATGATTATGACCCGGACGTTGTCGCTCAGTGTCAGTTGTGGATGGCGCGTGCCTATGCCGAGTTAGGGTGGCAGTATGAGGCTGAAGATATGGTGAACAAGGTGAACGTGGATGCACTCAGCCGCAAACATTCGTCGCAATATGCTTCAACAAAGGCGGATGTACTGCTAAAAGGAAAACAATATCATGAGGCTGTACCATTTATCAAATTGGCTATACCGGACCAAAAACGCCGTTTTTATAAACCACGATTCCAATTTGTCTTAGGGCAAATCTATCAAATGGAAGGTAAAAATAAGGAAGCTATAGAGGCTTATAAAAAGTGCATAAAAATGGTCCCGCCACAAGATATGGAATTCCAGGCACAAATTAATAAGGCCGTCCTTCAAGGTAAATCGTCTGTTCGTACCTTGCAGAAAATGGCGAAGTTAAGTAAATACAAAGACCAATTGGATGTAATCTACGGGGCTATTGGCGACATATATATTGAGCACAAAGATACGGCTAAGGCTTTAGACTATTACCAGTTAGGTATTGATAAAGCAACGCAGACGGGGGCGGCTAAAGCGGCAATTCTCATTAAAGCCGGCGATTTGTACTACACGCAGAGAAACTATGAACCGGCGCAACCGTGTTATCAGGAAGCAATGAATATAATCTCTTCTGACCATGAGGATTATGCTCGCTTGCGGCAGTTGTCCTCTACGTTGGATGCGCTTATTGCAGAGTATAATGTGGTCGTATTGCAGGACTCACTCCAGGCTTTGGCAAAATTGTCGCCCGAAGAGCAACGTAAACTGGCAGAGAAAATCGTGGCGGACTTGATTGCTGCAGAGGAAAAAGCTGCAGAGGAGGCGTTGATAGCTCAGCGTGAGGCGGAAAATAGTACATTGCAGAGCGTGGACACCAGGAATATGTTAGGCGGAGCAGGTGGGGCTGCGGCTGACTGGTATTTCTATAATGAGCAATTAATGCGTTCCGGAAAGCAACAGTTTACAAAAAAATGGGGTAATCGTACGCTTGAAGATAACTGGAGAAGATTGAGCAAAACAATGACTACATCCCTATGGAATGATACAAACGAAGATAATCAGGACGAAGACGATAGTATAAATCCTACCGATTCCATTGTGCAAAATACGCCTAAGGTAGAGACAGATAATCATAAACCGGAGTTCTATTTACAACAGATACCTAAAACACAAGAAGATATCGCGTTGTCAGATAGCCTGATTGCCAATGCCTTGTATAACCTTATTTTCATCTACCAGGATGAGATCGGAGATCAGAAGTTAGCAGATGAAACATACGCCGAGTTTACACGCCGCTTTCCTAATGATCCTCGTGTGAATGAGATTAATACAATGCGTAACCCGGATCCTGAGTTGATTGCGCGCTTAAGAAAGATGTTGGTAGAGCAGGACTCTGTCTATGAGCAGACTTACAATGCTTACCGTCGTAGTGAGTTCGCAACAGTTAAAGCGAACAAAGACTATGCTGAGAATACCTTCCCAATGTCGCCTTTGATGCCTCGTTTCCTGTTCTTGAATGCAGTCGCTACAGCACGTACGGAGGGGCAGGAGGCGTTTGTCGTCGACTTGAGAGATTTGGTCACCAGATATCCGGAGAGTGAATTGAGCGCGATGGCGAAAGATATGCTGGCTATGATGGGACAAGGTATGGAAAGTCAAAAAGGCGAGATGACCTCCGACTTGGAACAGATGCGGTCTGACTCTGAAGAAACCGAAACGGAAAAAGATGAGACAATTGCCTTTTCTACGGCCCGCAACGTACAGAGTGTAATCCTGCTCGCGTTGCCTGAAACGGACGAAAGTTTGCTCAATAAACTGTTGTATGAAGTGGCGTTGTTCAACTTCTCACAGTTCTTGATCCGTGACTTCGAACTGCAGAAGTTACCTGTATGGTCTGATGGCTGTGCATTGCGTATTTCAGGCTTCGAAAGTCTCGATGAAACCGAATGGTATTTGAATCTGGTCGCTCGGAATGAGGAACTGAATAACTTTATAAAGAGTAACAAAATTACATCGCTTGGGATTACGGAAGATAACTACCAGCTTATTCCGTCTAAGTTGTCTTTGGACGATTATAATCAATTTATTAACCAATAATATTTTCTACTATGCAAAACGCACAACTTTGGCGCGCATTAGGGCGCAACACATTGATCTCAATCCTCCTCTTTGGAGTGTTATTCTGCTTGCTATGGCTTGCTGAGGTGCTTTTTCCTAATGTTACTTTATTGAAATGGGATGACGCCGCGTGGGTCGTCGGTATTCCTGCTTCTGTAATAGGCGTAGCGTATATTCTGACTATTCGCGACCCGCAGAACTACACCGGTTTCTTCGCAGGTATTATCATGTCAATACTATTAGGCGTACAATTTATTTTACAAGGTAGCCTGGATAGTACCTTCCTGTATTTCTTCGTATTTATTCCTTTCCAACTGATGTCTATTTATAAATGGAGTCGCTCCAAATCAGACGGAGGGGCAAGTTTTGAACCTAAATTCCTTGACATGCCTCGTTTATGGCTATCTATAGCTATTTGTATTGCTATAACGGCAGGTGATTATCTACTGCAAACATACGCCTTCCAACACAATAGCCTGACGGACAACATAGCCATTAAGTTATTTAACGGCTTGTTGATTTCATCTTCCTTCTTGGCAAACTATTGGCTGATATATCGTAAGAATGATGCTTGGATATATTGGGCTCTTTATAGTGTGGCCGGAATAGGACTCTTTATTCTGGTAGGCAATATCTTTTCAATAGTACTGTTCTCATTCTTCCTCGTAATCAACTCTATGGCAGGTGTCGCGTGGATTCGTAACACTAAACCGGAAAATATGGGCTGGGTACGTGGTTTGAATACAAAATAGTACTATCTCATATTCTCAAATCTGAATTCTCGAGGTGATTGTCCTGTCAGATTTCTGAAAAAGCGTGTAAAAGAGGCTTGTTCCGGAAAACCGAGTGTTTGACTGATTGCCTGAACGCTAAGGTCTTTGCGAGAGATAAGGAGCAGCTTGGATTTGGCCAATATATATTGGTCAATCCAGGCGTTTGCACCATATCCTGTGGCGTCGTGTATTAGTTTCGACATATATTTAGGCGTAAGGCATAGCTTCTCGGCATAAAAATTTACCTTATGTTCTTCCGAATAGTGTGCTGCAAGTAAATCCATAAACTTAATATAAACGAGCGACCCGCGTGAAGCGTTGTCAATCTCTTTATTTTCTTCTTGCCTGAAGGCATTGAGAAACTCAAACAGAATGTGCAGAGTGCTGCATAACGCTTCATGTCGATGTGGTAGAACAGGTCCTTTCTGTTGAAGAATCAGCTCAAGCATTTCCACAATAGATAGAATGCGATTCACTTGTGTCTCCGTTAGTTGTGCTATGGGCTTGATATGATAGGGCTGTAGATTGAAACTAAAGGAGGTGAGCCGCGCATCTTCGACGAGTTTTTCAGACAGAATGACAAGCGTGGTACTATAGTCCTCGCTTGTGTGTAATCCGCTAAATATATGTTTAGCCGGAAAGATGGCAACATCGTTGGGAGCAACATGATGCTCTGAATAGTCAAAGGAAAGACGAGCTGTTCCTTTTTGTACAATTGAGATTACCATTTTAGGTAATACAACGGAGTGAATAGTCGGAAAACGGTGCACGTCTTTTAGGACGAGGGCATCCGTATTCTCGATGTTCTGCACTTGTTGCTCAATTACTGTTGGGTCAAGTGTAGTCATAGTAGGTTAGTTAATGTTTCTAATTGGTTATAATTATCTTGGCTTAGGCTACTGCGGATAGTAACTATAGGCTCAATAATAGTGATATTTTTCATCGTTTCGAGCAATGCTCTCATTTCTCTTCCGGCTGAAGGAGCCCAACTTCCGTTTTCGACAATGGCAACGGTTCTGCTTTGGTATCCTTTCTGCTGCAATTTCCATAGGAACATATGCATTGGGGGGAATACATTATTATCGTATGATGATGCACATACAACCATTTTGCTCATACGGAAAGCATCTTCAATAGCTTCGGCCATATCATCACGGCAGAGGTCTGTAATAGCTACTTTTTTGCATCCTTTAGTACGTAGCATCTCTGCTATTTTCTCAGCTGCTTGAGCTGTATGTCCGTGAATAGAAGCGTGCGCTACAAGTACGCCGTCTGTCTCGGGTTCGTATGATGACCAGATGGTATAGAGACGTATGGCTTCTTGTAGTCTTTCACCTTCTAAAACGGGGCCGTGCAACGGACAGATGGCTTCAATAGTGAATGCTGACACTTTCTTTAGCACTATGGAAACGGGGGCTCCGTACTTGCCGCATATGTTAAAATAGTATCTGCGGGCCTCGCATGCCCAGTCATCTTCATCGGCATGGTAAACACCGAATTTGCCAAAAGCGTCGGCAGAGAAAAGCACCTTTTCTTGGACGCAATAAGTCATCATTACTTCAGGCCAATGAATCATAGGCGCCATGATGAAACGCAATGTGACACCCCCTAAGTCTAAAATATCGTTTTCCTTAACTACCTGTACAGCAGGGGGCGTGATGCCGAATTGAGCGAGCATGACTTGAGCCTTGGCAGAGCAAATAATAGTCGTTTGTGGGTATTTATGGATGAATGCATTTACAGAACCGCTATGATCTGGTTCCATGTGCTGGATAACCAGATAGGAGGGCTTCCTGTCGCGTAGAGCCTGCTGAATATTATAAAGCCATTCATCGGTCTTGCGTGTATCTACACTATCCATAATAGCGATTTGTTCGCCTTCTACCAAATAACTGTTATAGCACATACCGTCTGGTACTGCATATTGGCTTTCAAATAATTGTAACTCGGCATCATCTACGCCTACATAGTGAATGGTATTCATCGTAATCCTATTAGTTTGTGTGTTTGTAAACTCAGTCTCCACTCGGGATGACCTAAAATATATTGTACAACTTCGTCGGTATTGGTAATATCAACTTTTGCAAGGGGTTGAAGCAACCAATTACTTGTGTGTATCTCGTCTTTCCAATGTTCCGGATTGATTCCGGTATAAACGACTTTTACTTCGTCGGCGCTTTTGATGGTTAGGGTACTTCCTTCTTTGGGCGAGCAGGTAATCCAGTCAATACCTTGTGGCAAGTGGTGGGTCCCGTTGGTTTCAATAGCGATTGTATATCCCGCTGCGTGCAACGCATTAATCAGTATGTCATCCACTTGTAGTGAAGGTTCTCCGCCTGTTAATATAACAAGCAATGGCGCTTGCTGAAGATGTTGTACAGCGTCCAATATTTCATTTGCCGTCAGTTCCGTATAAGTGGTGAAATCTGTATCGCACCACGGGCATCGCAAATTACATCCGCTGAAACGGACAAATACGGCAGGCATGCCGGTGTGACAGCCTTCTCCTTGCAGGGAATAAAAAATCTCCTTAATTTTATAACTCATAAATGGCAATATTCCCTGTAGATTCTTGTACGCTCACTTTATAACAATGTTCTATATGGTCGCAAATCCACTTGGCTATATTTTCAGCAGAAGGATTAACGTCGAGGATTTCGTTGATGTATTTGTGGTCAAATGTATCTTTGACTACTCTTTTGATATGGGTAAAATCCACTACCATTCCGTCTTGGTTGAGAGTCTCGGATTTGCAATAAACAACAATGATCCAGTTATGTCCATGTAGTGCCTCACATTTACTTTCGTAACTGAGACTTAAGTTATGAGCTGCTGATATTTCAATCGTTTTTTGTACGTAATACATATGCGTAATAATTAATAGGTTGATTCTGCCTCTCTTAGTGCTTCTTCTCTTTCTCGGCATGTCCCGCATACTCCGCAAGGTTTATCTCCCCCCTTGTAGCAACTCCATGTCTCATCGTAGTTAATACCTAAACGCAAACCATGTCGTGCTATCTCTGCTTTAGAAATATTGGTGTAGGGCGTGAGTAAATGAACATTATTCCACGTCCCAGCGCATACGGCTTTGTCCATCGCTTCTACGAAATCTGGTCTGCAGTCGGGATATATCGTGTGATCACCTCCGTGATTGGCGAGCATAATGTACTGCAATCCTCGATTTTCAGCCATTCCTGCTGCGATTGATAACATAATACCGTTACGGAATGGTACTACAGTAGACTTCATGTTTTCTTCATCATAGTTTCCATCTGGTATCGCTTCGCTTCCGCTAAGAAGGGATGAGGTGAAATGCTCTTTGATAAAACTCAACGGTATAATAATATGCTCAATACCAAGGCGTTGACAATGAAGCTTAGCAAAGGACAACTCTTTATCGTTGTGGTTGCTTCCGTAATGAAAGGAAAGCGCCAAAGCGATACGGTCTTGATATTCATACAGCATGGTGGTCGAATCCATTCCACCGGATAAAACTAACAGACTATCTTTCATGCTTGTCCTTGAATTGTTCTAATAATCGTTGTTTGCGCAGTTCTTGGTGCTCATCATCTGCATAATTCGCAAAAGGATAGATACTTATACCGCCTCGGGGTAAAAAGTAACCGGTCACTTCAATGTACTTCGGGTCAAGAACTTTAATAAGGTCCTTCATGATGATATTTATGCAATCTTCATGAAAATCTCCATGGTTTCGGAAAGAAAAAAGGTAGAGCTTGAGAGATTTACTTTCTACCATTTGTAGTCTGGGAATGTAGGAGATGTAGAGGTGACCGAAGTCTGGTTGCCCGGTTTTGGGACAGAGAGACGTAAATTCTGGGCAGTCAAATGTTACCAGATACTCGTTCTCCGGATGTTTGTTGATAAATGTTTCGAGCACTTCCGGCGTGTAGTTCGTAGCGTAGGTGGTACGATGGTCGCCAAGAAGGGTGATGCCTTCTAATTCTTTTTCGTTTCGCATAATGTTTTCAGTTTTAATAGGGAGGAAAAACAATAGCTCCTTCAATTACGGTGCAAAAATACAACAATTTATTTAAATACACAAATTAAATTTGCATATTATCTAATTTTATTGTATCTTTGCGCACTTTTAATCTAATATCGCTATGACTATTCAGTTCTTAGGTGCTGCAGAAGAGGTTACGGGCAGTAAGCATTTAATCACTACCGACTTTGGGAAGAAAATCCTGCTTGATTGCGGAATGTATCAGGGAAAAGGAATGGAAACCGATTCCGACAACCGTAATTTAGGCTTTGAGCCGAAGGAGGTTGACTTCATCTTGCTTTCGCATGCCCATATAGACCACTCAGGACTTATACCTTATGTCTATAAATTAGGTTTCCGCGGTGAGGTGGTTTGTACGCCAGCAACCAGAGACTTGTGTGCAATCATGCTGCAGGACACTGCTTATATACAGGCGCAAGATGTCCGGTGGTACAATAAGAAAATGGACCGAAAACATATGCCTAAAGTGAAACCGATTTATGACTTGATGGATGCCGAGCGTTGCATGAACCGCTTCGTGACTATCGCCTATAATCATCGTTTTCGACTGACAGAAGATGCTTTTGTTACTTTTACCAACTCCGGACATATGTTAGGCTCGGCGGTTGTGAGCCTTGAGTTACGCAAAAAAGATGGTTCTTGGGTCAATATCGCTTATACCGGTGATATCGGTAGAGAGCAAAGCCATATACTCTGTTCCCCCCAACCGTTCCCGCAATGTGATTACTTGATTTGTGAATCAACTTATGGCAATCGCCTGCACGAAGATGCTTTGGCTTCCGAAGAACAATTGCTTGGCGTTGTGGAAGATACATGTGTATACAAGAAAGGCAAATTGCTTATTCCATCCTTCTCTGTTGGGCGAACGCAGGAGATTGTTTATGTGCTCAACAAACTGTATAATGACGGGCGTCTGCCTCAAATTAAGTGTTTTGTGGACTCTCCTTTGGCAGTGAATGCAACGCATATATTCCGCATGTATTCCGATGAACTGAACCAAGACGTACGGGATACGATGCGTTTTGACGATGACCCGTTTGGCTTCAATACGCTCAAGTATATCACAGATCTCAACCAGTCCAAAGCTCTGAACCACTCCGAGGAACCTTGTATCATTATTTCTGCCTCCGGCATGTTGGAAGCGGGACGAATAAAACACCATGTGGCTAATCATATTTCAGAACCGTCTACCACGATTCTCATTGTGGGATATTGTACACCAACCTCGCTCGGGGCACGTATACAGGAACCGAATTTAAAATGGATATCCATCTTCGGCTTTGACCGACGTATACGGGCACAAGTGACGAAAATTGAAGGGTTCTCTGGACATGGGGACTACAAGGAAATGACCAACTATTTAACGACATCTCTGCAGACGGATAAAGTTAAACGCACATTTGTCGTACATGGCGAACCGGAGGCGCAAGCTGAATTTAAAAACCATCTCTATGAGGCGGGATTTATGAATATTGATATACCGCATAAAGGGCAAATTAGTGAAATTTAAAGCACAAAGTTACTTTTTTTGACAAAAAATGCATAAATATTTGTGTATATCAAAAAAATGTAGTACTTTTGCAGCCGCTTTGAAAATTAAGGCGGGGTAGCTCAGCTGGTTAGAGCGCATGATTCATAATCATGAGGTCCCCGGTTCAATCCCGGGCCCCGCTACACAAAACTAATAATCTCTAATAAGGTTCTCACGATTGGGAACCTTATTTTTATTTCGTTCCACCGACCGATGACCGAGAGACAACCGAGAGACAACCGAGAGATAAAATAAAAAATAATCACTTGTTTCCAAGCGATTATCTTTATGTAGTGTCGGGTAGGCGAGATTCGAACTCACGACCTCCTGCTCCCAAAGCAGGCATTCTAACCGGGCTGAACTACTACCCGTTCCGACAAACCGGCTGCAAAAGTACTACATTTATTTGAAATACCAAAATATTTTGAAAGAAAAATGATTTTTTTCTATATATTTTGGCTTTGAAGCAGTAATAAACTCAGCAGGGACAGTCTTCAGGATCCGAATATACACCGTTAATCTTCTTCGGCTCGATATGGATGCCTACATGTGTCGCAGAGCCAAAATGCTGCTTGAGTTTATGCTCTAATCGCATCGAGTGCGCGTGTGCTTCGTATAAAGTCGTAGAACCGGGCATACGCAGGTGCATCTCTATGGCGTAGTGATTGCCTACACGACGGGTCCTGAGATGATGCAACTCGCTCACATCTTTGTCCTCTGAAATAATGTCACATATCTCTTTTTTTACGGTTTCATCGAGACTTTTCTCTAATAATTCATCCAATGCTTGTTTAATAATCTTGACGGCGGCGATGATGATAAAAATACTTACAATCACTGCTGCTATTGGATCAAGTACTGTCCATTTGTCTCCAAGAAGAATCGCTCCGCCGATGCCTAAACCGGTGCCTATAGAAGACAGTGCGTCTGAGCGGTGATGCCATGCATTTGCTATAACGGCTTGAGAATTAATCTTCTTGCCTACACGGGCGGTGAACTGATATGTGATTTCTTTAAGCGCGATACTCGCAAACGCCGCCCATAAGGCTACTTTATCAGGACACGGAAGTATTTCACCCTGAATCACACGGTATATCTTCAAAATGCCTTCATACGATAACATAGTACCGACACCAAGCAGGATAAAACCAACTAAACTGGTGGCAAGTGTTTCGTATTTACCGTAACCGTAGGCATGATTGGCATCTGCTGGCTTATTACTGATTTTTACAAATAATAGTACGATGACATCGGTAATAAAATCACTGAAAGAATGGATGGCATCGGCTATCATGGCCGTTGAACGCCCAAAAAAACCGGCAAGAAATTTGATAATAATGAGCACTATATTTACTATGCCGCCCCAAATGGTGACATGGTAGATAGCTCTTGCCCTTTTGGCATTATCATGTGATATTTGTTGTTCTTCTTGTGCTGTCATACCATAAGTAGTCTGTATGTTAGATAGCATGAGTAGGCGAGTAGGAGAATAATACCGCCCCATCTCGTCACTTTGCGTTCGTGGTTGGATTTGATGACAAGCCAAGTGATGATTGCTCCTGAAGCAGCCATAACTGCATCAATCTCTATGCCCTCGTAGGCGGGAAGAGGATTGATAATTGCACTGGTGCCTAATATAAAAAAGACGTTGAAGATATTACTGCCAAAAACATTGCCTATCGCTATGTCCGAATTGTGTTTGTAAGCGGCAATGACCGAAGTGGCAAGTTCGGGAAGAGAGGTTCCTAAAGCGACAATGGTTAAACCGATGATGGCTTCGGATACTCCAAGACGATTGGCAAAATTGACAGCACTCTTAACAATAAGCTCACCACCAATTACTAATCCTGCCAGTCCGCAAAGGATAAAAAGTATCGATTTCAACGGAGAAATAGGCTTAACTGTAACCTCATCTACATTGGGATCTTCAGGGTGATCCTTGGCGTGACGAAATGTATTGTATATAAAGTAGATGAATATAAGCAGTAATATGATACCTCCGATATAATCAATTCCCTTATCCTGAGAAGTAATGACAGGTCTAAGGAATATGATGACCACGACTGCTACACCGGCTAAAATGGACATGGGAATATCAAAATCACGCGAGCGTTGTTGCGTGGCAATAGGATAAATAGCTGCCGTCAAACCCAGAATAACAAAGGTATTGATAATATTGGAACCGAGAATGTTCGTAATTGCGAGATCAGTTGAACCATGGGCTACGGAAATCATATTGACTACAAATTCCGGCATCGATGTGCCGAAAGCTACTACGGTTAAACCTATCACAAGGTCGGAAATACCAAAGCGTTTGGCAATTGCTGATGCACCATCTACAAGCCAGTCCGCTCCTTTAATAAGTGCGATGAAACCGAAAATAATAAGTACTATACCAACCCAAATTCCTGCACTAAGCCAAGCGTCAACGAAATCTAACATATCAGACAACCTTAAGAATTATACATTAAATAAAAAGTGCATTATATCGCCGTCTTGAACAATATAATCCTTGCCTTCTATACCCAACTTACCGGCGGCTCTGCAGGCAGCTTCACCTCCAAGGGTGATGAAATCATCGTATTTGATAACTTCAGCACGAATAAAACCACGCTCAAAATCAGTATGAATAACACCGGCGCATTGAGGGGCTTTGCTTCCGGCTTTGAATGTCCATGCACGTACTTCGTCTGAGCCTGCCGTTAGGAATGTCCTGAGATTAAGGAGGGCGTATGCAGATTTAATAAGCCTGTTGACACCGGATTCTTTCAGACCGATTTCCTCCAAGAACATCTGCCTTTCCTCGTAGGTCTCTAACTCGGCTATTTCGCTCTCAATCTTTGCCGCCAAAACCAAAACTTGGGCATTCTCGTGCTTGACTGCTGCTTTCACCTGCTCAACATATGGATTGCCGTTAACAGCGGAGGATTCGTCAACGTTGCATACGTACATAACGGGTTTATTGGTCAACAAAAACATTTCTTTCGCTGCGGCTTCTTCCTCTTTGTTCTGTAATTCAACGGTACGCGCAGAACGACCCTGGGAAAGAGCTTCTTTGTACTTAAGCAATACCTCAAGGGCGATTTTGGCCTGCTTGTCTCCACCGGCCTTGGCCTGCTTCTCGGTCTTGGCTATGCGGGATTCAACGGTCTCTAAATCCTTGAGCTGCAACTCGGCATCAATAATCTCTTTGTCACGGACAGGATCTACAGTGCCATCTACATGAACGACATTCTCGTCGTCAAAACAGCGCAATACATGAATGATAGCATCCGTCTCGCGGATATTTGCCAAAAATTTGTTTCCCAAACCTTCACCCTTGCTGGCACCTTTGACTAAACCGGCGATGTCAACTATTTCGACCGTCGTAGGGATGATACCGCGTTCTGGATGACATAATTCTCCAAGCTTAATAAGTCGTTCGTCAGGAACGGAAATTACACCTACATTGGGCTCGATTGTGCAAAATGGAAAATTAGCCGACTGAGCCTTCGCGTTCGAAAGGCAATTGAAGAGAGTTGATTTGCCTACATTGGGCAATCCTACTATTCCACACTGAAGTGACATGTTCTGTTGTTATTAGAATTTGCCTGCAAAATTACAGCTTTTTGTTGATATATGCAAATAAATTTGCTCAATTGATTTTTTTATACTAATTTCGCGGCATGAAAATTACAATGAAAGACTTGTTTTTTCCGAAAACTTGCCCTATATGTGGGCATCAGATAGAAGAAAATGAGGTCATCTGTTCGGATTGTATGCACCAATTGCCACGTACGGAACAAGCGGAGCAAAGGGATAATGTGACCGAAGCGCTATTCTGTCATGAACCTAAATTTGAACGTGGAGCCGCATTCTTGTTTTTTCTTAAAGATTCACCCGTTCAACATGTGGTGCATAAAATGAAATATGGCTTGTTTGCTGACCCGAAAATAGGATATGTCTTGGCGAAAGAAGCTGCTTGTGAGTTTATGCAGTCTGATTTCTTCGAGGGGATTGATTTGTTGATTCCTGTACCGCTTCATCCGAAAAGATATAGAGAACGGGGATTCAATCAAGCGGAGTGGATTGGCAAAGGAATTAGTGAAATAACTGGTATTCCTATGGATACCACACACCTTACCCGCACTCATAATAATGCGCATCAAGCACGGACAACTGGACGGAAAAGAACGGAAAATGTGAAAGATATTTTTACTGTTAATCATCCTGAAGAACTATACAATAAACATGTGTTGATAGTGGATGATATCATTACGACAGGAGCTACAATGCTGGCTTGTATGGATGTGTTACGACCGATTAGAAAATGCCGTTATTCGGTCTTCGGAATAGGAAAAACACGATAAAAGTTCATTTTTATTTGTGTATGTCCCTAAAAAACTGTACTTTTGCAGGCTATTTGTAATAAGGTACCATATACGATGGTTAAGCATTATGATTTTCTGATTATCGGCGGTGGAGTGGCCGGTATGAGTTTTGCACTAAAAGTGGCGCGTGAGCAAAAATACAAAATTGCTTTGTGCTGTAAAACAACATTGGATGAGGCGAATACCGCAAAAGCCCAAGGCGGAATAGCTTCTGTGACAAATCTGTTGGTGGATGATTTCGATAAGCATATCCACGATACAATGGTAGCAGGAGATTGGATTAGCGACCGGGAGGCGGTGGAACAAGTCGTTCGCAACGCACCTAAAGGCATTGAGGAATTGCTTCGCTGGGGCGTTAATTTTGATAAGAAGGAAGATGGGCAATTTGACCTCCATCGTGAAGGAGGGCATTCGGAGTTTCGTATCCTTCACCATGCTGATGATACTGGGGCTGAAATTCAACGAGGATTAATGGCGGCTGTCAGAAACAATCCCTATATTGAGGTGTTGGAGAATCACTTTGCTGTGGAAATAATAACACAACACCATTTAGGGGTGCGCGTCACGCGTCGGACACCGGATATTGAGTGCTATGGAGCGTATATCCTTAATCCTGAAACTCGAAAAATTGATACCTATTTGAGTCGGATTACTCTCATGGCAACTGGTGGAACGGGAGCGGTGTATGCTACAACTACTAATCCTAATATAGCTACTGGGGACGGAATTGCTATGGTCTATCGTGCCAAGGGAATAGTGAAGGATATGGAATTCGTGCAATTCCATCCGACAGCTTTGTTCCATCCTGGGGAGACTCATCCGGCTTACCTGATAACAGAGGCTATGCGAGGTTACGGAGGAATACTACGCCTGCCGAACGGTGAGGAATTTATGCAGAAATACGATTCACGCTTATCCCTTGCTCCGCGTGATATCGTAGCCCGTGCTATAGATAATGAAATGAAAATTCATGGTCTGGATCATGTGTGCCTTGATGTCACACATAAAGATGCAGAAGAAACTAAACACCACTTCCCAAATATTTATGCTAAGTGCTTGAGTATAGGTATTGATATTACAAAAGAGTACATACCTGTTGCTCCTTGTGCGCATTACATGTGTGGCGGTATTAAGGTGAACTTGGATGCACAGTCATCTATTAATCGCTTATATGCAGTCGGCGAATGCTCCTGTACAGGATTGCACGGAGGAAACCGGTTGGCAAGTAATTCGTTAATAGAAGCTGTCGTCTATGCAGATGCTGCGGCTAAGCATGCACTGAGTGTGATTGATAACTATTCATTCAACGAAAAAGTTCCTGAGTGGAACGACGATGGAACTATGTCGAATGAGGAAAAAGTGCTTATCTCGCAAGATATGAAGGAGGTCGGGCAGATTATGTCTACATATGTTGGTATCGTGCGTAGTAACTTGCGTTTGCGTCGTGCCTTAGAGAGGCTGGATATTATCTACGAGGAAACGGAAGACTTGTTCAAACGCGTAAAAGCAACTCGTGAAATATGCGAATTGCGGAATATGGTAAATGTTGGCTATCTGATTACACGTCAGGCGTTAGAGCGCAAAGAAAGTCGTGGACTGCATTTTAATATAGACTATCCGAAAGATCCTTCCTTGAACACTCAGGAAGTTTGGTAATGGCGGGGATTAACCCCACTTTCTCACTATTTCATCCATGATAGAGAATACATCTTCCTTCGTGTCTGCGCGAAGGAGGGCTATCCTCGTTTGTTTGAAATCGTATAAACCTTTAAATACCGGAGAGTTGGCAAAATGTCGGCGTGAATGAATGATACCTTTATGCTCGTCGCCAATCCACTCGATACTGCGATTAACATGTTCTTTTAAAATATCAACACACCAGGACATAGGACGGGGAGACAATAATGCTCCTGTGGTGAGATAATATTTAATGTCCTCAAATATCCAAGGACATCCGAATGTGGCGCGTCCGACCATAATCGCATCAACACCATAACGATCAAAACATTCTTTGGCACGTTCGGGGGAAGTGATATCGCCATTCCCGATAATAGGAATATGCATACGAGGATTGTTCTTGACTTCTCCAATCAAAGTCCAATCTGCATCTCCTGTATACATCTGAGCCCGAGTCCTTCCGTGTATGGCTAATTCTCGAATGCCGCAATCTTGGAGAGATTCTGCCAGTTCTACAATAATCTTCTGCTCATCATTCCAACCCAAACGAGTCTTAGCAGTAACAGGGGTGTGAACAGCATCTACGACTGCTTTGGTTATTTCTAACATCTTAGGTACATCACGTAGCAATCCGGCTCCGGCTCCTTTGCCCGCCACTTTCTTGACCGGACAGCCAAAATTGATATCTATGAAGTCCGGCTTGGATTGTTCTACAATGCGTGCTGCTTCTGCCATAGATACGGGATCCTTACCGTATATTTGTATGGCTACTGGACGTTCTTCATCTGAAATCCGTAGTTTACGCGTAGTGGAAGCTACGTCACGAACCAATGCGTCGGCATTTACAAACTCTGTATATACACGGTCTGCTCCGAACCGCTTGCATAACAAACGGAAGGCGGGATCTGTCACATCCTCCATTGGAGCAAGATATAATGGATATGCAGGCATAGGCTATGCGTTATTGATGGTAGGATATTTGATACGATGATGATTGATGGCCAATAGACGCTCTTTGAACACTTGACGGATATCTTCGACATCTTTGAAGGATAAAGGAGTTTCCGAGAATTGACCTTCCTGTATTTGTTGCTCTATCATATCATCTACCATCGCATAAACACTACTTTCTGTGTATTCTTTGAGGCTTCTTGAACGAGCTTCAATAGCATCTGCCATCATTAGAATAGCGCCTTCTTTGGTATTAGGCTTTGGACCCGGATAGCGGAATAAGTCCGGATTCACCGTAGATTTTCCTTTAGAATTATTAACTGCTGTATTATAGAAATAGCGAGTAAGTGAAGTACCATGGTGCGTCGAGATAAAGTTGATTAGTACCTCGGGCAAACGATGCTGACGTGCAATGCGCACACCGTCTTTCACATGCGCTATGACAACTTTTGCTGCATCTTCAGGGCTCATCTCTAAAAGAGGGTTCTGGCCTTCCGATTGATTCTCTGTAAAATACTCAGGGTGTGCTAATTTGCCTATGTCGTGATAGAGAGCGCCTGTACGGACTAACAGAGATTTGGCACCAATTCTCTTAGCAGCCTCCGAAGCAAGTGTGCTCACTTGCATAGAATGCTGAAAACTGCCTGGCGCTTTCTGCGCAAATTCTAATAGTAAAGAGGAATTGATGTCTGTTAATTCCACTAACGTGATGGAACTAAGCAAATGAAACCCTTTTTCAAACAGATAGATTAGTCCATATGCGCAAATGATAAGGATGGTGTTGATGCCAAAATAAAGGTAGTTCCAGACATTAAGACTGCTCCATTCTCCGGTAGTACTAAGAGCGTAGGCTGTATATGTGGCGGCATACGTTATTAAAATTAATCCGGCTGTTTGCGCCAATTGAGCACGCTTGGTCATGTCTTTCAGTCCGGCTACCGCGACAATACCTATGGCGATTTGAACTACCATAAATTCTCCTATATTCGGCACAGCCGGGGCTGCTAATAGCAAAGTCATTAGATGCAAGAAAAATGCCGTGCGTGAATCGTAGAATACACGTGTAATAATTGGCACCCATGCAAAAGGTATTAGGTAGATGCTTAATGATGTGTAGCGCATGAGTACACAGGCTAATACCAAAATCATTCCTGATAGTAAAGCAAAGAAAAGCATTGTCCGTTGTTGTTTCAAAAACTCGGGACGGAAAATATAAAGATAAATACCAAAGAGTATGATAAACATTAGTACTAAGAGCACTTCGCCTGCAATAGCCCATGCCGATTGTTTTTTAGTCTGGTGTTCATTCTCATATGCCATCTTTAGTGATTGAAGTAAGATAGCCGTTTCTTCAGTAACAATATCTCCTCTATCTACTACTTTCTCTCCGGACTGAACGATACCCCTTGTGAGTGATATGCCACCGAGAAGTGCAGTTCGCATTTGATTCGTCATCGATGTATCACGGGTGATGTTAGGAACAAAGTCCGTCTTAAAGGCAATATATGCAGACTTAGGAGTATATACATCCTTGAGAGGGTAAACAGTTGCAATCTTTTCATCCACAACGGAAATGTGCTCCACGCCCTCTTTGATTAGAGTCTCACGTTCGCTTAAGGATACGATGAGTGGACTGCGGGGTTGCCCGTCAATATAGGTATAGTATGGAGTAAAATCCCGTAACACTTCGGCTTCTTCCTGAGCAAGTTGACTCTCCGATTTGTAAATAGGAAAGTCAAATTCTGCCACAAGTCGGTCGTATGACCAAGGCCTTCCAACTTCGTAACGATAAGGAAAAGAGCCATCATACCGAGGATATAAATATACGGTAATTCCTGCTAATAAGATGTATGCAAGGATTGTAATTAAGTTTTTGGTAACAGATTTAAATTCCATATTACGTTATTTTATCGTTTCGTTTGGAAAAAAGCTTGTATCAATTGTCTGCATTCTTGCTCTAATATGCCCGATTCCACCGATGCTTTAGGGTGTAAAGCTTGTGGCGCAAAACGTGTGAAGCCGCGTTTCTCATCGGTGCATCCATAGACAAGTCGTTTAACTTGCGCCCACCCGATGGCACCAATACACATGACGCAAGGCTCAACAGTGACATAAAGTGTGCAATCGGTCAGATATTTCCCTCCCAATGTTTGAGCTGCTGCCGTTATGGCTTGTATCTCTGCATGGGCTGTTACATCATGTAGTGCCTCAGTCATATTATGTCCACGTCCTACTATTTGACCTCCTGACACAATGATACAACCAATTGGGACCTCACCTTCCTGTAGTGCTTTTTGAGCTTCATGAACGGCTAAAGACATATACTTTTCATCTATTTCCATTCGAAAGTCTCTATAAGGTGAATAATATCTTGTTCCAAATAATCTAAAACGGGTCGCAGGGAATCCGCATTCGGACGGCAATTGCAATAGGCTGCACCTCTGAAAAAATGCTTGGTGGAATCGGTCAAAAAGAACTGATATGGTGAAGCGGTATTGCCCTCTAACGTAAAGAAAACTCCATATACCTTTGCATCTGGATTGACAAATTCACGTTCGGGAATTGATGAGGCTTGAGAAACGTGTTTATATACAAATTGTACCGCATCATCTGTAAGTTCTCTTAAGTTGCCATGAATGGGCATATAAGAACAATGAATATCGGCATTAAGAACATCGTAGTGCAAGTTTTTCCATTCTCCGTTTCCTTCATTTGTTACAGGACGCCATTGTGCATATTTTGACATCTCGAATGAATATGGCTCTTTTTGTTGTAAAGGGATATATTCCGCCTCTGGCAAAACGATACGGCAATAACCGTAGGGGCGTGGGAAGGAAGCTTTACGACATCCGCACAAAACGATACATAGGAGAAATAATAATATAAATGCTATATTTTTACGCATACTAATGTTATTATCGGCGCAAAATTACTCCTTTTTTTTGATATATGCAAATTTTTTTATACTTTTGCAGTCCCAAATGTGATGACGATGCAAATGAGACTTAATCAAATTGATCTTCCTATTCTTCATCTTATAGGTGAAGAGGCTGATCGTTTGAACTTGGAGTGTTATGTAATAGGAGGTTGGGTAAGGGACCAGTTTTTAGGTCGTCATAGTAAGGATATAGATATAGTCGTAGTAGGATCTGGCATCTCTTTGGCTGAGGCGGTGGCACATCGTTTGGGCAAAAGAACTCATTTGTCCGTCTTTAAAACTTATGGGACTGCTCAGGTAAAGCATGACGATATAGAGTTGGAGTTTGTTGGTGCTCGTCGCGAGAGTTATTATCGTGAAAGTCGCAATCCGATTGTTGAGGATGGGACATTGGAAGATGACCAGAATCGTCGTGATTTTACTATCAATGCCATGGCAATATGTTTAAATGAGGACCGATACGGTGTCTTGTTAGATCCATTTAATGGCATTGATGATATGGAAGAAGGTCTTATTCGAACACCTTTAGATCCCGATATTACCTTTTCCGACGATCCATTACGGATGATGAGAGCTATCCGTTTTGCTACACAGTTGAATTTTCATATACATCCTGATACATTTTCTGCAATTGGCCGCAATCGTGAACGTATAAACATTATCACGAAAGAGCGTATCGTGGACGAACTTAATAAAATTATGCTCTCCAATAAACCGTCTATTGGATGGCTCTTGTTGGATGAGAGTGGATTGCTTCCACTTATTTTCCCGGAGTTAGCAGCACTCAAAGGCGTTGAAACAATTGAGGGGAGAGGACATAAAGACGTCTTTTATCATTCCTTACAGGTGGTGGACAATGTTGTATCATTGCAAAAGGAAAAATTCGGAGAAACAGAGAATATTGGACAAAATAGCAAAGCATTATGGCTTCGTTGGGCAGCATTATTACACGATATAGGCAAACCGCGTTCCAAGGCATGGAATCCAAAAACAGGCTGGACTTTCCGCAATCACAATTATATTGGCGCAAAGATGATTCCCCGTATCTTTAAAAATATGAAGTTCCCTCAAAACGAGAAAATGGATTATGTGATTAAAATGGTGGATTTACATATGCGCCCCATTAATCTGATAGAGGATATAGTTACCGATTCTGCCGTTCGTCGGTTGTTGTTTGAAGCCGGTGACGATATAGATGACCTCATGCTCCTTTGTGACGCAGATATAACATCCCGTAATGCGCAAAGAGTAGCTTGTTACCATGCCAATTATGAGTTGGTACGCAAAAAAATGGTGGAATTAGAGGAGAAAGACCGTATCCGTAATTTTCAACCTCCGGTGCGTGGAGAAGAAATTATGCAATTGCTTCATTTAGAACCGTGTTCTACGGTAGGAGAATTAAAAAACGCCATCAAAGAGGCTATCCTTGACGGCGTGATTAAGAATGATTATAATGAGGCAATCGCGTATCTCTACAAACTTGCCAAAGAACAATCACTTATATAAGAATCGCTTGATAGAGCGTTTGGGAGTCTTCTCAAATTCTTTTTCTACTAATTCGATTTCTGCTACTTGTGAATAATTCGGCAGCATTTTATTGAGTGTAATAAGGTTATTCTTCATTAGTTGTTTGAGAGCTTGTTGATCTTTAATCTCTTCGGGGAATACAAGTGCAACGAGCCTTCCTTTGCGGTCTACGACGACACTTTCCACAACGCCTTCCAAGGAGTTGAGTTTATCCTCAATCTCTTCCGGATAAATATTTTGCCCGCTTGCGCCGAGAATCATATTCTTACAACGACCGCGCAGATAAACATTGCCCCTGCTGTCAATAACACCCATGTCACCTGTACGAAGCCATCCGTCTTCCGTAAAGGCGTCATCAGTAGCTTGAAGATTCTTGTAGTAACCGCGCATGATGTTCTCGCCGCGCACTTGAAGTTCACCCTCTACTTTTTGCGGGTCAGGAGAATCTACACGTATTTCAAGACGATCAATAGCTTTTCCACATGAGCGGAATGCATATTTAGACCAATGCTCGTAGCATACAAGAGGAGCGCACTCTGTCATACCATAACCTACCGTATAAGGGAATTTGATTTGGCGTAAGCAGCGCTCTACCTCTTCGTTAAGTGCCGCACCTCCAATAATGAGAATTTCCAGTTTGCCGCCGAATGCCTGCATAAGTTGGCTGTACACCTTCTTGCGGATAGCAATATTGATCAGCGGAGTATACCAAAGTGCTTTGACTAATGGCTTATTGATAGCAGGGAAAATTTGCTTCTTGAAAATTTTCTCTACCAACAAAGGAACTGTCAAAATCATGTATGGATGAACATCTTTAAAGGCTTGCATCAAAAGTGACGGGGTCAAACTCTTCACTATGAAATAAACGTGTGTACCACCTGCTAATTGATACAAAAACTCAAACATCAAACCGAACATGTGCGCCATAGGCAGCATTGAGACAATCGATTTAGATGGATCGTTAGGAATACGATCTTGTCCAAATACAACATTTGAACTCAAGTTACGGTGGGTAACCATTACGCCTTTGGGATTACCGGTTGAACCGGAGGTGTAGTTGATTAAGGCCAGGTCGTCAAAATTGTCTTTTGGGAAACTTACATTCTCTTTGCTGTAGCCGTTAGGATATTTCTTGGCAAAAGCACTATCAACATCCTCTATCGTAACTTTCTGATTAGTTTGCATAATGCTGAAATCTGCTAATGCAATAAAGGAATCAACCGTCTTCATCTCCTTTAAATCGACACGTCCGCGCACCCAAGGACCTACAAACAACGCCTTTGAATCCGAGTGCTCTACCAAATTATAGATGCTTTCGGTAGTGTAGTCAGGTAATAAACTGACAGCTACTAAGCGGCGTGCGGCAATTGCTAAATAGACTATTCCCCAGTTACTGCAGTTACGTCCGCAGATTGCTACTTTATCGCCGGGGTGCAGACCGAGTTTATCAAAAAGAATACCCAACCATTCTACTTTTTCGGCCAGTTGACCGTAGGTGTAATTAATTGTTCCTCCGTAATCTGATACGGCTACTGAGTTCCAGTTCTCGTTGATAGTTTTCTCTAAATAATCAAAATAATGTCTCATACCTTAAATATTGTATTATATATGTTATGTCAAATTGACGTGCAAAATTACTTTTTTTCCTTATGCGCTCCAAAAAAAAGGTATTTTGATACCCTTTTTGGGACAAAAAAACATTTTATGGGGTAAAACTTGTTATTTTGGGGTGAAAATAATTGCATATCTCAAAAAAAAGCAGTACTTTTGCAGTTGTTTTTAGAATGGTTTCATATGGCAGTACTTAGTTCAATACCTCAGCAGTCACAATATGATGATAGCAATATTATTACGTTGACAGGTTTGGAGCATATCCGACTCCGTCCTGGAATGTACATAGGTAAACTTGGAGACGGTAGCCATGCGGATGATGGTATCTACGTTCTAATAAAAGAGACGATAGATAACTCGATTGATGAATTCCGCATGAAGGAAGGTAAAGTTATTGACGTGACCGTAGAAGGACGCACTGTTACCGTTCGTGACTATGGACGTGGTATTCCTTTGGGGAAAATGGTTGACGCTGTCTCTGTTATCAACACCGGTGGTAAATATGATAATAAGGCTTTTAAGAAATCAGTGGGCTTGAATGGTGTTGGTACCAAGGCTGTGAATGCTCTTTCTTCCGATTTCGTGGTACAGTCTTTCCGTGACGATAGTACTAGGCGTGCTGTCTTCCATCAAGGAGAGTTAGTTGAGGATTCCGGTATTATTTCTATTCAAGAATGGATGACCAAAACTGGAGAGAAAACAGAACCTAAGCGTGGAACGTGTATTGAGTTTACGCCTGATACAGATAAGAAATTGTTTGACAACTACCAATTCCGTGATGAGTATATCGAAACTATGTTGCGTAATTATTCCTATCTTAATACGGGACTTACGCTCAATTATAATGGTCGAAAGTTCGTCTCTAAAAATGGTTTGTTTGATTTGCTTACAGAAAGGATGACAGCTGATCCGTTGTATCCGATTATTCATATAACTGGTGAGGATATTGAGATTGCGCTCACCCATACCAACCAACCCGGTGATGAGTACTATTCGTTCGTTAATGGGCAATATACAATCCAAGGTGGTACACATCAAACCGCTTTCCGTGAGGCTATTGGACGTACAATAAAAGAATTCTTCAATAAAAATCAGGAGTTAGCCGATATCCGTAATGGTGTCGTAGGAGCAATTGCTATTAATGTGGAAGAACCGGTTTTCGAGAGTCAAACGAAGGTCAAACTTGGTTCGAAAGATATGGCCCCAAATGGAGAGATTAGTATTAATAAGTTCGTAAATGATTTCGTTAAGCAGCAATTGGATAACTACCTGCATAAAGTGCCTGATGTAACGGAGATCATGTTGCAAAAGATACAGGATTCCGAGAAAGAACGCAAGGCCATCGCAGGGGTAACTAAAGCTGCGCGGGAACGTGCTAAGAAGAACCTCCTGAATAATCCCAAGTTGCGCGATTGCCAGATTCACTATAATGATCCTAAACCGGTTAAGTCAGCTAAAGATGCGGATGATGACTTGAGACAGGATAGTGCTATATTCATTACAGAGGGACTTTCCGCCTCCGGCTCTATTACAAAAAGCCGTGATGTCCGTACCCAAGCAGTCTTTTCGCTTCGCGGTAAACCTTTAAACAGTTATGGTTTGAGTAAGTCGGTTGTCTACGAGAATGAGGAGTTTAACTGTTTGCAGTCGGCATTGAATATTGAAGATGGTTTGGATGAATTGCGGTATAATAAAGTCATTATCGCTACGGATGCTGATGTCGACGGCATGCATATTCGTCTGCTTATGTTGACATTCTTCCTGCAGTTCTTTCCTGACCTCGTTAAAAAGGGGCATGTCTATATCCTTCAAACACCATTGTTCCGTGTTAAGAATAGACAAGAGACACGCTATTGTTACTCTGAAGAAGAACGCCTGGCTGCTCTTAAAGCGGTAAAAAATCCTGAGATTACACGATTCAAAGGTCTGGGGGAGATTAGCCCGGAAGAGTTCAAGGGTTTCATCGGTCAAGGAATTCGCTTAGACCAGGTAACTTTGCGGAAGGAAGATGCGGTGAATGATTTGCTGGCCTATTATATGGGTAAGAATACGACCGAGCGTCAGAACTTCATTATTGACAACCTCGTGATAGAAGAGGATAAAGTGGAGGAAGATTTATAATGATAGAGCTCATAATATTTATTGTTTTTTTTGTCGCAGTACTTATTTCTCTTGAGTTATATGCTCGTAAAAAGACTTGTGAAGTAGGCGAAAATGTTTCTTCGTCGGTATCGTCTGTTGATGAAGAGTGTTGTGGTCAGCACTTGGTATGTGAGCGAGAAACGTTATTACAGACAAACGCCGAGGTAGAGTATTACGATGATGAGGAGTTAGACAAATTATCCGGCATGACTCCGGATAATTATTCAAATGAGCAATATCAAGCGATTCGTGACGTGTTTGACTCTCTACAAGAGAAGGATGTTCCAGGATGGTGCCGTTCTATACAATTGCGAAACATTCAGTTACCTCCCGATATCCGTGAAGAGGCATTGCTTATCGTACGTGAGCGACGCCAAAATAAATAGACGGCCGCAACCGTTATCACACAACTTATAATCCCTAACCATAATGTTTCTCCTGTACCGAAGCTCTCAACGGTATCGGGGTTAAGCCCGTTGTTGTATATAATCCAGTAAGCGATGACAGTAACGGCATTGTTGGTGAAATGCATGAGGATAGGTATCCATAATGAACCTGTCCAAGCCACCATATAGCCAAATAATGCCCCCAATAGCATGCGGGGTACAAATCCAAAGAATTGGAAATGGATTGCACTAAATACAATAGCGATGCCCCAAATGGAGATATGTTGCCGCTTGGTTAGTTTAGTGCCTCCTATAGACTCAACTCCGGCTGCAAGACGTTGAAGTACACCACGGAATGTTAGTTCCTCCGCCATTGCCGGCAAAAGTGCCATGAGACCGATATTAATGAGTAACATTTCAATCCCTTTTCCACGTAAGAATCGTTCAGTGAGTGCCATTGCAGCCTCTTCTTGTTGGCGCATCAACTCTTCCAAAGGCTTCAGCACTTCAGGAAGTGACATGCGGCTGTTCCAATCGGCTATAAGATTGATGGCAGGTAAAGCGATTAGCATAATAAACATAGCTGCAATCCAAAAAGACCATTGCGGAATGCGGTCTAATTGCAGCCATGATACAGGTTGGGGGCTATATAGATATGCAACAAGAAATGGTGGTATAAAGAACGTTGCGCAAGTCTGTATAAACTGAAACCACTTGAGAGATGGCGTAGATTGATGATCTATAGGTAAAATGGTCCATAGAGCCATCACAAACAGAGTGAGAAATATCATGATGCCAAACCAAAGTAGTGCCTTAAGCCAATCACTTGTATATGCTAAGTGCCCTTTTGTCATTATGGAAGAGTCTTAATTTATCTTCTTAAGGAATCGTGCGATATAGTCCTGCCAGTTTTCCCAAGTATGTCCTCCTGTACTTTCGTAGTAGGTATATTCTATATGATTAGAATCAAGCCATTGGCGGTAGTCTTGTAACTGCTTATACAGAAAGTCTTCGCGTCCTATTCCTATCCAATAAACAGTGTTCTCAGTTGCCATTTGTATAACTTCCTCTTGCCAATGGTCATAGGGCTCCGCACTAAATGGCGGAAGAATAACAGCGGAGAAAAGACCTATATATTGAAATTGTCCGTGTAAGTAATGGGATATATGCATTGTGTGAAAACCGCCCATAGATAGTCCTGCTATAGCTCTGTGAGCTGGCTGGCGACTAATATGATATCGCTGCTCTGCCTCTTGCATGAAGGAAGAAAAATGACTCTCCCAATAACCTGACATCTCATATTTTTTCTCTTGCTCATCGGTTAAATCCTGCCAGCGGACGGGACGAGCTTCCGGGGGCACGCTGCCTAAAAAGTTATCCGGCATAATGACTACCATTTCTTTGACTTGTTGCAGATGCAGTAGAGAGTCCATGATTTCCACTAACCGTCCTTGAGTAGTCCAATCATCCTCTGAACCATACATGCCGTGTTGCAGGTAAAGCACAGGAAAGGGTGCTTCGTTTGTTCGCCGGCTGTAGTTATATGGCACATAAACGCAACACGGAACACCACATATGGTATCACGCTGGGTGGTTCCAACCGGAGTCTGCTGTACTTGGCTGCTGCAGTTGGTAAGCGCGCATAGAACCAATAAAGTAATGATAATATTTCTCATCATAGATTGTTTAGTCTGTTGCTGCAATAAGGCGGCATTTGCTATGTAAACCGTCTTTGAATCTCGTCATCTGACAGAATAGTAACGATGGTCTTACCGTTGATTGTGCGTCTGTAGTTCGACAGTTCAAATAGTTGTTGCAACAGTTTTTGTGCTTCCTCGTCGGTTAACTTCTTTCCATAAGGTATAGCTGTATCCTGAGCCAAAGAAAGAGCAATCTGTTTGCGCCATTCATCCTTGGCATTACTGCCTGTTTCGCGTATGAAATGCAGCATATTATGCAAAGCTGTCAGACAGTTTTTATTCTCAAGCGTTGCAGGGATCCCGCTGATGGAATAAGCGTTTTGACTGAACTGTTCCAAATCAAATCCCACAAAGCGCAAATCCTCTGCTATTGTGCTAAGTAACACCATCTCATCGGGAGTCAAATCCAATACTTCAGGAAAGAGTAGTTGCTGAGAAACGCCCTTCTCTGTCGTTATTTGTGCTATATATTGATTATATAGAACGTGCGCGTGCGCGCGATGTTGATTCACTATCATCAGTCCAAGGCGGGATGGAAGAATGAGATATTTGCCCTGATACTGATATGGAATGATTTCCGCTAATGAATAATCAAATAACACGGAGTCTTCATGCTCTACAGCTTGCCGGATATTTGAGTTGTTATCAGCCGGATTGTATATCTGCTCCCAGCCTTTAACGTTTTGTTTCGTATTGCGCGAAAAGGGGTTATAATTAGGATCGAATACAACGTGTGGTGTCGTGAACCCCGCCGTTTGGTGAGATTCCTTCCCTTGCGGGACCGGCATCTCAATTTCTCCCTCGCGGTTAAAGTCGAGGGAGGGCGTGATATTAAACTTACCCAGTGACTCTCGAACGGCTGCCAAGAGAATTTGGAAAATCATTTGTTCGTCTTGGAACTTGATTTCTGTTTTCGTCGGATGGATATTAACATCTATCAATTCGGGATTAACGTCAAAATAAATGTAGTATGACGGGTTCAGTTCTCCGGGAAGCATGCCGGCGTATGCCGTCATAATCGCTTTATGGAAGTAGGGATGACGCATGTATCGTCCATTGACGAAGAAATACTGTTGCGCATTTTTGTTCGCTGTTTCAGGCTTCCCAACGAATCCGTGGATAGAAATAATCTCGGTATCAGTCCTAACGTCCACAAACTGGGAGGTATATGTCTTGTTTCCTTTGCCGAAGACGGCCTCAATGCGTTGCTTCTCTGTACCGATTGGCAGTTCCATTAGTATCTCGTCGTTGCTCACGAAGGTGAATTGTACTTTGGGATAAACAAGTACAATGTGATAGAACTCATTGAGCAGGTTACGCAGTTCTGTTTGATCGGTCTTTAGAAATTTGCGTCTTACGGGTACGTTAAAAAATAGATTTTTGACTTTGATATTTGTTCCTACTGGACATTGGCATGGTTCTTGGCTTTCAATATGGCTGCCTGCTATGGTCAATAACGTGCCTACTTCGTCTTCCGCTCTACGGGTTTGCACTTCTACCTGGGCAACAGCGCATATACTGGCGAGAGCTTCACCTCTAAAACCCATTGTGCGAAGTGCAAAGAGGTCTTGCGCTGAAGCAATCTTACTCGTTGCATGCCGCTCGAACGCCATGCGTACATCCGTTTCGCTCATGCCAGAACCGTTATCTATAACTTGAAGGGATGTTCTGCCTGCATCACGGACAATCACTTGGATATTGGTAGCACCGGCATCCAAGCTGTTCTCTACTAACTCTTTGAGACAGGAGGCGGGACGTTGTATGACTTCACCTGCCGCTATCTGGTTAGCTACGCTATCGGGTAAGAGATGGATGATGTCCATAGTTATCGTAGGAAAAAGTATAGTGCAAGAGCGAGCAGAAGAAGCGCTATCCAAAAACCGAGTCGTGATTTATTACGGGCTTGTTGGGTAGAGCGGTTCTTCTCATGCTCCTCACGGAACGAACCACGATGAAGACGCGCAAGTTTATCCTTGCGCGCCTCTTTCTTTTCATCGTAGTAAATGGGGCGATAGTCCCACTCACGTGGTTTATTTAATTTTGGAAATAAAACTGACAAAATAGTTCGTATTAGGTCTCTTATTTCACAATAGCAGCAAATTGCTCATCCTCAGCAAACTTTGCGAACTCAATGTCGTTAGCAGCTTTTGCCTTCATATTAGCATCGCGTTCGATAGCTACCGGCAGGTTGGCGTAAACGGCATCACGGTCGTTGGTGCGAGCACCTACAACTGCGAGAAGGTAAGCGGTTGTTGCGTTCGGCTCCTTAACAGCGTTAAGTGTTTGAAGAGCACCTGCATAATCCTCGTCAAGGATTTGTTGGATAGCAGCATTGTTGGTAGCGCTGTTTCCATAAGCTTCTTTTGCAGCTTTGTAGTCGCCTTTCATGGTGTAGTATGTACCTTGAGCAGCTTTGAGGTCACCCTTCGTTCCGGCTGCTTTACCAAGATACTCTTCTGCTTTTGCAAGGTCGTTATCAGCCATTGCTGCAAGTGCTGCATTATAGTTTACATCAGGATCGTTAGGCTCCAACTCGAGGGCTTTGGTGTAATTACGGCGAGCTTCTTCAATGTTACCTTGCTCGAAGTAAATCATACCCATGTTGTTGTATGCACGATAGTCGCCAAAGGTGTCGGCTGCTTTTTGGTAGATAGCCAGTTTCTCTTCTTGTGACTCTACGAGAGTAGCGGCATAAAGCATTTCTTCTACATTCAGTTGGCATGAATCGCTCTTGAGCTCAGCCAAAATCTCCTCGTCTGAACGACCGATAAGGTCACGGGTCAGAATGAGACGGCTGCGACGCAGTTGCGGCAGAATGTCATCTGCAATGGTCTTATATACGTTGCTCAGGTTCTTGATTTGAGTCTCGCGTTCTTCCGGATCGTTGTACATCTTGAGAACGTTGAGGACAACCTCTTTATCTTGGATGTTGGAGTTCTCCATAGCTGCTTGGAAGCCTTCCCAGTCCTCTGCGGTGGTGTTAGCCTCAATCTCAGCGTTAACTTTATCTTTCTTCATTTGTCTCTCGAGGAACTTCTGAGCGTTAGCTTGACGATTGTCAGCCAGTTTGGTGTTGAGGTCCATGCCTCCGTCCGGGCTTGCATAACCGCTAACTTCGAGTTTGTTGATTGCTTTCTTCTCGTCGTTATTGGCGTCTTTGATTGCAGCTTGAAGGTCTTTTACTTGTTTGCTGCCGGTCTCAGAACTTCTCAGTTCTGCTTGTTGAATCATGAACTTGATGTCAGCCTCAAGCGTATCTTGAATGATACGTTGGAATTTGTCGGTAGTAACTACTGTTTCGTTATCCTCTGCGGAAGCAAGTTTAGCGGTAGCAACGAGACCATCAGCAATTTTTACTTCTGGAACCTCAACTTCTTTGTTGCCGTTTTTAGCAGTAAAGCGCAGATACAATTCGCTCTTTGCCATAGCTGGATCATAGTCAAAACTGCAAGATTGGGTGTATTTGCCACCTTCTTTGTAGCTAACTACAGTTCCATTCTCCTTAACTTTCTCTCCTACATAGGTAACAGGCTCTCCAACAAGTTCTTTTCCGTCAAATTTCAGAACTGGAGTAACTGTAAGAACACCTTTCCTGGCGAATTTCTTCACTGGGAAAGTTCCGGTAATGTCCGCATTTACTTTGTCGCCTACGACTGCGAGCGGGCTCGGGTTCACTGTGATTTGTTCCGGTTGTGGCACAGTGCCGCAAGATGTCAACATTGCCATTGCAATGACAGACACAAGAAATAGATTTTTCTTCATGATTAGTAATTATTTTTATTTAAAAAGGGATATTCACACCTTTCAGCGTGCAAAATTATAAAAAAAAATGTATTCGTGCAACTTTCTTGTCATTTTTTTTGTATTTTCGTATTTTTTTTGTACCTTTGCAGGCAAAAAATGACAAAAATATGAAAAAAACGACACTTTTTATCGTCATTCTTATTCTCTTTGCTTCCTGTGGACCTCATAAACCGACGGTGGCTCAGTTGCGCGAACAAAAGCGTATCCAAGACAGTATAAATATGGTACAGCAAGAGCAGTCAATGGCTTATGCTGACTCCCTGTTGCAACTGCAATTGCCTCTTGCAGATTCTCTGCTCAGACATTTTCACTATGTGAAGAATGAGAAATACGAAGACCACGGCCATTACATATGCCGCGACTTGGAAACGGGCGGACTGGGGCAGCGTATTTTCCTGCAGGCGTATGTCACAGACGATTATAAAACGGTGGTCCGCAGTTTCTATTACGGCTCGCGCAAATTGGAACATGAAACAATCGAATTGGCTGCTGACAGCGTAACAAACACGTTTCACGGGGAAGGGCATGTCTTCGATGCGGAAGGTAATCACGAGATAGCTACGCTAAATAACGAGCAGTCTGTCAATCTGCTGAAGTTCATTGCTGCATACGCGGATGTTCCAATCAAAGTAACTATCTCCGGGAAAGCGCATTATACATATTATATTAAGGAAAAAGACAAAGCGGCTTTAGTGGAGACTTTGCGCTTGCAGACTGTCATGGCGGACATAAAAAAACTTGAGGCGCAGCACCGACAGGCTTCTCTTCAGGCAGAAAAATACAAAAAAAGAATGGAAAAGTAAGAAAATACTTGCACAATTAGAAAAAAAGCAGTACCTTTGTGCGCTAAATGTGTGAGAAACCTATTCGGAGTTATGAAAACACTTGATAAAATAGTTGCAGAGCGCTTGGTGGCGCTCAAAGCAATTAAGTTACAGCCGATTAGTCCCTTTAAGTGGGGAAATGGCTGGAACTCGCCTATTTATTGCGATGACCGTCGCAGCCTGTCCTATCCCAAGGAACGCGATTTTATTAAGTTGGAGTTGTCACGTATTGTGGTAGAGCAGTTCCCAGAGACCGACGTGATTGCGGGGGTCGCAACGAATGCTATCGCCCATGGAGTTTTGGTGGCGCATCAACTCAGCTTGCCATTTATTTACGTGCATCCGGAACCGAAAGACCACGGACTTGAAAACCAGATCGAGGGGGACTTGCGACCGAAACAGAAAGTGATCATTATCGAGAACCAGGTCGCTATCGGAGATAGTGCGGTTAAGGTCACGGAAGCGCTACGCAGTAACGGGTGTCAAGTCTTAGGCGTGGTTACTATCCTTGATTATGAATTGGAAATAGGCCGTCAGGCGTTGCGCGAAGCGGGGGTTACACTGGTGCCGCTAACCTCCTTCTCAACCGTCCTCGAGACCGCCAAACACATGCATTATATTACCAAACAGGATGTCGATATGCTGAACGAGTGGCATGCTGATCCTGCTAACTGGAAAAAACAAGATGTCAGAGCAAAAATACGAAAGTAAAATACAATCTATCCCCGCGCCCGTGGACAAGGTGTTCCCTGTGCTAAGCAACATGAAAAACCTGGAGCGCGTACGTGACTTGATTCCGGCGGATAAAGTGCAGGAACTGGATATCACAACTGACTGCGTACGCTTTAAGGTCGATGGCCTGGCGCAGAAAATAACCATCAAAATAGTCGATAAAATTGATAATGATACCATTAAGTTCGGACTGGATAACATGCCGATGGAGGCTAATTTCTGGATCCAACTCAAGCAAGTGTCACCTGTGGATACACGCGTCAAACTTACGGTCAAAGCGGATATACCCGCCTTCTTCCGTATGATGATTGAAAGTAAATTACAAAAAGGCATTGACGATGCCGCTATAATGCTAACCCAATTCCCCTATAATCAATGGTCATGAAAAAACCACGCATTCACCGTGAAGGTAGAAATATCATCATCGGATTAGTACTCATCTTGTTTGCAATTAACATCCCTGTGTACTATTTCTGGTCGCACTGGGTATTTGCCCTTACGCTTTTTCTGACGGCTATGTTGCTCGTCTTTGTAACTTATTTCTTCCGCAATCCGATTCGTGTCCTGGAAGTGGATGACCCAAACTTCCTCATCGCGCCGGCGGACGGAAGGGTCGTCGTTATTGAACCGACAACAGAGAACGAGTATTTCCACGAGCAGAAACTGCAAGTCAGTATATTCATGTCGCCCTTTAACGTACATGCCAACTGGTATCCTATTGAGGGAAATATCCTGGTCAGCGAGCATCAGAAAGGGCGGCATAAAGGAGCGTGGCTGCCGAAGTCTTCCACTGAGAATGAGCGATCTCTCGTCGTTATCGAAACGCCTTCCAAAGTCCAAATCGCTGTCAGACAGATTGCAGGAGCCATGGCCAGACGTATCGTTACATATGCCAAACCCGGTAATAAATCGCAGCGCAATCATCACCTCGGATTTATCAAATTAGGCTCACGAGTGGATATGTACCTCCCACTGGATACCGAGATGTTTGTCGAGGTCGGCGACCATGTGCGTGGAAACGAGACTATACTCGGCAGATTGGCGGATGTGGACGAGAAACCTAAACGAAAAACAGCAAAAAAAGATAAAGTTTAACCTTAAAATATTACTACTATGGACAAATTCCAAGAACTATTTGCACAGTATCCGTGCCCATTTACCGACGAACAAGTTAAGGCTGGCGTCGACAACATCCTCAAAAACCACTTCGCAGAGAACAATAATGTCGAAGTGTGGAAAGAGTGCCTGCATCAGATTGACCTCACTACCCTCAGTGCAGACGATACTATCGCTAAAGTCGAAGGGATGGCTAAGGCCGTCAACGAACTGGACAAAAACTATCCCGGTGTACCGAACGTAGCTGCTATCTGCGTCTATCCCGCTATGGTCGAGTATGTGCGCAAGGCCCTCAAAGACCCAAAGTTCAATATCGCATGCGTAACAGGAGTTTTCCCTTCTTCACAGAGCTTCCTTGAGGTCAAAGTGGCAGAAACTGCTCTCGCTCTCAGAGCAGGTGCTACGGAAATCGATATCGTTCTTTCTGTAGGTAAATTCCTTGAGGGACGTCTGCAAGAGTGCTTCGACGAGATTGCCGAACTCAAAGCCGTGTGTGGAGAACACCACCTCAAAGTAATTCTTGAAACGGGTATGCTCAAAACCGCAGAGAACATCTGGAAAGCTTCTATACTTGCTATCGCTGCAGGGGCTGACTTCATCAAAACATCTACCGGTAAGATCGCCGTTAATGCAACACCCGAAGCTACTTATGTCATGTGCCATGCTATCAAGGCCTGGAAAGAGAAAACAGGCGCTAAGATATGCTACAAACCTGCCGGAGGAGTTAGTACTACCGAAGAAGCAGTACAGCACTTCACGCTCGTTAAAGAAATACTCGGAGAGGACTGGCTCAACAACGAGTCCTTCCGCTTCGGCGCAAGCCGTCTTGCCAACAACCTCCTCTCAAGCATCGTTGGCAAAGAAGTAAAATACTTCTAATCAACCACGTAATGAAGAAAAGAAGTAAAATACTTCTAATCAACCACGTAATGAAGAAAAGAAATAAAATACTTCTAATCAACCACCTAAAGAAGAGGAGTTCTTAATACGAACTGCCAATTCTTCGGAAATGGAATTACTAAACTGGCGGCACACGTCTTGTGCAAAAAGCTGACCGGTACCTATAAGCCCTGTCCAATCTTCAACGGATAGGGCTTGTAGTTTCCCGTTACTCGTTGGATATTCGTTGGATATTCGTTGGATATTCAGCTTCCGTAAAGCATAGATAAAACCGGCATTGAAATTATCTCCTGCACCGATTGTGCTCACGGTCTCTATGGAACGGACTGGAAAACTCAACTCAAGAGAAGGAGTGTATAAACGAATCTCACGACCGCCATTCGTACATATAAAATATGGGCAAAACGATTGAATATGTTCGCGGTAAATAGTAGAAACATCATCTATGCCATATAGGTTCATAAAGTCCTCCAAAGAACCGCGAACAAGACTGGACATACGCATGTTTTCCTCAATAGTCGGTAGAATATCTGGTATCTCATGTATATGGGAAGCGCGGAAGTTCAAATCGTAGTACAGAAAAGCACCTGCAAGGCGGGATTGTTCCAACATACGCTTGACGTACGGACGAATAGCCGGATTGATTGCAAAGAATGAACCGAATAGCACAAAATCGTCCCCCGTAACATCTAAATCGGGACTCTCTACGCGTACGTGCGCATAGTCCTTATAAAAGGTGTAGTGGGCGTCGTTGTGCTCATCTAAAAAGGCTAACGAGATATGCGATTTGGTGTGCGCATGGCGATAGACATAGCGACTGTTTACACCGTTCGACGTCAGATAGCTATAAATCATATCTGCTACATGGTCGTCACCCGCTTCTGTCACCATACTGCATGGCACACCTACTCGCCCCAGCGATACCAATGCATTGAATGTTGAACCGCCGGGAACGCCACGCTGAGGCTGATTATCCTTGAAGATAATGTCGTAAACCGTTTCACCTATTCCAAATACCTGTCCTTTTTCCATTTCACTTTAAACTATCATCCTTTAAGCTTTCACCGCGCAAAAGTACTACAAATTTGTGAAATGTACAAGATTTACAGCAAAAAAATAGTCTAAAACTGCTTAAATATATCCCAAACGTGGCACAATTGCCACCGAGTTTAAATTACAGCGAAAGGATACAACTTTTTTATTCGTTTTTGTACCACATGGGGAGGAAATAATTATTTTAAATCGTAAACATGACAAAACGCAAAATATTTTATGAATAATGCAAAATAATCTTGCTTATATCAAAAAAAAATAGTAATTTTGCAGCGGATTTTGAAATAATCTGTTTACAGAACATATAATAACCATTTAGAACTTTGTTAGTATGAAGAAAATCTTTACTCTTTTGTGTGCTGTGATAGTCGCAGTAACGATGAATGCCGCAACCTATAACGGTAACTGCGGAGCCAAT
>CAMOJP010000004.1 GCA_946617165.1 uncultured Bacteroidales bacterium
ACGATATACTCAATGGAAGAACAAATCTTGATCGATTTAATCAACAAGAGCATGCGGGCCTCTGCACTGCAGATTCGCCGCTCATTGGGGCGTATGCCGTATGCTGCTACGCGCGAGCAAGCTTTGAACCAAGTGCAAATGCTCCAGAGAGCCAAGGAAGCCCAGCAAATTGGGAAATAGATGCCAAGCAGGAAGAGTGCGTTGAACAATGGGCGCGTGCCAAAGGTATATGGTTCTCGAATCCCGAAAAGGTATTCACGTCCGTTTATGGTCCAATGATTGCCAAGGGTGCAGAAGCTAAAGTGTATTACAAGGCCGGCGATACGTCAGTCATCAAGGAGCGATGCTCTATCTATTCCACATTGGATAAGGCTCTCGAAGCCATTATTCTACACAATGCCTTGTTCCCTGAAACGCAGATGATTTCCATAGGCTTTACGCGGGATGCTGACGGCCTTTTCCGCATTATTCTTACGCAGCCGTATATAGGTTGCCTACGACTTGCTACAAAAGCGGAAATTGATGAGATGGTCGCAGCAAAAGGGTTCCACGATAATGGTGATGGAAATGGTGTGAATTATATTGGTGACCGTTTGCACTTAGAGGATATGCATCCGGCGAATGTCTTCATTGACCCACAATCAGGTAAACCTATCTGTATTGATTGTATCGTTAAGTTTATAAAGAAGGCATAACCCCGTCCTCTCTGGACGAAAAATGGAGCCCGTCAGACCTTAGACGTTAAATGGGTGCGTCACTCCCTGACGTTAAACAGGAGGACATAATGAAATATTGAGCTTTTGCTCTTATTCTCGATCTTTAGAAATCTGGTAAATTTCGCTGCGAGAATAAGCTATGTAAGAGTTCACGCTTTCGGGCGTGGATTATTCATGCTTATATGCAGCACCGGTTTACCAGAGCCTTAAGGATCATATAAGCGCAAGCGAATAGTTCACGCTCTTTTTTTGTGTGGCTATACGTTAAATACGAAATAAAAAACATATAGATATGAATAAACGTTTTTTTATCATTGCATTAATGGCATTAAGCCTCGTGGCATGTACCGACGGTTTGCAGAAATCTATTTCTGAATTAGAGGACAAGTATGCTGAGTTGGAAGGTCGTGTTGCTCGGCTTGAAGAACTCTGTAAGGAGATGAACACCAACATTTCTTCTCTAAAAACACTCGTATCTGTCATTCTTAATAATGACTATATTGTTAGTGTGACACCAATAGAGAAAGACGGACAAGAAGTTGGTTATGTAATTACTTTTGCAATTCATGAACCAATAACCATATACCATGGTCAGAAAGGCCAAGATGGTAAAGATGGCGTTGACGGAAAAGACGGTGAAGAAGGAAAGGATGGAGTTGATGGTAAAGATGGCGAAGACGGTAAAGACGGTGTAACTCCTATCATCGGGGTAGCATTTGACACCTCAGACAACGCATATTATTGGACTCTAAATGGGGATTGGATGCTTGATATAAACGGAAATCGAATACCATTAACCAGTCGCGACGGCAAAGATGGTCAAGACGGGAAGCCCGGACAAAACGGACAAGATGGTAAAGATGGGATTACTCCACAATTGAAGATAGAAAACGGATATTGGTACGTCTCTACCGATAGTGGTTCAACATGGATTCAACTCGGTAAAGCCGTAGGAGAAAATGGGAAAGACGGAAAAGATGGTAAAGACGGAGCGGATGGAGATAGCATGTTTTCATCTGTAACGCAGGATGAGAATTTTGTTTATTTCGAATTGGCAAATGGAACCATTTTGACAGTCAGCAAATACAAAGATGATTCTGTTCAAATTATTGACGGCGCTATAATGGCAGAGTTCTCTATTTCTGATACTAAAAAGGTTTATTTCTCTATGGGAGATTTGCAATTTTCAACTGAAGGAACCCATCTTTGCAAGGATGGTGAAACTCGCGAAGGAACATGGAGATTTAATCCGACACCATACGATAATTCTATGGAAGAAGGATGGAATACAACTTTTCTGTGGGCGTCAAGTGGCGGTCCATGTAATATAACTACAGGAGAATGGAGCGACTGGGGATATTTTAATGCAATAAGTAATGGAGGTAACACCCCCGACATATGGAGAACTTTAAAAAGTAGCGAATGGCAATATTTAATTAGCCGGAATAATGGTTCAAAGTGGCTTCCAATAAATTTCGTTAATCAAAATAATACAATATCATTAGTAATTGTAATTTTTCCTGACAACTATTATCCTTCTTTTTCCATCACTCATTATAGAATGGAAGATTTCTTACCATATGTTTCGTATGAAACTTGGCACGAGTGGGCAAAGCATGGAGCAATTTTCTTACGTAATGCGATTTATTGGACAGGCGATCGTGCGTATGGATCACAAATAAGATGGAATTTTATTCGTTATTATAGTCATTATGAAAGTAGTACTCTCAGGCGCGATTTGTTTGAAGTGGAAAGTACAGATCAATTTAACAATTTGTATTATGGAGTTCGTTTAGTAAAAGATGTCGAATAAATGAAAACCACTCTTGTTATATTAGGTAATGGCTTTGATCTTGATTTAGGACTAAAAACGAGCTATATTGACTTTTGGAATTCAAGAAAGGACATTATTAAAAATACATATTGGAAGAAGTTTGGTAATTATGATAATTATCTGCCTCCTTTAGCCACATCTATAGATCAAGTTATTTATACTTGGGGAGATTTAGAAGAAATTCTAAGAGAATATGCCTCTCCAGAAACAAAATTAGAAAACCAAGCACTTGATATATTTCGTCACATCGATGTCTTAAATAAAGTAAATATCAATGAAGAATACTTTAGAATCATCAAACAGGAAATAATTAACTACCTGAAAGAACAACAATGTCAAAATATAAATGAACATTCTTTGGCAGCACAATGCTTACAACAATGGGGATCTTCAAAAGACGAACTCAATATATTTAATTTCAACTATACTGATATTAACGAATATGCAAAAAAGTTCAATATAAATCGAAATTTTGAAGTCAATTACATTCATGGTAATCTAAAAAATAAAAATATCATATTAGGAGTCGGAGATGCCCAATTATACGAAGGATATGGATTTGTATTAAAGAAAGTACAAGGCGCAAAAATTTCACCGATTGAGGAAGCGATATTAAAAGCGAAAAAAGTGATTTTCTTCGGAGTCTCATTTGGCTTTAATGATTTTCAGTATTTCAAAGAATTCTTTTTAGCGATTAAAGAAGGAAAACTGAAGACATCTATTGATATATATACTAAAGATGAACATTCGGCAAATGATATTTTTCAGCGATTAAGCGCAATTGCGTCACAAAAAGAGATTTATTCATAAATGCAGATTTACACATAGAACAAACAGTTAAATAATGAAAAGTTTGGATTTTGTAATATTAGTTATACTTCCATCTCTTCTTTCCGCACAGCAGGTCACCAATATTCGAGCGCAACAGGAAGGACGGGAAATAGCTGTCTACTATGACTTGACTGAGCGAGCTAATGTAACGCTTGGTGTCAAGGTAGATGGAGAGCGTGTAAAACCGCAGTTACTATCTGGAGATTTGGGTAGACATATTGAAGCCGGTGAACGCAAACGTATAGCATGGCAAGTATTGGATGAGAAAAATGGAAAGTTCAAATCAACTGATGTCGTTTTCTCCGTTCGCGCTAATGCTCCGTGGAGAGCGTTCGTTTTAGCGGAAGGTGCAATAGCTTCCAAGCCATTTCAGTATTCCGTAGGATTAATGGCTGGCGCAGTTTCTCGTGTTGGAGCTTATGCCAAAGCGCGTTCAAGTTTTCAATTCGGTTCGCCGGAAGGATTTATCAGACGTGATAACGACAATTATTACATTTCGACCAAAGACGCTTCGCATAACGCCGCAGAGATGCCGTATCTTATGAGCGGCAAGAGTAAGATCATGCACTATGTAGTAGATGCAGGTATTATTGTACGAGTGGCTAATAAACAAGATTACAAGTGGTATGTTTATGCCGGCGCAGGATATGGTGAGCGCCGACTGCTATTACAATCCAACGATGGGAAATGGCTACGTTATGAACCGACCTCATACAAAGGTGTAAGCATAGATGTAGGTGTAATGATGGCATACAAACATTTTATCATGACACTCGGCGTAAATATGATAGTGCCTAAATACACGGAAATACAAATCGGTTCCGGATATATATTCAATTGATATGAAGAAAGTAAAATTACTATATTATATATTGCTGATAAGCATTTTGAGTGCTTGTGAGTCTGATCCGCAATGGAAAGCTCAAAGGCTGTCCTATACGGATTCTATCGTGCCGAGTTGGCATACCGCAGAAGTGAGTCTAAAGATAGATGAGCAAAGTAATGCGTTAACGAAAAATGTAGTTATTGTTTATTCGCTCAAGGACGACTTTTCTTCGAAAGAAAAAGCTAATATGACATGCAATGAGAAAAGACAATGGATTGCTGAATTGAAAGAACTAAAAGATAGTTCTACATATTACGTCCGCTATCTTTTTTCTCCTGCCTATTTGCAGCCAGACTCGAAAGCATCTTCCTTTCAAACAATTCCACTGCCTGCACCCAAAATACATACCAAAGAAGCTACTGGTATTACAGAGACTACTGCCATTCTACATGGATCTGCAGAATTAGGTGAAAGTAAGGACGAAATAATTGAACGTGGTTTCTACTATAGTCTGTTGCGCGTAAGTGACTTTGAAGGTAAACAAGTTAAATGCGGTAATGGATCCGGAGATTTCTCCGCAAATATTAAAGCACTTCGAGCAAACGCAACATATTATTATGTCGCTTATGCAATCAATAAGCATGGTATCGCCTATGGTGATACATTACAGTTTAACACACTTAATCCTTATTAATCATGAAGAAAATAGTTTTCATATTGTGCGCTATAATTCCACTATTTAGTTCCGGCAAAATTAAAGTCAGCACTCCGTCTTTACGCTTTGATATGGATGCTGCCGCTATGCCGTCCAATATAGATTATATTGATGGAAGCCTGCAGTTTGTAGATGCTGATAATGACAATACAATTGGAGCGGATGAACAATGCTATATCCAGTTTAAAATAACCAACTCCGGAAACGGTAACGGACATGGTTGTGAAGCGCGCATTAGTGTTTCCGGTACAAAAGATGGAATAATCTGCAAACCAACCAGATTCCCTCGTGTTAATAAGGGAGATACGGTCCTTATTAGTTATCCCATTCAAACGAACCACTACACCAAAAACGGTAAAGCAAAGTTCGCTATGGAAATCTATGAGCCCAATGGATTCGGTACTGGGGATATTTTCTTAGAAGTGGCTACGCACCAATTTGATGCGCCAAAAGTAGAGTTAGGAGAATACGTGCTCGCAAGTGATAAAACAGAACTCCAACGAAAAGAGAAATTTGCTATCCAAATACCTGTACAAAATTTAGCACAAGGAATAGCCGAAAATGTAAAGGTGGCAATCACTTGTCCTTCAGGTATTACACTTTTGAATAACGACCCTGTTATTGAAATAGGTCGTCTCAAACCCAATGAGTCTCGAGTCATAACCTTTGAACTAATTCCTACCGTTAGTGCACCCGAGTCTCTGCCGTTTAAAATCAAAGCCAGCGAGAAATACGGGATGTACGGAACTACACAAGACATTGAGTTACAACTCGGACGACGTATCTCTATCGCATCAACAATTAGCTCTACCCGTGCCGCAGATGTTGAACTCAAACGTTTTTCCCTCATTTCAGACGTAGATAAAGATATTCCTGTTTCTAACACCAAGAACAAGAATACTTTTGCAGTTATTATTGCTAACGAGAACTATCAACAAGTGGCTTCGGTACCGTTTGCGCTTAATGATGGAAAGGTGTTCCGCCAATATTGTGAGCAGACATTAGGCATTCCGGTAAAGAATATCCGCGAGCAAACAAATGCTACTGGTAACCAAATAAAAGCGGTTGTCAATTGGCTGCAAACGGTTATTGAAGTGTTTGATAATCCCAATATCATCTTCTACTACGCAGGACATGGTATTCCGGACGAAAAGAGTAGGACAGCCTATTTACTGCCTGTTGATGGCGTATTAAGCGATTTGTCCACTTGCTATAAATTGGATGATTTATACACTACATTGGGTGAAATGCCGGTAGGTCGTATTTCCGTCTTCATGGATGCGTGCTTCTCCGGTTCTAAACGTGAAAATGGTATGCTCGCTTCGGCACGTGGTGTAGCACTCAAAGCACGACCGGGTATGCCACAAGGGAATATGGTCGTTTTCTCAGCTGCACAAGGAGACGAAACCGCATATCCATATACCGAGCAGCAACATGGTATGTTTACTTACTATCTACTCAAGAAACTGCAAGAAACTAGAGGTGACGTAACTCTATTAGAGTTAGGCGATTATATAACAGCCGAAGTGAAGAAACAATCCGTCTTAGAGAACAATAAACTCCAAACACCATCCGTTACTCCATCAGCCGTCATTGGCACGGACTGGCAAACGTGGAAACTGAAGTAAAATAAACTTTATACAATCATCTATAGGTGCAGAAAACAACAATTCTGCACTTTTTTCTTGCCCTTTTGTTGCCTTCTTCTGGCCTTCTTCATGCCTTTTTGCATATTTTTTTTTGCCTTTTTCTTGTCCATATCGTAAAAAAACACTACCTTTGCACCCGATTTCAGGAGATCATTTTTAAGGGTAGAAAATTGTAGTTGAAGGGGCGTTCAGTCCCGATTGTCTCAGGTAATGGTCCCGCT
This sequence comes from uncultured Bacteroidales bacterium, assembly GCA_946617165.1. Taxonomy (GTDB): domain Bacteria; phylum Bacteroidota; class Bacteroidia; order Bacteroidales; family Paludibacteraceae; genus Colicola. Next base: position 6,793 of record CAMOJP010000004.1, read on the forward strand.
ATAAGTGTGAAAATAGTATGATATTTGTGCGAAAAAAGTGCGATAATAGTGCGATAATCATGCGAAACTAACGAGTATAAAATTAAAATTAAATTATGCGTAAAATTTTAATCAGGTGGGAATAAATAATAAATCAGGAGTGAATAAATAATAAAATAGGTGTGCATAAAACGAGTGGGAATAAATAATAAATCAGGTGGGAATAAATCAGGTATGAATAGAATTTAAAATCAATTTTTAAGAATAAGGAAGGAGAGTGAGAGAGAGTTATGGGAAAAGTGAGATTTGCGGATCCGATACAGGATCTTCGTGGAAAGATTAATACACCGAAAGAGCATAATGGAGCGATTTGGGTGTTTCGACAGAAATGTTATGGTGTAAATGGTCGCGGTAAGCCGTTACTTGGTCCGAAAGAACATTATGCGATGCATCGTCATGAGGGCAAATGGTCAGAGAAAGCGACGAATAATCGGAAGTCGTTTGGCGATTTGTGTGCACAAGCTTATGATGAGTTGAAGGATCCGGAGCGTAAAGCTTACTGGGAAGCGGAGTTTGCGGAGCAGAAAGCTCATCCGGTTCGCGGGAAGAAAGTGTATAAGCGTTTGGCATCGTTTGTTGTGGCGAGGCTTCGTAGTGTGAGTCTCGGTTAATAGATTTCCGCGGCAGGCTTGGAAATAGAGCGCCTCGCACTTCCTCCTCTTCCCACAAATTAACAATTTGCGGGAGCCCTAAGAAAACAAGCGTCGCACTATTGTGCAAACGACAATCTTTTTAGCAAAGAAAATTACGCTTACGCAAGCTTAGGCTATTTTTTTTGCTCAAAATTTGCGTATGTGCAATTTTTGTTGTACCTTTGCACCCGAATGGACCCCATAAAAAAACACTTTTCCTGCATTTTGTAAGAAAATGATTAATTATTTTCGAATACTGATTACAATAGTATCAAAAAAAAGCAGTACCTTTGCACCCGAATTTAATACCAATTAGAAAGTGATACTTAAATTGGATATATTAGGACAAATCCAATGACTAATTATTAACTAAATTTCCATCGTTATGAAAAAGAAATTCTTCTTTATGCTGATGTCACTGTTTATGGTGACTGGGCTCTATGCCTACGATTTTACTGCAACCTGCAGCAGTGGGCAGACTCTGGCGTACACCATCGTGGATGCCGGCGCTAAAACCGTCGAAGTCGCTCAACCGGACGCTATGCCTGAGGGCAATGTCAACATTGACGCTACCGTTGTTAATCCCGACGACTCCGAAACCTACACTGTCATCGGTATTGGTACCCGGGCTTTTCAGAATGCTACTAAGCTCACTGGCGTTACCTTCCCTACGGCAGCGACATTTACTTATATCGGTAAGTATGATGCGTATCAATACTGCTTTGATAACTCCGGATTAACAGGTAAACTCGTTATACCCGATAATGTTACACAAATTACTGCAAGGGCTTTTGGAGACACTAAAATATCGGAACTGCAAATCGGTAACGGCGTAACCAAAATCGGTGGATCTGCTTTCTATAGTTGTAAGAATCTGAAACACGTGGCTCTTCCGGACGCAGTTGAATTTATCGGTTCCACTTGCTTTGGCGACTGCTCTAATCTCGCTTTTTTACAATTGGGTACAGGTATGCAAACAGTCGTAACAGATGCTTTCAATTACTGCTACAAACTGGATACACTCGTCATCAAAGCGACTACTCCTCCGGCAGTAGATAACTATATTGAGGATGCTATAGTCAATTATACAGTGCTCTATGTCCCATCTGCTTCTCTCGCAGCCTATAAAGCACATCCAGGATGGGGAAGATTCAAATTCATTGTGGCGGAAGGTACGGTACTGAATCTATGCTCTTTAACCTATCAAACTTTTATCACTTCCTATATAAATGAAGACTGTATTATCGAATTGGATGGAAATGAAATAACCAAAAATACATCCGCTAAATTTGAAAAAGGAAAGAGCGTTAGCATCGTTCTCAAACCTAAATTGTATTGGAAAGTGGACTCCGTTAAACTCAACGGAACGGACATTAAAGACCAATTCGTCAATAACGAAGCCGATATCCTCGTGACCGAAGATGCTACGCTCAAAGTAACTTGGGACATCGACAACGCATATGACTTCACTGAGACCGTTCCTTCCGGACAAATCCTCTGTTTCCGCATCATTGATGCCGTTAACAAAAAAGTCAAAATCGTCAATCAATCCGGTGGACGTGCTATTTCAGGGCATACCAGCTACGGATACGTGCAGAAATCTACTAACTCCTGGAACTACGGAGAATGGGTCGAGGGGAATCCAATCGAACCGACAGGAGATTTGATTATTCCGGCAGAAATAAAGCATGAGGGAACTACCTATACCATTACGGAAATCGATACATTGGCATTTTCAAATAGTGAGATTACTTCCATTGCTATCCCGGAGGGAATAAAGAAAATTAGAGACGGTGCATTCTTTCAATGCTCTTCCCTCGGAGGAGATATATTCATCCCGCAATCCTGTGACTCACTCGGAAGATGGGCTTTCCGCAGTTGTGGAGCCATTAAAAATTTCTCTTTTGGAGGAGTTAAAAGAGTGGAGGAATATGCCATCTTATATAACAATTATATAACCCATCTTCAAGTTCCCGCTTCAGTTACACAAATCGGTGCCTCCGCCTTTTCGGATATGTATAAACTTGAGTCTATCGAAATTGGGGAAAATGTGACATTGGTCGCAAATTCTGCCTTCAGGTATTCATCTAATCTCAAAACGGTTATTGTCTATGCAGCTACTCCGCCGCTCATAAAAGAAAGACCGGAGCAGGATTACGAAAATGACTACTGGTATGGTTATTACAATGCGCCTTCTTCTACACTTTATGTGCCAAAAGGTTCCAAGAGCGCATATGAAGCTGCTAACTGCTGGAAACTCTTCGGGACAATCGAAGAACTGCCGGACCTCTATACCATCTCTACTGCCGTTAAAGATGTAAACACCGGTAACGTTTTAGGAGGGGGAAAATATGAAAAGGATTTAGACATCAACCTTACTGCCGTACCTGCTTTGCACTATACCTTCAAACAATGGACGGACGGTAATACCGATAACCCAAGAAACGTCACCGTTACTGCTGACGCTACCTATACCGCCGAATTCGTTCCTCAACCTACACAAGTGGGGGACATCCTTGAAACGAAAGACCACGGACAAATCATTCGCTTTAAGGTTACAAGCGTTGCGCCGAACGAGGTCAAACTTATCAGCAATGGTAACTACTATCGCTATATTGCTTCCGACTGGACGATACCCGCTTCTGTAGAAGACTATTGGGGAGAGACTTTCAAACTTACATGCTTGGGACAGTATTGTATGTACGATACAAAAGGTATTGATACACTCCGTATCCCAGAAGGGGTCCGCGTCGTTGAAAGTTCTGCACTATACAATTCCAGCTGCTTCAAAAAATGGTACTTCCCATCAACCATTGACTCTATCTATGGTAACAACGCAACCTATTGCTACAATTTGCAAGACATTCGTTTTGCAGGAACCGATAACCTCCGATTCGCTGACTTCAGCACGTTCGCAACAGGTTCAACGTCAGCACCTATCTTATCCGCTACACCGGCAAACTCCTTCTGCATCAAAGACGGACTGGCGCTCTTCTACAAAGGTACTGCACCGCAAGTACTCGAAATTCCCGAAGGTGTAAAGGTAATAGGTGAATATGCCTTCAGTCCATATGCTCTCAATTACGTTAAGAGTGTGAGACTGCCATCTACGCTGAAAGTGATGAACGTGGGCTTCTCATATTTACCATCTTCGGGATGCAAGACCATTTATCTCAAAGCAACTACGCCGCCCGTACTTGATGAATATACATTCTCTTATATGAATAATAAAAGGCTTATCCTCGATTGCGGTATTGACCTTGATGCCTATCGCGCACACCCAATCTGGAATAAATTCGATACTATCGTGAACGGCTCACAGTTCATCCCTACCGTCAACCTCGCTAGTAGCAACGGTACCTATGAAATTAAAGAACCCGAGTGTGGTACTATCCGTATCGTAGCTAAACCCAACACCTACTACGTCGTGGACGAATGGAGCACAGGGGCTAAAGAATTAGACTCTATCGATGTCGTTCTTACATCAGACTCCACTATCTCACTCAGCTTCAAATACGAGTCATATACCGTCAGGTTCCTCAATTGGGACGGGACAGAAGCGTACCCATCTATAAAAGTACAACGCGGTAACAATATCGGTACTGTTCCACAATTGCCCGAAAGAACCGGTTATATTGCTCAATACTGGACAAGAAGCGATAACCTGTCGGAAACCGCAGCTGTCTTTAGCAACGTGGATTTCACTGCCTACTATACACCTAAGACATACACCATCACCTTCAATAACTGGAATGGAGATCTCCTGCAGCAGTATTCACGTAAATACGACGAAACCATTTACTACACTGCGGCTACACCTGTCAAATTGGCGAACGATACCTTCACGTATGCTTTCAATTCATGGGAGCCTGAAGTGCAAATCGGCGTAACTACTGTTACCGGAGACCAAACATTCACCGCTACATTTACACCTACTTATAAAGAATACACCATTACCTTCAAAAATTATGACGGTACTCTGTTAGACAAGCAAACGCTACACTTCGGTGATGTAATCACTTATGCAGGACAAATACCGACCAAACCGTCCACTGCACAATATGTATATGACTTCACAGGCTTTGACGGCGGCTTCGAGGACGGAGTAACCAAAGTAAGTGGTAATATAGAGTATTTTGCCGGATTCGAACAAAAGACACGCAAATACACCATCACATTCGTGGACGAAGACGGAACAACACCTGTCTGGTCAGGGGAATTCGAATACGGCACGATGCCTGTGTACGGTGGCGAAACTCCTACCAAACCGGCTGACAATACCTACTCTTATACATTTAAAGAATGGACACCCGCACTCGCTTATGTGTACAGTGAAGCTACCTACCAAGCAGTTTACTCGCAAGAGTACATCAACTATACCGTACAATTCGTTGACTATAACGATGCGGTACTCGCTACTCAGGAGAATAAGCACTATGGTGATGTAATAACTTACACCGAAGTTCCTGAACGCGAGGCGGACGTACAATATGTCTATACCTTCGATAAATGGGAACCGGATTTCGAATCAGGAGTAACAACCGTTTCGGGCAATATGACCTTCAAAGCTACTTATGCTACCAAGTTGCAGAAATATACCGTCACCTTCTTGGAGGCTGAAGGCGGGGCACAACTTGACCAGGCTATCGTCTCTTACGGCTCCGACGCTACTCCTGTCGCTCCGGACATTACAGCCATTACACCGGATGACAAACGCTTCGGTGGATGGAGTCAGGACATTACCAACGTACAAGGTAACATGACCGTTTGGCCATTGTGGAAGGACAAAATTTATACCGTTCAGTTCATTGACCCGCTTAATAACAACGAGGTTATTGACGAGTATGACAATGTTCCTTTCGGCGGTAAAGTCGCACCTCCTGTAGCACCGCAGCACGACGGATATAACTTCACCGGTTGGGATAGCGACGCTTATCTGAATGTCACAGATGACCTTGTTATTAAGGCACTCTACACCGCAATAACCGGTCTTGACAATATCGAACTCGATGAGCAGGCTGAGAAGTTTATCCGCAACGGACAACTCTACATCCTCCGTAACGGTCAGCTCTACAACGCTAACGGCGCAAAAGTCAAATAGTTAATCGCCTCCTTAGGCGATAGACCGCAGCGCGCTGCTCAAAGTAGAAATACCGCGTTGCTTAAAGTGAAATACTGCTGTGTTCTAAGTAAAAGCCCGCAGTGCTTTAAGTAGAAAGCGGTAACTCATTACTGAAAAAAGTGCAGAAAACAACAATTCTGCACTTTTTTACATTTTTCGTCTTTTTTTCTTGCGAATGTGCAATTTTTGTTGTACCTTCGGCACGCCCCTTCCCAAAATAAATTTTGGGTGGGTATCCACTCCGAATATACAGTCGCGTCCTGCAGGACACACGCAAAATGAGCAATAAATGAAGCAGGAGTAAACCCCTTACCGAATGCCCCATTATGCCCTTTATGTGCAAGCACCTAAGTGCATAATAGAGCCTTCTGTATAGAATAACATTCTATTTGCTTCATTTTTTTGCTCAAAATTTGCGTATGTGCAATTTTTGTTGTACTTTTGCAGAGTGAATAGGCAAGAACCACTATAACCATTTAACCCTTTAAACCTTTAAACCATCACCCTATGTCAGTATCAATGTGGATATTAGGCGGACTGGGCTTCGTCGTAGGCGGACCCATCGGAGCATTGTTAGGCGTTGTATTAGGCTCGCTGTTCGATGGAGCTGTCAACTTGGCCAAAGGACTGCCGGAAGCGGAAGAGACGGAGAACGCCGGCTCCAACACACAGCACACAACTCCAGGTGACGTACGCGTCTCCTTTTTGGTGTTAATAGCCTGTGTCATGAAAGCGGACGGACGTGTGCTGAAGTCCGAGGTGAACTTCATCAAACCCTATCTGGTCAAACTGTACGGTGAAGAGGGAGCCAGACAGGCGCTGCAGTTGCTCAAGAAACTGCTGGAACAGGAGATTGATTATATCGCCGTATGCAACCAGATAAAACAGCACATCAACTACTCTACCCGTTTGGAACTGGTACACCTCTTGCTCGAATTGGCGCATGTGGACGAGCAATATGCAGAGGCGGAGCGAACAATGCTACTACGTATTGCCGCTAACTTAGGAGTAAGCCAATATGACTACAACTCCTTGGAAGCGCTCTACAAAAAAACTCAGGATCCTAATTGGGCATATGCCGTATTGGAAATAGAACCGACCGCTTCGGACGAAGAGGTGAAGAAAGCCTACCGCCGCATGGCGATGAAGTTCCATCCCGATAAAGTGGCAAATGCCGGCGAAGAGATGCGACAGAAAGCCACAGAGAAATTCAGAGCCGTTAACGAGGCATATGAGCATATAAAACTTCTTCGCAATATGAAGTAATGTGCGAACCGACAATTTTTTTATCTTATTCCTTAAAAATACCTATATTTATCGAAATTCGATAAAAAAATTTGTCTATTCCATTTTTTTGTTGTATATTTGCACGCTAATTTGAGTTGCTATGTACGCATTAGTTACAGGGGCATCGAGTGGAATAGGATTGGAATATGCCAAACAGTTGGCGCGAGACTATCACTATGATATCGTTTTAGTGTCCAATCAGGAGAAGGAATTGGCTGCGGCTGCAGCGGATATTGCTTCTGAGTTCGGGGTTAAGACGAAGACTATATATATCGATCTATCCGATTCGGATGCGGCAGATTTGGTGTATTATTACTGCAAAGCGGAAGAGCTGGAAGTGGATGTGCTTGTCAATAACGCCGGAATACTTATCTTCCAATCGTTCCGTACGACACCACTGAAGAAGATAGAGACGTTAGTGATGCTGCACGTAGTGACGATGACGAAGCTCTGCCGTCTGTTTGCGGAAGATATGTGCGAACGAGAGAGAGGTTATATACTGAATATGTCTTCCATGTCCGCGTGGATGGCGATGCCGGGAATACAATGCTACAACGCCTCGAAAGTGTATGTGCTCAGTTTCAGTAAGTCGCTGTGGTATGAGATGCGTGTTCACAATGTGCGCGTTTTGGCAGTAACGCCGGGTTCAACCGATACGGGATTGCTACCGTTTGGACCTAAGTTTGGCAGCTTATTACGCGCAGTACATATAACGATGCCGGTTCCGCGATTGGTGAAACGGGCGTTGAGAGTGCTGTTCAAGCGCCGCAAGAAAACGTGCATGCCCGGCGCATGGAATTATATCATTGTGCCGATTATCAATCACTTGCCGGATTGGGTAGTGAAAGTGGCACAGCCGAAGTTATTGGATGTATAAAGAGATTAGTAGAAAGATAAAAGCAATATGAAACGTAAGATTGCAATAGTAGCAGGCGGAGACAGTTCCGAACATGATGTGTCGTTGCGTAGCGCAGCCGGTATTTTGTCATTTATTGATAAGGATAAATACGACGCAGAGATAGTGGAGTTACATGGAAGCGACTTGAAGACCTTGAGCCGTTTGGTGGATTTTGACTATGCGTATGTGACTATTCATGGCACTCCGGGCGAAAACGGTTTGCTGCAAGGCTACTTGGAGATGATGCATATTCCGTATTCGTGCTGCAGCGTGTTGGCTGCGGCATTGACGTTCAATAAGTACACCTGCAACCATTATCTGCATGCTTTTGGCATCAATATCGCTAAGAGTATTCTGCTGCGCAAAGACCAAGTGCCGGCAGATATCGAAGAGCAAGTGGAGCGTGAATTAGGCTTCCCGTGCTTTATTAAGAGCAACGTGGGAGGTAGCAGTTTCGGTTGCACGAAAGTGAAAACACGCGATAATGTGCTGCCCGCAATTGAACGTGCTTTTGAGGAAGGCGATGAAGTGATTTGCGAGTCCTACCTCAAAGGAACAGAAGTGACCAGCGGCGTCTATAAGACGAAGAACAAGGCGGTGGCATTCCCAATCACGGAGGTTGTGACGAAGCGTGAGTTCTTTGATTATGACGCGAAATATAACGGCCAAGTGGATGAGATTACTCCAGCGCGTGTTCCGGATGAGTTGCGCGACAGAGTTCAGGCGATGACGCTGAAGATTTACGATATCATCGGCGCACATGGTATCATTCGTACCGACTATGTGCTCATAGACGATGAGATTTATCTCTTGGAAGTCAACACCACGCCCGGAATGACTGCAACGAGTTTTATTCCGCAGCAAGTGCGCGCAGCCGGATTAGACATTAAAGATGTGCTGACAGATATTATCGAGGACTCGTTTGCAAAATAATGCTGTATGATTGATGTCAATGCTGAAATAGGTAAGTTAGACTGGTCGCGCGAGCCGCAAGGTTTGTACGAACCGATAGGTTATACTTTGGCAGCAGGCGGCAAACGTGTGCGTCCGCAGTTGGCATTATTGGCAACGAAACTGTTTGGGGGCAACGAAGAAGATGTGCTTCCTGCGGCATTGGCACTCGAAGTGTTCCATAACTTCACGCTGCTCCATGACGATGTGATGGATAAAGCACAGGTGCGTCGCGGACGTCCGACGGTGCATGTTAAATGGAACGAGAACACGGCTATTCTCTCCGGTGACCAGATGATGATTGAAGCATACAAACTGCTGAGCCGCGTGCCGGAGAAAAAATTGGCGAAGACGCTACGGCTCTTCAATCAGATGGCTACCGAGATTTGCGAGGGACAACAATATGATGTGGATTTTGAGTCTCGCGAGGATGTGACGATACCCGAGTATATGGAGATGATTCGTCTCAAGACGAGTGTACTCCTTGCGACGGCGTTGCAGATTGGGGCGTATATAGCTGGTGCAACAAAAGAGCAACAGGAGGCTGTTTACGGATACGGGATTCATGTGGGGCTGGCTTTTCAGATACAGGATGACCTGTTGGACTGCTATGGTGATGAAGCTACTTTCGGGAAGGCCATAGGAGGCGATATAGCAGAAAACAAGAAGACTTATTTGTGGCTTGTTGCTGCGCAGCAGGGAGCCGCAGCCGAATTAGCAATGCGTAACGAAACGAAAGCGCAGCGTTTTGAACGTGTGATGGCAATATACAACCGATTGGGTGTGAAAAATGCTGCACTGGAAGAGATAAAATCCCAGACCGCTCAGGCTTTAGACTGCCTGACGAGTCTGCCACAAAATGAATATACCGACCAACTGCGTGCGCTGGCGCGTAAGTTGGAGGAAAGAAGTAAATAATTTAACCCCATACGATTATGCCTTACAGACGATTACCAAACACAGATCAAGCTCGACTTAGTGCTTTGCAGAATGCTGTTCAGCGTGCCAGTGAAGCCGACTTTACGGAGCAGGTACTGAATTACCGAACGCTATCAAATGCGCAGCGTTTTCTGTTGCAGTTTGAGAACCAGGTGTCGCAGTATCGTGAGAACTTCAACGGGCGTGTATCTGCCAACAAACAGTATCGTCATATGGTGCAGAATGCACGTATGTATATCTCCCACTTCATCCAGGTGCTGAACTTGGCTGTCATACGGGGCGAGATAAAAAAAGAACTGAAAGAACTCTATAAGTTGGACGTGGATTCACATGTGCTGCCGGATTTAAGTAGCGAGGAAGATATATTGGTATGGGGGCAGAACATTATTGACGGTGAGCAGGAACGTACCCGCTTGGGCGGCTTCCCGATTTATAACCCCTCTATATCAAAAGTAAAAGTGCACTACGACATCTTCAAGGAGCATCTGACCAACCAGAAGATGCACCGCAAGACGACCAATCGCGTGTACGAGGATTTGGAGGAATTGCGCAAACAAGCGGACGAGATTATCCTCGATATATGGAACCAAGTAGAGGCATACTACAAGGATAAGTTACCATACGAACGTCTGCGCAGTTGCAAGAACTACGGACTAATATACTACTACCGTACTGGCGAAAAACATTTGTCGCCGGAAACAGATAAGGCTCTTCAGCGGAAGATTGCCAGCGAACCTACAATCCAATGGACTGAGTAGGAGTGATCACGCCGTTAACGGGTTTGTCGAAGAGTGAGTGCGGGATATCCCGGTTCTTCACCTGAAAGTCATAAGCGACACCTAATTGCATGATGCGCTTGTGCTTTTTGAGGAAACGGTCGTAGAAACCTCCTCCGCGTCCAATCCGATTGCACTGGAGGTCAAACACCACTCCCGGCACCAGAATCAAGTCGATTTTACCCTTGAAAGTGGCGGTCTGTGGCTCAGGAACAGAATAGCGACCCTTTTGCATCATCTGTTCTCCCAGATACTGACGCGGTTCGATGCTGTGACGATGGGTGACAGGAAGGATAAAGGTCTTCTGACCTTCGTAACGATGCAATAACGGACGTAAATCAACCTCATTGTGGATGGGGTAATAAATCATAATAGTTTGGGCATTTCGGAAACAAGCCAATTGCTCTAAGCGCGAAATGATAGCCTCGGAATCGGCTTTCGCCTGCGCCTTAGGATAGATACGGCGCTTCTGCTCAACGAGCGCACGGATAGCTTGCTTTTCCTTACGAAGAACAACCCAGGGGAAGAGACTGTGTAAATCGTGAAGTTGACTCTCAAATAGCATAAAAAAAAATATGATTGAATAAACGTGGCGACAAAAGTACAAAAAAAATACTAATTGACCAAAAAAAAGTAATATTTGTAGAACTTATATGAAGAATTGGCATTTTATACGGCATATTTCATTTATACTGGTGGCAACATGCCTGTTTGCATGCAATGACAAACAGACTACGCCTCAAACCTCTAATGTGGCACAACTCACATCGTTCTCTTTTGCTGAAATAAAGAATATGCCCGGTTTGGCTGAGGCTAAGTTCAAGGTGGACGAACGGATAGATACAGGGTTGGTGACGAATCAAATCTCCCGTATTGATTCCATGCGATATGGTACCTCCCTTAAAAAAGTAGTTCCTAAGTTCACATTTGCCGCCTCTCCGGGCTCGGCATATATCCATTTGGGTGACACAACAATCGACCTCTCCGGGTCTGATACGCTCGATTTTACACGCACTCCTATCTATCTGTCCGTCGTATCATCAGACCTGTCCAAAACGAAAGTATATGAAATTAAGACCACCGTACATACTGTTGATCCAGATCTTTATCACTGGCAAACGCTTACCGCCTCTGCTTTTGCTCCTGAAGATGAGGAACAGCAAGTGGTAATGGTTGGTTCGACCTTCTATTGGTTTAGTAATAATGGCTTCTCTAATAGGTTGCACACCTCAGCGGATGCCGTTACGTGGACGGAAAAGACACTTTCCGGTTTACCTTCAGTGTGCCATGTGAAGAGTATTATCTGCCATGATAACAAACTGTATTATGTGGATACAACAAAACTTTACATCTCGACCGATGCGGAGAACTGGACCGCAACGGACCTCAGTGCCAAGCCCTTCAGGATGGAGACGATGCTTATGTCATTCAATGACACAGTGTGGTTGCTCGTTAAGGATAAAGAGATGACCTATCGCTTGGCTCAAGTAGTGGCAGATACTGTGAAAGTGACAAGTCTTGAATTGGATGAGGATTTCCCGGTCAGTGGTTTCTCTACCGTGGCGTTTGAGAGTTCCAGCGAACGCAAAAGAGCACTTGTTATGGGAGGCTATACAAAATATGGGCGTTCAATGAATAGCCGCTGGAGTATTGAGTATGCACCTACGATTAAAAATCTGTATCGACTGACGAATTACTCCGTCGAACAAACCGACTTCTCTACTTTGACCGGGGCGTCTGTTATCTGGTATAAAAACCAGTTAATGCTGCTCGGCGGCGTAAATAAAGATATGGAATTCCGTGGAACAGATATCTGGATATCTACCAACGAGGGCTATTCCTGGACAAAAGCGGACACGGCTAAATGTAAGTTGCCCGCATTGTACACCAGACGGCAGAAGCAGTCCGTTATTGTGTATGACAATAATATATATGTGCTGGGTGGAGAAGACCTCAGTACTACTTATACGGACGTATATCGCGGCAGACTCAATTCTATCGATTGGCCTACTGAATAGAATCAATACAAACAAACTAAATATTAATGATTATGACAATTGACAATTACAAATTCGCTGGTAAGAAAGCGATTGTACGTGTGGACTTCAATGTACCACTCGACGAAAATGGAGTTATTACTGACGATACCCGTATCCGCGGTGCACTCCCGACTCTTCAACACATCCTCAACGAAGGTGGTGCGCTCATTATCATGAGCCATATGGGTAAACCTAAAGGAAAAGTGAACGCTAAGTTCAGCCTCAGCCAGATTGTAGATGCTGTTAGCAAGGCACTTGGCACAAAAGTAATGTTCGCTCCGGACTGCGCTAAAGCTAAAGAACAAGCTGATGCACTCAAACCCGGTGAGGTCCTGATGCTCGAGAATCTGCGTTTTTATGCTGAGGAAGAAGGCAAACCGGTAGGTATTGAGAAAGAAGACCCTGCTTATGATGAGGCTAAAAAGGCAATGAAAGCAAGCCAGAAAGAGTTTGCTAAAACACTCGCTTCTTATGCAGATTGCTATGTGAATGACGCTTTCGGTACTGCACACCGTAAACACGCTTCTACAGCCGTTATCGCTGATTACTTCGACGCTGACAATAAGATGCTCGGCTACCTTATGGAGAAAGAAGTACAGGCCGTTGAGAATATCCTGAACAACATCAAACGTCCATTCACTGCGATTATGGGTGGCTCGAAAGTATCTACCAAGATTGGTATCATCGAAAACCTTATGAACAAGGTGGATAACCTTATTCTCTGTGGTGGTATGACCTATACGTTCGCTAAGGCTCAAGGCGGTCATGTCGGTAACTCTATCTGTGAGGACGATAAACTGGATCTGGCTCTGGATATCATCGCACAAGCAAAGGCTAAAGGGGTTAACCTCGTGCTCGGCACTGACTCGGTATGTGGCGATAAGTTTGCTAACGATGCCAAACAACTCGTTTGCCCGAGTGGTGCTATTCCCGATGGCTGGGAAGGACTTGATGCAGGTCCTGAAAGCCGCAAAGCATTTGCTAAAGCTATTGAAGGTGCAAAAACTATTCTTTGGAATGGTCCTGCCGGCGTATTCGAATTTGATAACTTCACAGGCGGTAGTAAAGCAATCGCTGAGGCTGTAGCTAAAGCAACTGATGAAGGCGCTTATAGCCTTATCGGAGGTGGCGATAGTGTCGCTTGCGTTAATAAATTCGGAATGGCTGACCGCGTAAGTTATATCTCTACCGGCGGTGGCGCTCTGCTCGAGGCTATCGAAGGCAAAGTGCTGCCTGGTGTTGCTGCAATTAAAGGAGAATAAAGATGGAAATAGTAGGTAAAATTATTCAAGTTTTGCCGGCACAAGAAGGTGTTGGTAAAAATGGAAATCCTTGGAAAGTACAAGGATACGTACTAGAGACTCAGGAGCAATACCCTCGAAAGGTGCAGTTTGAGATTTTCGGTGAAGACCGTATTAAAAATAACCCTTGTGAGATAGACCAGATAGTAACCGTATCGTTTGATATAGAGAGTCGCGAGTTTAACGGTCGTTGGTACACCTCTATCCGCGCTTGGCGCGTACAACAAGGTGATACTACTGCCGCCGCAGCTGCTGTAACTCAACCTGTTGCCGCTCCTCAAGCACCACAAACTCCTGCTGCTGAACCGATGACCGGTAATGTACAGACTTTTGATGCTGTAGCAGCACAAGACGATGGTACTGATTTGCCATTCTGATGCGCAAAGTTTGGATAACCATATTAATCTGCATTCTGACGGGCGGCATACTGCTCTGCGCCGTCCGTTGGAATGCTTGGTTTGGCAATCCGCCTGAACCCGTTTGGACGGGAGATATAATTCCTTATACCTTCCACACGTTCGGCGATGATAGCGTTCCCGGATTTGAATATTCAGGAATAGAGTGGGTTGATGTTAAGCAACCTGATACCTTGGAGATGCTTGTCTTTGGCGATGTGCATAACTCGCTAAAAAGCTCTCAGTGGCAGGCCGTCGCACAACGTCATCCTCACGCTGACTGCTATTGCCAAATAGGCGATTTTGTGGAACGGGGCTATGACTACTATAACCAGATGCTCTATCATGAGTTAGCCGGTACTGATTTTGAGGCACTCCCTATCATTAACGTTCCCGGTAATCATGAATACCGCAAAGGTATTATACGCAAACTTCCGGATTATTGGACCTCTACCTTCCGCCATCCGCACAACGGACCTATCAACTTTGAAGGCACAACCTACTATGTCGATTTGGAGGATGTGCGTGTCATTGCTCTGAATACAAATGGCCTGCAGCATTTGCATGACTATACTCGCGTTAATACTTGGCTCAAACAAACAATTGACGATGCTGAAGGACGTTTTATTGTCGTAATCATGCATCATCCTGTTCACTCCAGCGGTATGGGAAGGCAAAATATTAACATAGCTATGGCTTTTGCCAGACCGCTCCAAAAAGCTGATTTAGTCTTTGCGGGACATGACCATACCTACGCGCGTGACCTGCCTTATATCAATACTAATTCAGCGGAGAAATTCTATCTCCATAAACTCAGCCCGCGCTTTGAACGAGTGGGGGCGGGTATGCAACTCTATGAAGTCGTACGTATTTATGGAGATACCTTGAGTATGCAGACCAGATACATTGACACAGGTGAGTTGTATGACGATATTCTTATTGTCCGCACTGGAGAAGAGAAACAAATTATTGATAACGCACCAACTGTTCCGGAGATAATTGATATCCCCGCACGCTATCAGCATAAAACCAATTGGAAAACAAAATTATTCCTTAAGAGACGCGTCAAGCGGTTACACCCAGTTCCAATAGAACCGTCAGTCGAATAGTTCTGTCAGAACATCTATAGATTTAGGTCGCCTGAAATCCTCTAAGTGTAGTTGATAATAGTCACACCACTCTTGAATGAGATTTTGGCGGTCTTTTCTATTGATAGGCATACGCAGTAAGGATGCTACGTCTGCTTCATTGACACCAATACCTAAGACCGTTGCGAAACCGGACAGAAAGCGCAGATGCACATTTTCTATATCCTCCGCTTCAGCTATGTCGTGAATCGTACCCGCTAAAAAATCAAACATCTGCTCGTCCTGCATTGGATGACGTAGCGTATTATAGAGTATTTCGGTAACAAATAACGCTACCGACTGACGACGTATATCCGCCGTCTGAGGTATATAATATATCAATCGGGCTTCTTTCACACTTGGTAACGGACGGTCTGCACGAATATCGGCTGTTACTTCGATTAAGGACAAAGGACTATAGATAGCGGTTGACTTCTTCTTTGAGCCTGCACCATATACCATATAATTAACGCGACCGCACGCACGCGTGTACGTGTGAAGAACATGTGACGCGTCTCCACGACGCTGAAGATTTAATACTATCGATTCTGTGGTCGTAAGCACTTTTTGGGCTATATCGAGTGCAAAATTACTGCTTTTTTTCCATATAATTGCTATGAAATAGAAAAAAAATGTAAAAAAGTTTTGCTAATTCAGAAAAAAGCAGTACCTTTGCACGCTTTTTTGTAAAAAATTGAAAGAATATGAAACGTACATTCCAACCTTCACAACGCAAGAGACGTAACAAACACGGTTTCCTTGAGAGAATGGCATCCGCTAATGGTCGCCGCGTTTTGGCTGCTCGTCGCGCTAAAGGTCGTAAGAAACTGACCGTTGCCGACGAAGGACGCCATAAATATTAATTAGTTTATATACTAATTTTATATCAATTACAGGGAAAAGAGATGCGTCTCCTTTCCCTTGTTTTGCACTTACTATATGGAATCAACAAGACAACACAAAATTGCGCGTCTCATACAAAAAGACCTAAGTGATATCTTCTTACGCTACGCGCGCACGAAGTCCGGAGTGCTCATCTCTGTCAGCGAGGTGCGTATCTCGCCGGATTTGGCTATTGCACATGTCTATCTCAGTATCTTCCCCCAAGACAGGGTTAAAGCAATAATGGAAGCTGTTGAGAATGATAAAGGCAAAATTCGTGGAGAGATGGGGACACTGGAGCGCCATCAGCTACGAATAATTCCGGAACTGCATTTCCACCTTGATGAAACAATTGAGAGGATGGAACGTATTGACGAACTGCTAAATAAGTAATAGTGAGTCAGTTAGAGCGACATATAGCATGGCGATATATCTTCTCTAAGAAAAGTCATAATGCAATCAACATCGTAAGTGGTGTCAGTGCTACTGCGGTTGGCGTGGTGACAGCGGCTATGGTTTGTGTCCTAAGTGTGATGAATGGTTTTGGTTCTTTAATTGAGAGCATGTTCTCCCAATTTGATCCTCAGCTACGCATCACTGCTACCACCGGCAAGAGTTTCTCTATGGAGGATGAGCCTATTCAATCCGTCCTTGCCTTACCGTATATACAACTCGTTTCCCAGACCGTTGAGGAAACGGCGCTCATCCGTTATAAGGAGCATCAACTGCCTGCACATTTGGTGGGGGTGGATGACAACTTTCAGCAGCTTACTGCTATCGACTCCATTATCACGGACGGTAAGTATTCCGTTTTTGATGGTGCTTTTGAGCGTGCGGTGCTTGGTCAGGGCTTGGCCTCTCAAATAGGTATCAATGCGCATTTCGTAGGCGGAATCCATATCTTTGCGCCTAAGCGTACGGAACGGGTTAATCTGCTAAGACCGGACAAAAGTTTTAACGAGGCTACGACCTTTATATCCGCTACCTTTGCTGTGAATCAGGTTAAGTACGATGATGCTTATATGCTGATCTCCTTACCGCTTGCGCGGCAACTCTTTGACTACGATTCAATAACCGTTACTGCCCTTAATCTGCAACTTACGCCCAATATCACTACGCGTCAGGCTAAAAAGCAAATCCGTGCTATCTTGCGCGATGATTATCAAGTCCAGGACCGGTATGAGCAGCAAGCTGATTTCTTTCGCATCCTTAAGATTGAGAAACTGCTTACCATTCTTCTTATGACTTTTATTCTGCTTATCGCCTGCTTTAATATTATCAGTTCGCTATCAATGCTTATGATTGACAAGAAAGAGGATATCCGTATCCTTAATAACTTGGGCGCGGATGAGAAAACGATTCGGACTATCTTTCTGTATGAAGGTTGGCTGATAAGTAGTCTTGGGGCAATAGTCGGTTTGGTAGCAGGACTTATCATGAGTCTTATCCAAGAGTATTTTGGTATTATCAAATTAGGTACCGGTACAGAGTATATTATATCCTCCTATCCGGTTCAAGTGCAGGCATTGGATATTATCATTGTTGCTGTAGTAGTATTGGTATTAGGCTATCTGTCTGCGTGGTACCCTGTTCGTAAATTACGTGTTGAATAATGAAGAAGATTGCGCTTTATATTGTCCTTATTCTCATAGCAGCTACGGCTTGTACCTCAAAGAACAAACCTGTGCAACCGGAGACGATAGTTACGGAAATGAGTTACGGTAAACTCCTTTATTATGGTCAGTTCTATGATAGTATTGACTGTCATGTTGTAGCGTTGGACCTCTATTCGGACGGACTTACGCTTGATACAACTGATCATATAGTAGGGTCGGGTACGAACCTTTATCTAAGTGATATCTTTATTCCGCTTACGGACACAGCCTTATCAAGCGGTGTCTATCGTTGTGCCGATAAGCCTGCCCCCGGCGTTTTCCTGCCCGGGAAAGACTATGAAGGCACGCCTTCCGGTACGTATATCTTGAGCATCAATAATTCGCAAGTGGCTCAAATCATTCTCTGTACCGATTCGGCTTTTGTAGTCGCTAATAATGGTCAGACTTCTGATATCGTTTTCAACTTAAAATCGGAGGACAACCACTATAATATCCATTTTAAGGGAGTCTTGGACTATGAAAACAGGAGCCATCTATAAGGAATACCATACTTATTTGCGTTTGGAACGCGCTTTGTCTGAGAATTCTGTTGTTGCTTATGAACAGGATTTAGATAAATTGTGCAATTATTTAGAGGCGAATGGTATAGACCCTGTTGATGCCAAATTGGCTGATCTTGAGGACTTTGTATATAACTCTTTTGGTTCAGGCAGTAATGCTCGTTCGCAGTCCCGCATTCTCTCGGGAGTACACAGTTTCTATCGCTTCTTACTTTACCACAACTATATTGAGTCAGACCCGTCCGAATTGCTTGAGATGCCTAAGAAGGAACTCCATTTGCCTGATGTACTAACCGTAGAGGAAATAAACGCGATGGTGGAGCAGATTGATTTAAGCAGTAACGAGGGGCACCGTAACCGTGCTATCGTAGAGATGCTGTACGGTAGTGGTCTGCGCGTGAGCGAGTTAGTCGAACTCAAACTCAGTAATATGTATCGGCAGGACGGTTACATGCTCATTCAGGGTAAAGGCAGCAAGCAGCGTCTTGTTCCTATTTCACCCGAAGCGGAGAAGTGGTTCCAATATTGGATGGAAGACCGTGCGCATCTGGATATCAAGCCCGAATATACCGATATCGCTTTTCTCAACCGTTATGGTCGTCAGCTCACACGCGCGATGATTTTCACTATTATCAAACGTCTAACTGCGGCGGCGGGGATTCGTAAAACCGTCTCTCCTCACACACTCCGTCACTCTTTTGCGACTCATCTTCTGCAAAACGGGGCGGATTTGCGTATCATTCAGCAGTTACTCGGCCATGAGAATATCACTACCACAGAGATTTATACGCACGTGGATATACAGGACCTTCGTAATGCTATTCTTCAGTTTCATCCTGCTAACCGCAATGACTAAAGCATGACCTTGTGGCGAGAAATACTATCCGTAATTCTTTTGGCAGTCTTCACAGCCCCTGTAGTGGCGCAGGAAACTATAGTGGTAGGTGATGTCACTTGTGCTGAAACGGGAGAGCCTGTTCCTAATGCCAATATTTATTATTCCGGCACTTCGGTCGGCACGACCTCTAACGAAGAAGGTTCATTTGCTATCCGTTCTACGTTTACCAAAAGACGCACACTCGTCGTTTCTGCTGTAGGCTATCACCCCCAGCGTTTTCATGTCGAGCCGGGTATAATGGCAGGCATCCAAGTGGCGTTGAACGAGAAGACAGCTGTTCTGGAGGAAGTGTATGCCAGACCGGACGACTCGTATGCTTTAGCACTTATTGCCGGTGTTAAAGCACATAGGGAAGTGAATGACCGCTTCCTGCAACCGAATACTGCAGAAGCTGAGGCTACCACTGAACTCTTTATCAGTGATATCGAATCCCGCCATCTCAGACGCCGTATTTGGAAGAGTTTACAAGCCGGAATGATTAGTGCCGAGGACTCGTCGCTTATGTTACCGCTATATGTCTCACGCCAGAGGAAAATACTCTCAGGTGATGAAGCGACCGATGCCGGAGAGAGAGAAGAGCATGCGGTGGTGCTTACCTCCACTGATTATACGGCGTTGCTTAGCGGGAACGGAAATATCAATTTCTACCGCAACTCCGTCTCTCTTCTCGGCCGCAGTTTTCTCTCTCCTCTTGCTTCGTCGTCGAATACGTATTACAAGTATTATTTAGCGGATTCTGTTGATACGGAAACGGGCAAAGAGTATGTCCTTCATTTTCGTACGAAGAATGCGTATTACGCGACGTTTAACGGTGAGATGCGTATTGATTCCGCCACTTATGCCTTGCGTGCTATCACAGCTCATGTGCCGGCGCAAACGGGTATTAATTACCTCAAGAGTTTGCATATTAACCAAATCATAGCCGATGACAACTCGTTGCAGGACGAACATATATCTGCTATTCTTGATTTTGGTGTTAAGACGCAGCAGACGAAAGTCTTTCCAACGGTGCTTCTCCGTACATCTCTGTCGAGTGGTCTGAGCAGCCGTACCCCATTAGCCTTATCCGGGAGTCCGCAGTCTGCTTTATCCGATAGTGCATCTTCACTCTCCTGTGCCGATAGTGTGCTATTGACGTTGGATTCGCTTCCTCTTATCCGCTTTGCGCAATGGACGGCATCCATCATCAATACGGGCTATATCCCTACAGGTACTTTTCTGGATGTTGGTAACATACAAGAGATACTTCAAGTCAACGAGCACGAGAAAGTGCATCTTGGTCTGCCGTTCCGCACGAACGCGAAGCTTATGAAGCGTGTGTCTTTGGAGGCATCGCTTGGTTATGGTTTTCGTGACCGTGCTTTTAAGGGTATGGGGCGTATCAATGTGCAGTTACCAACCCCTCGTCGGCATGTGTTCTTTTTGGAGTATCAGGACCATTATATGTGGACGGAGGTGGATGATTTCACCAGATTGCTGCATGAGAATGGTATTGGCTTCAGGACTATGGACTTTACGGCATATGCTTTTGAGGCGTTGCGTTATACCCCATCGGCTAAGAACACGGCTACGCGTCAGCGGCAGCTACAGTTGCATTTTGATAATGACTGGACGGATAATATTGAGACCCAGTTATATGTCCGTGTAGGTTGGATGGGATATGGCGACCCGCTTGTCGGATACCATCAGATTCCTTACTTCCCATATCAGACTATTGGTGGTATTGTGCGTGTCGGGTTTAAGGAGCGTAAGATAGACGGTTATTTCTCCCGCTATCATGTATATAGTTCTTTGCCGGTTCTTTATGTAGGATTAGAGGCGGGTTCCTACCAGTTACCGGTGACGGGTGAGGTGGGCAGTAGTTATTCGCTCTTTGCCAAGTTCAATCTTCTTCTCCGTCATCGTGCGGACTTAGGAATGGGAGGAACGCTTGATTACGCCTTGCAGGGAGGGTGTATTTTTGGGTCAGTACCATATCCTTTTCTTCATCATTTTGAAGGCAACCAAGGTTATGCCTATGACCCGTACCGTTTTACGTTAATGAATAATTTTCAGTATGCTGCGGATAAGTATGTAGCTCTTCACGCTGAGTGGAACGGTCAGGGTATTCTCTTCAATCTGATACCCGGTATCCGTTATCTGCGTCTCCGAGAGTTGGTTACGTTCAAGCTTGCATACGGTGCCATTACGAATGCCCAGCCATCGGCTGTCAGCTATTCGTTTTCGGCTTTCAAGGCGCCTTATGTGGAACTGGGTTGCGGTATAGGGAATATACTTCGCGTGTTAGATATCTATTCTGTTTGGCGTCTTACTAATTGGCAGGACACTTCTACTCCGCGTTGGGCGCTCCGGTTCCGCCTGCATATTTCACTATAGCTTTTATTGCTGTTGTGTAGGCTGGTCGTTCTCGCTCATGTTTTTAAGGAAGAGGTTGACGAGTCGTTTGGTGATAACTGTTTTGCGTACGGCATGTTTCACCTTGTCGGCTCTATTAGGAGCGTCTTTCGTAGTGGTTTTCTGTGCATTCTGCTGGGCGAGGTTTACTTTCTCTTCCCGTGCGTCAATTTTCGCTTTCATCCGTGGAGACGCATGTTTATACAGGAGGTTGTAACATGGTTCAGCCGCCTTCATGATATAGGGTGTGAGGAATGTAGTCAGGACACTGGCGGCAACGATGATGGGGTAGATAGCCGGATCAGTCACGTTCAGTTTGGTACCTAAAGCAGCAATGATGAATGAGAACTCACCTATTTGTACAAACGAGAATCCCGTCATCATCGCATCTTTCAGCGTTTCTCCTCCCCACCAGCACCCGAGCGTACCGAAGATAATCATACCCACGATAATGACTACAGCCACAGTGAGGATGGAAGGCCAGTATTCGACTAAGGAAGCCGGATTGATCATCATGCCGACTGATACGAAGAAGATAGCGGCAAAGACGTTCTTGAGGGGTGTCATAAGCTGTTCGATACGGTGTGACTCTTTCGTCTCGGCGAGAATCATACCCATTACGAAGGCACCGAGTGCGGAGCTGAATCCTGCTTCTTCTGCAGTGAGCACCATACCGAGGCACAGACCGAGCGAGAGCACAATGAGTATTTCGTCGTTGAGGTGTGGCCGTACCCAGCGGAAGAGTGTAGGTATAATCAGTATGCCGACGATGAACCATACGGCGAGTGTGAGAGCGAGCACGCCTACTTTCTCGAGCAATTCGACTCCCTCGAAGCTGTTTTTAACGGCTATACTGGATAGCAGCACCATGAGTACGACGGCGATGATATCTTCAAAGATAAGTATACCGGTAGCACCTTTGACGAACCTGGCTTTACCTAATCCGGCTTCATCGATAGCTTTCATCACTATAGTGGTTGAGGACATACACAGCATAGCTGCGAGGAAGAGCGAGTTCATTGTATCGAGCAAGGCGAAACGTCCTACTCCATAGCCCAATATCATCATGCCGATAACGATTGTTCCGGCACCGACGAGAGCGACCTTTCCGCTTTGGAAGAGGTTTTTGACCCGGAACTCCAGTCCGATACAGAACAGCACAAAGAGCACACCTATATTTCCCCACGTCTCTACGTTTTCCATATTGACGAAGTTTTGTCCGAAGAGGTGCGGTCCTACTAATATACCGGCTACGATATATCCTAAAACGACGGGTTGTTTGAGTAACTTGAACAGCAGTGCTACTACGCCTGCGGTAATCATTAAGATGTATAAATCCTGTACCATAAGAGATGTTGTATTTTTTTGCGGCTGCAAAGGTACGCTTTTTTGTGCGTTTGTGCAAACAAATTTACTGTTTTTCTTGTCTTATTGGTAAAAAAACACTATCTTTGCAGCCTAAAGTAATAATGAATCATATAGTTATAGACCATGTCCAAGCCAATACAGAAGACAAATGTATGTCGTATGCTTGATGCGTCAGGTGTGCCGTACGAACTGATTGCGTACTCGGTTGACGAGTCGGATTTGAGTGCTGTTCACGTAGCAGCGGAGTTGCATGAAGATATCGATGCCGTCTTCAAGACTATTGTGTTGGAGGGCGACAGGACAGGACATTTTGTATGCGTCATTCCGGGAGCTTTTGAGGTGGACCTCAAGAAAGCATCCCGTGCGAGTGGTAATAAATCCTGCAAACCTGTTCCGCTGAAGGAGTTGCTGCCGCTGACGGGGTATATTCGCGGCGGTTGTTGTCCTATAGGAATGAAAAAGTTGTTTCCGTCCTATATTGACGAGACTTGCCTGTTGCATGAAAAGATATACGTCTCTGCCGGTCAGCGCGGATTGCAACTTCGTATGACGCCAGAAGACCTGATAGCTTACGTGCCCTTAGCTGTCAGCGACTTGATATAAAAGGCTATAGATGCGCTAAAGCGCGTTGGGTGTATTTATTGCCGATTATGATTATTTTGTGCATTCTCAAATAATCTCTCTATGTTCATCAATAGGAATTGTTCTATCGGCATCGCTTCGCCTTCAATGACCAACTCCGTAGTGGGATGGAACTGCTCGCGGAATAGCGTAAGACCCTGATTCATCTCTCGGTCTTGTCTCGGTCATCTCTCGGTTATCTCTCGGTGGAGACACCGAAGTAATGTTATAGCGGTCGTGGCTACCCTGTACGCCACTTCCCTTTCAGCCATACGGCTGCGTGACCGCAAGGGTCGCGCCATTCTATGTATTGCACTTAGTCCTCGCTATGGTGATAGCTCGGGTGCAATACTCGGAGTGCGTTCCGTCGCACTCCTTCACGGTCATCTCTCGGTGGAGATTAAAGGGTTATAGGTAACTCCATTACGCCCTTTATGTGCAAGCACCGAAGTCCGTAATGAGTCCCCTATATAGAAAATATTTTCTATTCGCTTCATTTTTATGCTCGAAAATTTGTGTATATGCTATATTTGTTGTAACTTTGCAGGCTAATTGACAATTAAAATTATAACTTATGGAATATAAGATTCAAACAGTTGGTGTATTAACATCCGGAGGAGACGCGCCGGGCATGAATGCCGCTATAAGAGCCGTAACACGGGCGGCTATCGCTAATAATATCCGCGTTAAAGCTATCTATCGTGGCTATAAGGGACTTATGGACGGTGAAGTACAAGAGTTTACTACACAGGATGTGAGCGGGATAATTCAACGAGGAGGAACTATCCTCAAATCAGCCCGAAGCCAAGAGTTTACTACGCCTGAAGGTCGGAAGCGTGCATACGATACGATGCAGAGGGAACAGATAGATGCGCTGATAGTTATCGGCGGAGACGGCTCGTTCACAGGAGCAAGACTACTCGCACAAGAATATAACATACCCGTTATCGGAGTACCGGGGACAATAGACAATGACCTTTGGGGGACCGATTCCACTATCGGGTACGATACGGCGCTAAATACTATTGTTGAGTGCGTGGACAAATTGCGAGATACCGGAACCAGCCACGAGAGACTGTTTCTTGTCGAGATAATGGGGCGAGATGCGGGTTTCCTCACGCTCAACGCTGCTATTGCCGCAGGAGCCGAAGCGGCTGTCATTCCAGAACGGGCTACACTTGAAGAACAATTGGAAGCGGCTATCGGACAAGGAAGGCGCAAGCATAAGAATAGCGGCATCGTCTTGGTTCAAGAGCATGCTATACCCGGAGGTGCGCAGGCGGTTGCTAAAGTCATTGAGCAGAACCATCCCGAGTACGACACACGCGTGACTATTCTCGGTCACCTGCAGCGCGGCGGATCACCTACTGCCTTTGACCGTATACTGGCTTCCAGGCTTGGATGTGCAGCTGTGCAGGCACTCCTGGACGAACAACGGTCCATAATGGTGGGACTGCAAAACGGTGAAGTGGTTTATGTGCCGCTTACAAAGGCTATCAAAGAGAAAAAAGACATCAAAGACGATAAATGGCAAGCATTGCAAGTACTCAGTCTGTAAAATAACAATGAGAGGAATCGCACTTGTAACAGGATTATGTATATCTATAACATCTGTTTTAGGGCAGGTTGTTACGAATGCCGATTGCTATGCAGACGGTGAGAAGGCGGTGATTACGTATAGTCTGGACAAGGAAGCGAATATAGATGTTCAAGTGTCGCTGAACAACGGCAGTTTTCAGACGATAGAGCGCAGCAGTCTGAGCGGCGATGCGGGTGTGAATGTGCGTAAGGGAAAAAACAAAAAGATAGCGTGGGATGTGCTGAAGGACAGGACGAGTCTGGTTGGAGATGTGCAGTTCCGAATTATACCGTCGGAGTCGCTGAATGCCTATACGAAGCGTATCAATCGTGAGAACTATCAGAAGACCGGTTATCCTGCCTTGTGCAACCGTTATTTCAGTCGTGTGGGCAGTTGGTCGATATCGTTTTTGGATGTAGGTATCGGTGCGGGAGTTCGTGATCGGAAAGGTCAGGCTCCGTTATATTTCGGTATAGGTGCGTTCCGTTACCGTTTTGTAGAGGTTTCGTTAGTGTCTTTTGCGTGGGAGTTGACCTCGACGGCTCGTACTTACAGTCTTGCTTCGCTGAGCAGCGATGCGACCCGTATCTACTGGGAGCCCCAAGTGCGTTTTGTGTTGCCGATGACTGATCGTTGGGCATTTGTGTTTGCGGGTGGTCCGTGTCTGAGTTTTCGTGATGAGACGGACAAGTGGTCCTTCACGGCAAACGCCCGGATACGCTATGACATATCCTTGGCGCTGATGGATTTATTTGCCGGTTATGAGCATAATACGGCATTAATAGGTATAGCATTTTCGTTAAAATGGAGCAGATGAGCCGTCGATTAACCATAGTGTTGCTGTTTGTAGTGAGTGCTGCTATTGTATTTGGGCAGCAGTCCGCCGTTACGCCTCCTAAGTTCTTCAATATCCAGAAGGTAGTGATACCTGCGATATTAGAGGTAGAGGAGGGTTCAGTATATTTTTCTGATGCGGACGGCAATCAGACGATTAATGCTCAGGAGGAGAGTTCCATACACATGCGTGTGAAGAATGTTGGTCGTGGTGAGGGTTACGGTTGTCGCGCCGTTATCTCGGCATCAGGCACTGTTAATGGTATTACGACGAGTAATCAGACGTTATCGGTGATTAAGCCCGGTGAGGTTCGTGCTATCGAATTTCCCATCAAGACCTCAATGCAGACTAAGACGGGTCAGGTTCGTTTCACTATTCAAGTGACGGAGCCCAACGGTTTCGGTACTCCGGAGCAGACATTAGTGATAGCGACGCATGAGTTTGATGCGCCGAACGTCCAGGTAGTGAGTTATAAGTTAACAGGCGGGATGTCTGGTGTGCTGAAGAAGCGCGATATATTTGCTCTTCAGGTGATGGTTCAGAACACGTCCCACGGCACCGCCGAGCAGGTTAGGTTTGACATTCACTTTCCGGAGCATATCAGTTGGATGGGCGGTGATAACCAGCGTATAGAGATACCGTCTCTCGGTGCCGGTGAGACCCGTGTGTTTGAGTTTGAGTTAGCGGCGAGTGCGAATGCAGCGGATGTGGTGACTATTCCTATTCAGTTGAGCGAGAAGTACGGCAAGTACGCTCAGGGCACTGAAGTGACGCTCACTTTCGGTCAGACGGTAGCGGGTAAGGATATTGTTGTGGAGTCTCATCAAGCGGCTCATGGCGAGATTCACAAAGGTTCGCTGGTATCGGATGTAGATGAGCATATCCCGACGACGAAGATAAAGAACGACAACACGTTTGCTTTGATTATAGCGAATGAGAACTACCAGTCTGTTGGCAGTGTACCGTATGCGCTGAACGACGGTCGCATTTTTAAGCAATACTGCGAGCAGACGTTAGGTCTGGACTCCAAGAAAGTGCACTATCTGCCTAATGCGACAGGCAATCAGATTAAGACGGAAATCAACTGGTTGCAGAATGTGCTGAGTGTGTTTGATAACGCGAACGCTATCTTCTACTATGCTGGTCACGGTTTGCCGGATGAGAGCAGCCGTACGTCCTACCTGATGCCGGTTGATGGCGTAACTCAAGACTTGACGACGTGCTATAAGTTAGACGATTTATATGCGATGTTAGGCAATATGCAGGCGAATCATGTGCTTATTTTCATGGATGCATGTTTCAGCGGCAGCAATCGTGGTGAGGGCATGTTAGTGTCCGCCCGAGGAGTAGCGCTGAAAGCTCGTGCAGGTCAGCCACAAGGCAAGATGGTAGTGTATGCTGCGGCTCAGGGGAACGAGACCGCCTATCCTTATACGGAGCAGCAACACGGGCTATTCACTTATTTCCTGCTAAAGAAGTTGCAGGAGAGCGAAGGGGACTTGACCTGTGAGGAGTTAGGCGACTATATCCAGACGAATGTCAAACAACAATCCATATTAGAGAACAATAAATCACAGACGCCCTGTGTCACTCCTGCAACCGAAGTGGTGACCGAATGGCGAACATGGAGACTACGCTGATGAAGAAGGTGTTACTTATTATATTGTCGGCAGCCGTATTGCCGCTTTGGTCTGCCAAGTTGACGAATGTACATATTACGTACGATTATCTGTCGAACGACCGTACCGAGTCGAAAGCAGAGGCTGAGATACATGCGATAGAGAAGGCGAAACAACGTGCGTTAGAGAACGCGTTCGGAGTGGATGTGAGCAGTATCGCTTTGTCGATGGCTCGTGAGAAGACGGAAGACGGTTCTTTTTTCAGCGATGATGACTTCTTCTCATTAGGCAGCACTGTTGCACGCGGCGAGTGGATAGAGACGGTGAAGGAAGAGATATTGAGTATCTATCACGACGGAGTGTTATGGCATGTGCGCGTGTTTGTCGAAGGGAAAGCGCGTGAGAAATCAGGCGTACCTATCGACCTGTCGTATGCTTTTATCAATAACGCGCATGACAAATCGAATAGGACATCCTACTATGACGGTGACGATTTCTATCTGCGTTTCACGTCTCCTGTGAAAGGTGCGTTGTGCGTTTATCTGGTGGATAATGAGCAGACGGCATATTGTCTGTTGCCCTATATGTGTAATACGGAAGGCTATCAGACCGTTCGCGCCAATAAAGACTACCTCTTTTTCAGTGCTGCCGAGGACCGCACCGCCGAAGAATATGTGCTGACGACGGACAAGGAAGTGGAGTATAATGTGCTATACATCATCTTCTCCCCGAATAAGTTCACGAAAGCCCGTGACCGTAAGAGCAGCTGGAACTGGCGCAGGCAGGCGACTCCCCGCAATCTGAGTTACAAGGATTTTGTGTCATGGCTCGCTAAAACCCAAACCGCCGACAAAAACATGCAAGTACGTACCGAAGTGATTTCTATCTATCCGGCAAAATAAAATGGACAATGGAAGAAGTAATAAAAGATATAACGACCCAAGAATATAAGTACGGCTTTACGACCGATGTTGAGACGGATATCATAGCCAGCGGTTTGAATGAGGATATTATCCGTCTTATATCAGCGAAGAAAGGCGAACCTGACTGGCTGCTTGACTTTCGTCTCAAGGCCTACCGCAAATGGCAGACGATGCCCGTACCGACATGGGCACATCTTGATATTCCTCCGATTGATTTTCAGAAGATATCCTACTACGCGGCTCCCAAAGTCGAAAGTCCAAAGTCGAAAGACCATCCCTCGGGCTCCAAGCAAGAGATAGCCCCTGAGATTATGAAGACCTTTGACAAGCTCGGTATCCCGTTGGAGGAGCGTGCTGCTCTTGCGGGCAACATGGCAGTAGATGCGGTGATGGACTCCGTGAGCGTAAAGACGACTTTCCGTGAGACCTTAGCCGAAAAAGGCATTATTTTCTGCTCTATCTCGGAGGCAGTAAGAGAACATCCCGAGTTGGTGAAGAAATACTTGGGTTCAGTCGTTCCCTATAGCGATAATTTTTATGCAGCACTCAATTCTGCTGTATTCTCAGACGGCTCGTTTGTCTATATTCCTAAAGGTGTTCGTTGCCCGATGGAGTTATCGACCTATTTCCGTATAAATGCAGGCAATACGGGTCAGTTTGAGCGTACGTTACTGATAGCCGACGAGGGAGCGTATTTGAGTTACTTGGAGGGTTGTACGGCGCCTATGCGTGATGAGAACCAGTTGCATGCTGCGATAGTGGAGATTATAGTTCATGACGATGCTGAAGTAAAATACTCCACCGTTCAAAACTGGTATCCCGGCGATAAGGACGGTAAGGGAGGAATCTATAATTTCGTTACCAAACGCGGTATCACGCATAAAAATGCCCGTTTGAGTTGGACGCAAGTAGAGACCGGCTCTGCTATTACTTGGAAATACCCGAGTTGTATACTTAAAGGTGACAACTCGTCAGCGGAGTTTTATTCCGTAGCTTTGACCAATAACTACCAGCAAGCCGATACGGGCACGAAGATGATACATTTAGGTTCCCATACCCGTTCCCGCGTGGTGAGCAAAGGTATCTCCGCCGGTCATTCTCAGAATGCGTATCGTGGGTTAATCAAAGTGGTGTCCGGCGCAGAGGATGTTCGCAATTATTCTCAATGCGATTCGTTGCTGTTGGGAGATAAATGCGGAGCGCATACATTCCCTGATATGCAGATAGCCAATCCGACAGCTACGATAGAACATGAAGCAACGACCTCCAAGATATCTGAAGACCAACTCTTTTACTGCCGTCAACGTGGCATAAGTGTAGAAGATGCGGTGGGCTTAATCGTTAACGGTTACGCCAAAGAAGTAATGGACAAACTACCGATGGAGTTTGCCGTAGAAGCTCAAAAACTGCTGCAAGTGTCTTTGGAGGGGACCGTAGGATGATGAATATACTGACAACAATATTACTGGCAGTGTCCCTATTGACAGAAGCTCCGAACTGCCAACAAGCAAACATTAGTGTACTGATAAAAGATGCCGAGAGCGGTAAAGTGATTGATTCCTATCGCCCGGATAATGTGGTTCCTCCTGCCAGTGTGATGAAATTACTGACGACCGGTGCCGCCTTAGAGATGTTAGGTCCGAGTTTCCGTTTTACGACGGTATTGGAATACAGTGGTCATATTGACAACGGGATATTGCATGGTGACCTGTTCATTCGTGGCGGTTGCGATCCGTCTTTGGGCAATCTCAAAGGTACGCAAGCGTTTATCTTCAAGTGGATACGTGCAATCAAAGCGGCCGGTATCCGTAGTATTGACGGTGCCGTTATAGCTGATATGAGTCTATTAGACGGCGATGCGGTGAATCCTGCGTGGCTGTGGGAAGACTGCGGTAATTACTATGCTCCCGGTATCTTTGCGCTCAATTATATGAGTAATACACTCAATATCGTTTTGCGTAGTTCTGAAGTAGGCTCAGTAGCAGAAGTGATGCGTACCGAACCGAATTATCCGGGACTGAAGACTATCAACCATATCCGTTGCACGGAGATAACATACGATGGCGCTTATGTGCATGGTCTGCCTTATTCCAACGAGCGCTACCTGACAGGCAGTGTACCCAGCAACAGAGGACAATTCGGTGTGCGAAGTGATATTCCTAATCCCGGTTGGTTACTGGCTACCCACCTCACGAGGCATCTTGAGGAAAACGGTGTTAAAGTGAGTAAGCCGGCGTCCTTTACCGCCGAGAGTAGATTGGACACAGGAATCAGACAAGTTATTTATGAGCATAAGTCCGACTCATTAGGCGCATTAATAGCTGAGACAAATATATACAGCAACAACCTATACGCCGAATCGATATTCCGTTATTTAGGTCTCAATTATGGCAAGCCGGGTACGATTCATAACTCATGCGAAGTGGTTCGTGAGTTCTGGCGTATGCGTGGTGTAACGGTTAAAGGTGCTCTTATTAAGGACGGGTGCGGCTTGGCTCCTCAAGATGCTATCAGTGCAGAAGCGTTGGTAGATATATTGCAGTATATGATGCGGAGTAAGAATTACGACATATGGCTGAAATCGTTGCCCGTGAGCGGTAACCCGAACGGGACTCTTAGCAGCCTTTGCCGCGGAACAGTGCTGGAAGGTAAGATACATGCCAAAAGCGGAACGATAGCCGGCACGAAGAACTTCGCCGGATATATAGACCTGCCCAATGGCAAGAAATGGGTATTCGCCGTGCTGGTCAATAGTGCACAAGGTAAAGCCAAGAACGTACAAACGGTAATACAAAAATACCTATTAGATGTATATCAGTCAAACCAATAGTACCAATACGTGGCTTAAAGAACATCCTGATTGTGAGGTGGTGTGGACGGCGTATCAGACTGCCGGTCGGGGACAAGCCGGAAACAGTTGGGAAAGTGAGGCGGGAAAAAACGTGCTGTTCTCAATGCGTTTGACTCATCCACCGGTCTCCGTCGAACAGCAATTCCGGCTCACGATGCTTGTCAGTTTAGCTGTATGGCAGGTTGTGAAAGAGTTGCTGCCTGACGAAGATGTAACCATCAAGTGGCCGAACGATATCTATGTAGGTAAGTCTAAGATTTGCGGTATACTGATAGAAAACAGGATAGTAGAAAAAGTCATTGAAGAATCTATTGTAGGTATCGGTTTGAATATAAACCAAACGCAATGGACAGGCGATGCTCCTAACCCGACGTCAGTCAAACTAATCAGCGGTCGTGAGACTGATATTGCGCAAGTGAGTAAACGATTAGAGCAGTGTATTCGTGCCCGCTTGCCGCAATTGGCTCAACCTGTTGAACTGAAACAGCATTATATGACAGTGCTCTATCGGTTGAACAGGAAAGCGAAATATGCCGAGCGAGAGGTGAATGTCGCCCCATCTAAAATACTAACAAGGACGCCCGATAATGCTTTTGAAGCGACTATAACAAATGTAACAGAACAGGGGGAGTTAGTGCTTCAGACTGACCAAAAAACTAAGAAATATCATTTTAAAGAAATACAATTTGTGCTATAATATGAAGAGTATCATTATCACCGGTGGAGCCGGATTTATCGGCAGCCACGTAGTTCGTCTCTTTGTTAATAAGTACCCCGAGTACAAAATTATTAATGTAGATAAGTTGACCTATGCAGGTAATTTGGCTAATCTCAAAGATATTGAGGATAAGCCGAATTATCGCTTTGTAAAGGCAGATATATGCGATTTCGACGCCATTTACGCTTTGATGCAGGAAGAGCATGTAGATGGTATAATTCATCTGGCAGCCGAGAGTCATGTCGATCGCTCTATCAAGGATCCGTTTACTTTTGCCCGTACCAACGTGATGGGTACGCTCAGTCTGTTACAATCAGCTAAACTTTACTGGGAAAGCCTGCCGGAGAAATATGATGGCAAACGCTTCTACCATATTTCTACGGATGAAGTCTATGGAGCTCTGGAACTGACCCATCCGGAAGGTGTTGATTCTCCTTTTACCACCACCGCCTCAAGTGCCGAACATCACTATGCTTACGGCGAGGATTTCTTCACCGAGACAAAGAAATATCAGCCGCATAGCCCATATAGTGCCTCCAAAGCTTCCAGTGACCATTTCGTGCGTGCCTTCCATGATACCTATGGGATGCCTACTATCGTAACGAACTGCTCGAACAACTATGGTCCGTATCAATTCCCCGAGAAACTTATTCCATTGTTTATCAATAATATTCGTCATCGTAAGCCGTTGCCTGTTTATGGAAAGGGCGAGAATGTACGTGACTGGTTGTACGTAGAAGACCATGCACGTGCTATTGACTTGATTTTCCACAAGGGTAAAGTGGCGGAGACGTATAATATCGGCGGCTTTAACGAGTGGAAAAATATTGATATTATCAAGGTTGTTATCAATACTGTAGATCGTTTGCTTGGCCGCAAAGAAGGCGAAGATTTGGATTTGATTACCTTTGTGACCGATAGAGCAGGTCATGATTTGCGCTACGCGATAGACTCCCGCAAACTACAAACTGAGCTCGGTTGGGAGCCCAGTTTACAATTCGAAGAAGGTATTGAGCGTACAGTTCGTTGGTATTTGGAAAACCAAGAGTGGATGGATAACATCACCTCCGGCGAGTACGAGAAGTACTACGAATCAATGTACGCTAATCGTTAAGAGAGGCTTTCCATAAATTAAACTTGGGCGTTACGATACGCTTTAGGGGTTAGCCCCATGTGCGATTTGAAAAAGCGGTTGAAGAAAGCTACATTATCAAATCCTAACGACGACGAAATCTCTTTGATTTGCGTGGTCGTTAATTTTAATTGTGCCTTAGCATCCGTCAGGATTGCATCTGTAATGATGTCTCCCGCCGTTCTTTCGCTTGCGGAACGGATAGTAGAACAAAGGTGAGGCAAAGTGATTCTCATAGCTTCGGCATACTGTGAGACATGGTGCCACTCTTGGTAATGCTTCATGACCAGTTGACAGTAATCTTGGTAAATCTCCATCTTGCGGTCAATAGGTTTGATGATGTATTCATCCATACTCTGCGCATAGTTTGAGTAAGCTGTTTGGAGGAGGTTGAATACATGCACCATCTTCTCCGTATTGAGCATGGAAGGTTCGGTATTTGTGGCTTTAAACATTAGTGCTGCGAGATCCTTAATCACCTCTGCGCGGTCGGCTGAAAGATGAACGATAGGTGAATGTAACTGCAACGAAGAAAGAGACATGCGACTGTTAAAGGTATTCTTCTCCAAAAAGGAGGAGGAGAAGAGAATATAATATACTAATGCGTCCTCCGAAAACTCATGGATAAGCAGGAAACTGCCCGGTTCTAACAAGAGAATATCATTCTCATGAAATTCGTACTTGGTGATATTAATCGTAGCAGATGCGGAACCGCGAACCATTAAGGCATATACGCCACACATAATCTTACACGGAAAGCGACCGTACTCGTTCATGATTTTACCACTTGCATCGCCTATAAGATAATCTACGGGACAATCTAATAGCGGAATATTTTTCTTCTGTTGCATAGTTGTGATTTGTTTAACGGCGCAAAGGTACAAAAAATATCTGAATATTACGAATAATATTAAAAAAAAGTGCATTTTTCTTCTTAAAAACGTTATTTTTTGCATAATGTACTTAATAATGGGAGAATATGGCAGAATCTATTCTACAAAAAATATTTGTGTATATAAAAAAATAGCAGTACCTTTGCAGGCGATAGATAAAAAGACCATGGATAAAGGAATCATATTACACAGTGTAGTTCCTGTTCGCTCGGAAGCGAACGATGCGAGTGAGCAAGTGACTCAGTTATTGTTTGCTGAAACGGTAGAAGTGATAGAGGAACAACCTCGCTGGATTCGCATTAAGAATGATGCGGATGCCCAGGAGGGGTGGGTTGATTTTAAGATGCTTACTCGTTTGTCCCAATCCGAATGTGAAAAGTTTGCAAAGTGCAGTAAAATTGCGCGCGTTAAAATGCCGATGGCATATGCTGTGAGTGAGAATAATAGTCAGACGATACCTTTGACAGCAGGAACCTGCTTACCTGATTATAAAGACGGTAGGTTCGAGTTGCTTGGCGTAGGTTTTCTTATTGACCCGGTGATGGTGGCACAGAGTCCGCTGGAACTCAATCCTACAAATATGATGAATACGGTTCGTTTCTTTCTGAATATACCTTACTTGTGGGGTGGAAAAAATGCGATGGGCATGGACTGCTCCGGCTTTTCACAAATTATTCACTCTCTGTTCGGACATAACCTTTTACGTAACGCGAGTGAGCAAGCTCAGCAAGGAATGGCCGTTACTTCATTTGATGAGGTGCAGGTTGGCGATTTGGCTTTCTTTGACCATAATGATGGTAAGATAAGTCATGTGGGAATTAT
This sequence comes from uncultured Bacteroidales bacterium, assembly GCA_946617165.1. GTDB lineage: Bacteria > Bacteroidota > Bacteroidia > Bacteroidales > Paludibacteraceae > Colicola. Next base: position 42,010 of record CAMOJP010000004.1, read on the forward strand.
ATTGGACAAAGAGCGTATTATTCATTGCTCAGGTCGTGTCAAAGTGGAGAAACTCGACCAAACCGGTATCTATTCTATTGAACAAGGTGGCACTTATACGCACCACCTTGTCAGTATCCGGCGATATTAAATCGCTATGTACGTTTTGATGTTCTAACGAACGCGTTCGCAATAACTACCGTCGCGTGTATCTACGCGAATAATCTCTCCTTCATTGATGAAGAGCGGAACACGAATCTCTGCTCCGGTCTCTAACTTAGCCGGCTTCAGTGTGTTCGTAGCGGTATCACCTTTGAGACCGGGCTCTGTATAAGCAATTGCCAATTCAACCTTTGTCGGGAGTTCTGCAAAGAGAATGGTATCTGTAGTTGCATCAGAAACAACATCACAGACCATACCTTCCTTTAGAAAATCAACACCTGTGATAAGGTCGTGCGTAATAGGAACTTGCTCATAGGTCTCTTGATTCATAAAGATGTAATCCTCACCTTCCTTATAAAGATACTGATAGGGACGACGCTCAACGCGTACATCTTCGAGTTTCTCACCAATGTTAAAGCGGCGCTCTAAAACGCGTCCGTCCACAACATCTTTGAATTTAACACGCATAATCGTGTTACCCTTACCTGGTTTTACGTGAAGGAATTCAATCACGAAATAAAGACGTCCATCCATGCGGATACATACGCCGTTTTTGATGTCTTGTGAGTTAATCATAAGTTATTTTCGCTTTTATTATTTATACAATATCCACGTTTCAGCGTGCAAAGATATGAAAAAAAAACAAAATACACAAATAAATTTGCGTATTTGTAAAAAAAATACTACCTTTGCAGTCCAATTTACTAATATCATGAGCGATTTTTTCGGACATTTTGACATCTGGCAGGTACTATCTTCATTCATTTTCCTGATTGCCATTATTGATCCATTTGGCAATATTCCTATCACAATGGAGCTTGAGCATAAGGGAACAAAGATACACCCAGTTCGAGTTTGTGTTGCCAGTTTCGTTATCTTAATGGCATTTCTTTTTGCTGGTGAGTGGATACTGAAATTATTTGGTGTTCAAATTGAGTATTTTGCAGTAGCCGGAGGTTTTATTATCTTTCTGATGGCGTTGGAGATGATATTGGATGTAACCATCTTCCAATCGACCAATTTGACTGGAGATGGATCGCTTGTTCCATTAGCTTTTCCTATGTACGCAGGACCTGGTGCATTTACAGCGTTATTGTCCATCACGGCGGAGTATTCTATCATTAATCTGACGATATCTCTGGCACTATGTATTTTGGTACTCTATTTCGTATTGATAGGTACGAACTGGCTGACTAAGTATTTGGGACAAACAGCTTTATATATTATTCGTAAATTTTTCGGAATTATCGTACTTGCTATTGCATGTAAATTGATGTTTGCTAACTTGGCAATAATTTTCTAAATATCTATATCATGAAAGCATTATCAGAGATGAAGATAGCATTGGCTTCGGACCATGCTGGTTATAATCTTAAACAGGATGTGATGGCGTTTTTACGCGACAAGGGTGCAGAGTTAAAGGATTTTGGTTGCTATTCAACGGAAAGTTGTGACTATCCTGACTTTGCTCATCCAATGGCGTTTGCTGTGGAGAACGGTGAGTTCGATTATGGTATTACTATCTGTTCTACTGGCAACGGGATTTGTATTACGGCTAATAAACATCAGGGTATTCGTGCTGCTTTATGTTGGGATGTGCCTTTGGCTGAATACGCTCGCCTGCATAACGATGCCAATGTACTGGGATTACCGGCTAACTACATCAGTAAAGAGAAAGCGTTGGCTTGCGTTGACAAATTCTTTACAACTGATTTCGAAGGCGGACGTCATGAACGCCGTGTCAAAAAGATACCGCTTGCTCAAGTTCGTTAATATACTAAGAGCTGAGTTTTCATACGCACTATCTCTTTTGGGGGTGGTGCGTGTGCGTCATATGCCTACCTTCGTATCTATCGAACCCGCTAACTTCTGCCAGTTACACTGTCCTGAATGCCCTGTCGGAAGGAGAAATAAAGAACGTGAACCAAACAAATCTCTCTTATCTATAGAGCACTTTAAACTTATTCTGGAACAGGTACAGAACTCTGTCCATACCATGCAGTTCTATTTTCAGGGGGAACCTTTATTGAATAAGGATTTACCTAAAATGATAAAAATGGCGCATGAGGCGGGAATATATACCATCGTTTCTACAAACGCATTGGTCTTAACTTCACTTCTGGCTGAGCAATTAATACGCGCCGGATTAGACCGTATCATCGTTTCAATAGATGGTCTGTCAGAGGATAGTTATGGAAAATACAGATCGGGAGGAAAGCTGCATAAAGCATTAGAAGGGTTAGTTACTTTACGTCAGGTTAAAGACAATTTAGGAGGAAGTACACATATCGAATTGCAAGTGTTGCGTTTGCGTAGTAATGAGCATGAATGGGGTACATTTGCGGATAGGTACAAGAAAATGGGGGCTGACAGCCTTACATTTAAGACCGCACAATTATATGACTACAAGCATGGAAATCCATTAATGCCTTCTGATAATCGTTATTCCAGATATAAATTAGGAAAGGATGGTTTGTACCATCCCAAACGAAAAGCCGGTCGGAGCTGCCACCGTTTGTGGACAGGTTGTGTGATTACAGTCAAGGGAGACGTGTTACCTTGTTGTTATGATAAAACAAGTGCCTTTGTATTTGGTAATATCTACCAGGAAAACCTCACAACTATCTATCACAGTGAAAAAGCAAACCGCTTCCGCAAGGTTATTCTTGGGAAGCGGTCTAAACCTGCTATTTGTTCGAATTGTGAACCTTAGATGGAGTTGCGAAGACGCATTGTATCTGCCTGACTAAGTTTCTCCTCTACCAATTGTCTGGTTACTACAAAACGTTTGTCTTGCTTGTCTGTTCTGGATGGAATTTCATACATCACATCCATCATTACCGTTTCTGTTAAACTGCGCAAACCGCGAGCTCCTAACTTGTACTCAATAGCCTTATCCACAATATAATCTAATGCATCATCTGCAAAAACTAATTCTACGCCATCCATCGCTATTAGTTTCTGATACTGCTTCGTGATTGCATTCTTGGGTTGGACGAGAATATTGCGCAGGGCTTCCTTATCTAACGGCTTGAGATAAGTCAATATTGGCAAACGGCCAACAATCTCTGGTATGAGTCCAAATGATTTTAAGTCTTGAGGCGAAATATATTTGAGTAAATCGTTTTTATCGTAACTCTGCGCTTTTTGGGAAGCGTCAAATCCAACGACCTGAGTGTTTAGACGTTGAGCGATACGACGTTCAATACCATCAAACGCTCCACCGCAAATAAAGAGAATATTCTGAGTATTAATGTGTATAAACTCCTGTTCCGGATGCTTACGACCACCTTGTGGCGGCACATTGACCACGCTGCCCTCTAATAGTTTGAGTAAAGCCTGTTGTACACCCTCACCGCTTACATCACGTGTGATAGATGGGTTGTCTGACTTACGGGCTATCTTATCAATCTCATCAATAAAGACAATTCCCCGCTCAGCTTCCTTGACATTATAATCTGCCTCTTGGAGAAGGCGTGTAAGCAAAGATTCTACATCCTCACCTACATAACCTGCTTCTGTCAGAACGGTAGCATCCACAATCGTGAATGGTACTTTCAACATTTTTGCAATTGTGCGTGCAAGAAGCGTCTTGCCAGTACCCGTAGAACCAACAAGAATGATATTGGATTTCTCTATCTCTATACCGTCATCTTTCGGTTGCAACAAACGTTTATAGTGATTATATACGGCCACAGACAGGTACTTTTTGGCATCATCCTGACCTATCACATACTGATCTAAAAAGGACTTGATATCAGTTGGTTTAGGTAGAGTGCTGAGCGATAAACCTTTGATCTCGCTCGTACTTGCTTCTTGCGCAATCATCTCTTGCACCATCTGGTGACCGCGCTCGATACATTCGTCACAAATTAGGGCACCGTCTGTCGCAGCAAACAGATTTTTCATCGGTCTGCCGCAGAAAGAACATATATCTGATTTCTTATTTGCCATTACTTATGAGTATATACCTTATCAATCATCTTGTATTCCAACGCCTCTTGAGCAGTCATCCAATGGTCGCGATCTGCATCTTGGCGGATACGTTCTATATCTTGACCGGAGTGCTGAGCGATAATTTGGTAAAGTTCGTCTTTGAGTTTAAGTATCTCACGTGCTGTAATTTCTATATCCGATGCTTGACCTTGTATTCCCCCCATCGGCTGATGAATCATTACACGACTGTGAGGTAGAGCGGCGCGCATACCTGTTTCGCCTGCCACAAGCAGAACTGCACCCATGGATGCGGCGAGACCTGTGCATATTGTAGAGACATGAGCTTTCACAAACTGCATCGTATCATATATACCCAATCCGGCATATACTGAACCGCCGGGGGTGTTAAGATAGATGTTGATATCACGTTCGGAATCTGCAGAATCAAGATATAATAATTGTGCCTGTATCACATTCGCTGTATAGTCATTAATCTCTGTGCCGAGAAAGATGATACGATCCATCATCAAACGGCTGAATACATCCATTTGGGTTACGTTGAGTTGACGCTCCTCCAAAATAGACGGACTAATATAATTATCGGATATAACGGACTGTTTGGCAGAGGCTTTCATTACATTCTCTACATGCATGGAGTTCAGTCCTTGGGAAACAGCATATTTCAAAAAATCATTTGGCATAGTAGTATTGTTTTGAGGTTAAAATATGGAGTCGTGCTTAACACCCGACTCCATATTAAATTAACACGCACGCGGGCGCGTGAATTATTTATTGTTCAGCATTTTCTTTTCGCGACGACGATCTTGAGCGCGTTGAATCTCATAGGCGATTTGCGGAGCAATACCAAGGCTGGAGAATGTACCTACAATCACACCGAGAAGCAGAGCAAATACGAAACCTCTAATGGATTCTCCGCCAAATACGAAGATTGCCAGCAATACCACAAATGTGGACATCGAAGTCGAGAACGTACGGCTTAATGTTGCATTCAATGCTTCGTTGATATTCTGAGCGCGGTCACGTTTCGGATAGAGAGTGTTATACTCACGTACGCGGTCGAAAATAACCACGGTATCGTTGATAGAATAACCGATAACTGTCAAAATGGCAGCAATAAAGGCTTGGTCTATCTCCATGGAGAACGGCATAACCTTCCACAATAATGCATAGGAACCGAGAACCAATATCGTATCGTGGGTCAATGCGGTCAATGCACCTACTGAGTAGGCAAAGTTGCGGAAACGGAGCAAAATATAAAGGAAAATTCCTATCAATGCGCAGATGACAGCAATAATAGCAGCTGTAGTGATATCATCAGCAATGGCTGGGCCCACTTTCTGCGATTGCATAATACCAATCTCAGGATTGATTTCTGTTGATTTGAATTGCTCGAGCGTGATACTTTCATCTAAGTAAGGTTTGCATCCTTCATAGAGTAATGATTCAATCTGCTCGTCAACATCACTGGCATTATCATTTATACGGAAGTTCGTGGAGATACGAACCTGGTTTGCGCTACCGATTGTGATAACACGAAGAGATAAGTTCTCGCCTTCGGTATTTTGTGCCATGAAGACATCGGTCAAACTATTCGTTATTTCTTGAGTATTGACATCGTGGGCAAAACGAACAACATAGTTGCGTCCGCCGGAGAAATCAATACCAAGATTCAACTTGCCAAAGATGTGAGGATCCAAACCTATAACACCAACGATTACCAACGTGCCGGCAATGCAATAGAACCATTTGCGAATACCTACAAAGTTGATGTGCATATTCTGCAAGAAATTTTGCATTAATTTCGTAGTGAATGATAACTCTTTTGCATCTTCTTTCTTTGCATAGTCATCAAGAATAAGGCGGGTGATGAAGACGGCAGTAAGGAAGGAGGATACAATACCAATCATGTACGTAACAGCGAAACCTTTGATGGGACCTGTACCAAAGATTGCCAAAATGGCACCCGTTAAGAATGAGGTTACGTTGGCATCGATAATCGCTGAAATAGCTCCCTTGAAACCGTCGTTGATAGCTTTGCGCATGTTCTTTCCAGCCTTTATCTCTTCTCGGATACGCTCGTAGATAAGTACGTTACCATCCACTGCCATACCCATCGTCAATACGATACCGGCAATACCCGGCAATGTAAGTACAGCAGAGAAGGAGGCTAATACACCTACTAACAGGAATACGTTGCACAGCAAGGCTGCATCGGCAATCAAACCGGGAATCCATCCATAGTAGAAAATCATGTAGATAAGAATCAGGATGAAGCCCAGAATAAATGACCATAAACCGGACTGGATAGCCTCACGGCCTAATGACGGACCTACTACATCTTCTTGGATGATGCGGGCAGGAGCCGGCATCTTACCAGATTTGAGCGTGTTGGCTAAGTCCTTTGCCTCTTCTACGGTAAAGTTCCCGGTGATTTGGCTGTTACCACCTGCAATTTCGTTTTGTACTGTCGGGAAACTATATACATAGCCATCCAATACAATAGCAATTGATTTACCGATATTATCGCGAGTGATGCGCTGCCATGCTTTGGCACCCTCTGCGTTCATGGACATTGATACATTAGCATAGGCACTCAGTTGGCTGAAGTCGGCACGAGCATCGGTGATGACATCACCCTCCAGACTGGCACGACCGTCGCGTTGGGCTTTCAATGCTACAAGTTGGTAGTACGAACCTGCTTCATCAATAGCCTTGACCGTCCACTTGAGACGAAGGTCACGGGGAAGAACTTGTTTGGCAATGTTCGAACTCAGCATCGCGTTTACACGAGCTGTATCGGTATAATGTACGGTACCTACAACCGGACCGCGGAAGGCTTGACCGGCATTGTTGATGCTGGGGTTAAGAACTGCAAAAAGAGGATTCTGCTTCTTGTAATTCTCAACAGCTGCGGCTTCTTCTGCCTCTATCTGGGCCAAACTATCAGAGGCAAGGTTTTCTACAAGAGAAGCAACATCGTCATTATTGGTTTCTGATTTTACCTCCGGCTTGGGAGATTCTTCTACCTCTTCAACTTGATTCGCTTTGGCGTATTCTGCGTTGATTTGAGCCATCTGAGGCAGAATATCAGTAAACTCATATGTCTCCCAGAATTCAAGGTTAGCAGAACCTTGAAGCAGTTTACGCACACGCTCAGGCTCTTTAATACCCGGCAACTCAATAAGAATACGGCCACGTTGACTCAGCTTCTGTATATTGGGTTGTACAACACCGAAACGGTCAATACGGGTACGCAATACGTTAAAGGAGTTATTAATCGCACCGTCAACTTCCTCGCGAATGACTTTCTCTACTTCGGCATTGGTGGAATTAAGGGTTACTTTATCTTTGAGTTCAAAGGTAGAGAAAATACTGGCTAACTGTGCTTCAGGGTCAATCTCTTTGTATGACTCAATAAACAAGGTAACAAAATCGGCTCCACTGGATTTCTGCTTCTGTTGCGCCATCTCCATCGCACGGTTAAAGTTCTCCGTAGTGTTATAACCGCTCAGAGCACGGAGTATATCCGGAACAGAAACCTCCATGGTTACGTTCATACCACCCTTCAAGTCCAAACCAAGATTAATCTCTCTCTCACGGCACTCCTTGAGCGTGTAACCAAACCATACTTTCTGAGTCGCAATGGAGTCTAAATACAAATACTCCTTGCTGGAATCTCCTGCAGCGTATTCCTTCGCTTTCTTGTCATAATGCGAGGTAACCAAACTGAAGGAGATGTAGAAGGCGCAAACCAATGCAAGGCATGCAGCCATAATTCTAATAAGTCCTTTGTTTTGCATAATAATTATTTTTTAGTTATTTTCTCCTTATGAATGTGCGTTCATGCGGGCGCATCTGCGTATCACGCACAAAAAGCGTGCAAAAATACTACATTTTATTTGATTGTGCAAATAAATATGCAAAAAATACCTAAAAATGGCATTTTTTTTGCAAAAAATTTGTGTATATGAAAAAATAGCAGTACTTTTGCAGCCGATTTCGCGGAGTAGAGCAGTGGTAGCTCGTCAGGCTCATAACCTGAAGGTCGGTGGT
>CAMOJP010000005.1 GCA_946617165.1 uncultured Bacteroidales bacterium
AGGAGAAAGGAGAAAGGTGGAAGGTTAAAGGGTGAAAGGTTAAAGGGTGAAAGGTGAAAGGTGAAAGGTGAAAGGTGAAAGGTGAAAGGTAAAAGGGTGAATGGTTAAAGGGTGAATGGTTAAAGGGTGAAAGGGTGGAAGGGTGGAAGGTTAAAGGGTGAAAGGTGAAAGGTTAAAGGAGGATAAATCGATGAGCTATTCAGGACAATCAAAAAAAAAGAGCTCGTCTCACGACGAACTCTTTCCCAAAAAACACTATTTATTAAATAACACAATTAAGAAAAAACACTAACTCTTTGTTAGCCTGTTATGAAAAAACTTTACTTTACTTTATTGTTGCTCTTTACTCTTTGCTATTTACGATTTTATATCCTCTTTTGTTAACGGCGATGATTCTCATATCAGAGCCAGTTAAGATGTGGCGTAATCTGTTAACATATACGCTGAGCGAGCGTGAAGCGAAATAGTTATCTTCTCTCCAGAGCGCTCTGAGGATAAGATGGCGGTCCACTAAGTCTCCCATATTCTGGCAGAGGAGGAGTAACAAGTCATTTTCTCTTGCAGACAAGTGTTGTCCGTCGAAAGAATGATGTTCGCCATCAAAGATTTTTCCATTCAAGTCAAAGACCTTTTCTTTACTATTTTTTTGTTCCTTGCATCGTCTCATGATTGCATTAATTTTGCAAATGAGCAATTCTACAGCAAGCGGTTTCTCGACATATGCGTCACATCCAGCCATATAAGCTTTGATGATGTCGCTTTGAGCGAGGTGGTCTCCCATAACAATTACAGGTAGAGTTTCGCCGCTTTTGCGAAGGTTTTCAAGGAACTCAATTCCATTCATTCCGGGCATTTTGGCATCCAGGATGCAAATGTCGATATTTTTGGATTTAATGATATTAAAGGCATCTTCCGCGTTTTGTGCTGCTGTAACACTATATCCTTTGCTTTTTAAATAATCTACGAGGACTGCAACTAGATTGGCCTCATCGTCACAAAGTAATATTTCTGTCTTCAATTCACTCACGACATTCTGCGCCAAGCGCCACTAAAACAATCTACAAAAACTGTGCCAAACAGAGCCGGATTAATCAAAAAAAGAACGATTTTAATCATTTTTTCTACAAAATAGGTCATTGAATGAACATATTCGGAGTTATTTTCGTATCAAGAGGGAGGAAAAAATCCGTGTGCGTGATGATGGAGTAAATCGGGGCTGAATTATTTTTTTTGTTATTTTCTTGCAGGGAATGGAAAAATGTATTAACTTTGCAGGCGTTTACGATTAAAGTACTATCGGTTATGAGTAAAGTACTAATTATATTAACAGGCGGTACGATTTGTATGGTTCGGAACGAAGAGACGGGTGCATTACATCCAGCCAGTCTGACTTTGGCCGATGCTATAACGCCTGAGTTGCGTTCAGCTCATATAGTAGCAGAGGTGCTATCTTTTTCCCCCTTAATCGACTCGTCGGACGTTAATCCGGACAATTGGGTCCGTATGGCTCAAGCTGTATATGACCACTATTCGGACTACGACGGATTTGTTATTCTTCACGGCACAGACACGATGTCATATTCTGGTTCCGCCCTTTCATTTATGCTTCGCAATTTAGGCAAGCCGGTAGTGTTTACGGGTAGTCAGTTGCCGATGGGTATGATGCGTTCGGATGCGAAAGAGAATCTGTTAACGTCGATAGAGATAGCTGCAGCCAAAGACGAAGAGGGCGAAGCGTTAGTACCAGAAGTAACGATATACTTTGAGGACCGTCTATTTCGAGCGAACCGTACGACGAAGCGTAATGCGGAGCATTTTTCGGCCTTTAACTCGTATAACTACCCCGCCCTTGCCAAGGCGGGCGTTCATATAACCTATCAGCCTCATTTGATTCATTACTCGGATCCTGCCAAGCCCCTCCAGCTATGCGACAAGACAGATACTCATGTAGCTATATTGAAGTTATTCCCGGGTATTACTCGTGAAGTTGTCCACTCTGTTTTATCTGCGGATGGACTTCGCGGAGTAGTTCTTGAGACGTACGGAGCGGGCAATGCCCCCTCTGTCAAGTGGCTTTACGAAGAATTGCAGGAGTCAGTACAGAAAGGATTGATAATAGTCAACAAGACTCAATGTAACACAGGTTCCGTTGAAATGGGTATGTATGAGACTTCCATCAATCTACTGAAAGCGGGTGTACTATCGGGTTATGACATAACGACGGAAGCCTTGCTGACCAAGATGATGTGTTTGTTAGGCGAATACGGCGAAGATACAGAAACAATAAAAACCTTGCTGCAAACGCCACTTTGCGGCGAACTAACGTTAGAATAATATGCTAAAGAACATTCAACCTCAGGCTGTATGGGACAATTTCTACAGTCTAACCCAAATTCCCCGTCCATCGGGCAAGAAGAAAGCGATTTCCGATTTTCTGGCCAATTACGGTCGTAGTCTTGGTTTAGAGACGATAGTTGACGAGATTGGAAATGTGATTATCCGCAAGCCGGCTTATCCGGGCTACGAGAATCATCCCGGTGTGATTCTTCAAGGCCATATGGATATGGTACCTCAAAAGAACTCAGATGTCGTATTTGACTTTGAGAAAGATCCAATACGCGCGTACGTAGAAGAAAATAAGGAGTGGGTGACCGCAGATGGGACGACTCTGGGTGCTGATAACGGTATCGGAGTAGCCACTGCAATGACTATATTAGCGGACAAGGATGTTGTTCATCCTCCTTTGGAAGCATTCTTCACGGTAGATGAAGAGACGGGTATGTACGGAGCCTTTGCTCTGCAAGGCGGAATGCTAAGGGGCAAATATCTGCTTAACTTAGACTCTGAGACGGAAGGCGAGTTATACGTGGGTTGCGCGGGCGGTGTTGACACGACAGCCACCTTTGACTATCAGCCTGTCGATGTTGAAGAAGGCGATATAGCGTACAAGGTCAGTCTAACAGGCTGCAAAGGCGGTCATTCCGGTTGCGATATACATCTTCAACGCGCCAATGCGATTAAGCTATTGTTCCGTTTCCTCAAAGAAGCTGTTTCCAATTACGAAGCCCGTTTAGCATGCGTAGAAGGCGGCAGTCTCCGCAATGCGATACCCCGTGAGGCGTTTGCCGTAGTGACTATCCCAGCAGAAGGAAGAGAAGAATTCCTGGAGCTGGTAGATGAATATGAGGATTTATTCATCAAAGAATATAACGGTGTAGAAGACAACCTGCATTTGTCAGCCGAAGAACTTATCTGCCCTCAGAAAGAGTTGCCGGAAGATGTTCAAGACTTCCTAATTCATGCTATCACATTGTGCCCCCACGGTGTATATCGCATGATTGACGAGATGCCCGACATTGTAGAGACGAGTAACAACTTAGCGATGATAAAGACGGCAGATAACAAAGTAGTGGTATATTGTTTGACCCGTTCATCCGTTGAGAGCCGCAAGGAGGAACTGAAGCAAGTTATTCACTCCGCCTTTGCATTAGCCGGTGCCGATGTCCAATTCTCCGGTTCCTATCCCGGTTGGAAGCCTAATTTCAAGAGCCAGTTGCTTGCCACGATGAAGGATGTATATCAAAAAGATTTCGGCAAGTCTCCCCGAATTGTAACTATTCATGCCGGTTTGGAATGCGGTATTATCGGTCGTAATTATCCCGGTATGGAGATGATATCGTTTGGTCCGACGATAGAACATCCCCACTCTCCTGACGAGCGCGTTAATATAGCAACAGTACAGAAATTATACGACTATGTTATCGCAGCGCTGAAAGCGATTTAAGTGTTCGCGTATAACCCGGAGCGATAAAACAAGCGGCAGCAAGTTAATGCTACCGCTTATTTTGTATGTGTTTTGTTTATTTCTTTTTCTTAGTTTCTCCCATTTCCGGGTCCACGAGGATACGTCCGCAGAACTCACAAACGATGATTTTTTTGCGTTGGCGAATGTCGAGTTGTCGTTGAGCCGGTATTTTAGCGTGGCAACCTCCGCAGCTATCACGCTCCACCTTAACGACAGCGAGTCCGTTGTGTGCGTTTTTGCGAATGCGTTTGAAAGCAGAAAGCAAACGTTCGTCGATATGCTTTTCAAGTTCAGCAGATCGCAGCATAAGCGCTTCTGTTTCGGACTTTGTTTCCTGGAGGATGGTGTCCAAGTCATTTTTCTTTTGATTGAGGTCAACGGTTTTCTCCTCAATATCAGTAATAGTTTTCTGTTTGTCGGCTTGTCTTGCTTCGAGGTCAGCTGTATAGTTACGAATTTTCTTTTGGCTGAGTTCGATGTCCAACTGTTGGTATTCGATTTCCTTACTGAGGTTATCGAATTCGCGGTTGTTGCGCACGTTGTCCTGTTGCTCTTTATAGCGAGCGATAGATGCGTTAGCATTCTCAATACGTACGCGGTGGTCAGAGATTTGCGTTTCGCACTCTTTAATCTCGTTCTCAATGTTAGAGAGACGCGTTTTGAGTCCTTCCACTATATCCCCCATGTCTTTTACTTCCTGAGGCAGTTCGCCGGCAAGTGTACGTAACTCATCAATTTTTGAGTCCACTTGTTGCAACTCATAGAGGGCTTTAAGTTTTTCCTCTACTGTTAATTCTTTTTCTTCTTTTTTTGCCATAGTTGTTATATGTTTTAATTAAAATATCCGGATTGGCGATTTATCTTCTTGCGAGATAAGAGTTTGCACTTTTCCATGTAGAAGTTCTTGGAATATTTCGCGTGTAAAATGTTCACTGACCCAATGGTCCATATCAATAAGCGCGATAGCACCGTCGAGGTCTAAGAAGTCATGATATTTAACATCTGCAGTGATGAACGCATCAGCCTTGCGTTGTATAGCCGTTTGTGCGAATTCGGCTCCTGCGCCTCCACAGAGTGCAACGGTTTTGATGATATCCGTATTCCCCGGCACATAGCGCAAAACAGGAGCGCCAAAAGCGGTTTTGATGTGTTCAAGCAATTGCATAAGCGTCATCGGCTTCGGCAGTTCGGCAATGACTCCGAGTCCGTGTTGATTTTCGTTTTCACCGACAGGGCAAAGAATACGTACGTTGGTCATTGAGAGTTTTTGCGCCATTCTGCCGGAAACTCCGTCAATCCATGCGTCCATCGCCGTATGAGACGAGTAGATTGCTATATTATTGCGTATTGCGGTTTCGATGCAACGTGCCTGCGGGTTTTGCGCGCATATTTGTTTGAGAGGGTGGAAGAGAAGTGGATGGTGTGATATAATGAGTTGGCAATTCAGTTGTACAGCCTCACTGACGACCGATTCCGTTACATCGGTTGCCAGCAACACTTTATTTATATCTGCATTGCGATTACCTACCTGCAGTCCCGAATTATCCCACTCCTCCTGCCATCTCAAGGGTGCTGCAGATTCTATGATATCAATTATATGTTGAAGTAACAAGTTACCCTTTTTTCGCACCTACGCCGGTTTTTGCAGCAGGTCCGGCAGCTTTGGATTGCGTTTTAGCTTGCACTTTTTGTGCCGCTTTCTTTTGGCTATTATCCACTGATTTTTGAGTATCAGCAGCGACTTCGTTGTTTTCCTCTTCGACAGTAAAGTCGGTAATACCGGCATTCACGAGGATATTATACCAAATAATAAGTTTACGTATATCGGACGGATAGACTCTATCTCTATCGTAATTAGGCAGTACTTGTGCAAAGAAGTCTCCGAGTTGTTTGTTATCGGCTTTTTTAGGGTCGATAGTTGCCTGTTTGAGTTCTTCTTTTTCCCCGAGTTTGGTTAAGACTTCGTTGAGCGCGATGTCTTCACCTTCAGTAAACATACTGACATCGGCGAGCGAGACGATTTTGTCTCTTGCATATGTAGGCATACGTTTACCATCCACTAAGGACTCAACGATGAGCATATTATTACCACGTGTAACCAACTTAAAGAGTCCGGGTTTGCCAGTAATGGCGAGAATATTCTTGAGCATAAAGTATTATTTTAATCAATTTGGGCGCAAAAGTAGTACTTTTTTTGTGAATATGCAAAAAAAAGTGTAATTTTGCAGCGATTTTTATGCGTTTAAGGAGTGATGTTAATATAAAGAACCGTCGCGCGACGTTCGATTACGCGATATTAGACCGCTATACTGCAGGTATTCAGCTCTATGGAACAGAGATTAAATCCATCCGTGAGTCGAAGGCCTCGCTCGCTGATACCTATTGTCAGTTTACCGGCAATGAGTTGTGGGTAAAGCAGATGAATATTGCGGAGTATCGTTTTGGTTCGTATTCCAATCACGAAGTGCGTCGCGACCGGAAGTTACTATTGACGCGCAAAGAGTTGCGCAAATTACAACGTCAGACCAAAGAGACGGGTAAGAGTATTATTCCATTGCGTCTGTATATCAACGAGAAGGGATTTGCGAAGTTAGAGATAGCGTTGTGTCAAGGGAAGCATGCATATGACAAGCGTCAGAGCATCCGCGAGCGAGATGACAAGCGCGAACTGGACAGAGTAATGAAAAGATAAAAGTGCAGGAAGCCGCATATGCTGTGTTAATGCTGTGTTGATTCTGTGTTGGAAGCGGGTGTATTTTGGTCAGGGATTTTCGGGAAGTTCATTCGTTTTATGTGCTTATGGAGGAAGCGTTCGATTTTCTGGAAGAACCGTTTGTCCGCCGGACTGACGAGCGTGATTGCGGTTCCGTTATTTTCGGCTCTTGCGGTTCTACCGATACGATGCACATAGTCCTCGGCATCTCGCGGAACGTCGTAGTTGATGACGAGGGGTATATCGTCCACATCAATACCTCTTGCGACGATATCGGTAGCGACGAGGACTTGCACTTTTCCGTTTCTGAAATCAAGCATGACCGCATCCCGTTCTTTTTGTTCGAGGTCCGAGTGCATCGGTCTTGCGTCAATATGTTTGTTTTTGAGGGCTTGCGTGAGTTCCTTGACCCGCTGTTTTTTGCCGACGAAGATGATGACTTTGTTTAAAGGGGAAGAGTCGAAAGTCGAGAGTCGAGAGTCGAAAGAAAGGAGTTGGACTATTGTATTCGTTTTTTCTGCTTCGTTGAGGTCGATAGCCAATTGTTTGATAGCTTCCGGTGGTCTTGAGACTGCGATTTTCACCTCCACGGGGTTATTCATGACGGCTTTAGCCATTTTTCGGATATCGTTAGGCATAGTAGCGGAGAACATGATTTTCTGGCAGTCTTTAGGCAATTTGCGTACGATAGTCATGATATCGTCATAGAATCCCATGTCGAGCATGCGGTCCGCTTCGTCAAGGATGAAGTATTTGACTCCTGAGAAGTCCGGTGAATAGATATTAATCAGACTGAGTAGTCTGCCTGGTGTAGCGATGACGATGTCGGCTCCTTTGGTAATACCGTTGGTCTGATTTCCCCATGTTCCTCCGTCATTGCCTCCGTAGATAGCGACAGAGGAGAAGGGGACGTAGAAACCGAATCCTTCCATTTGCTGGTCTATCTGCTGTGCGAGTTCTCGTGTAGGCGCCATGATGATGGCGTTGAGTTTGTCGGGGTCGTGGTTGTCGTAAGCGAGATTAGTGAGCAAAGGTAGGATGTACGCGGCAGTTTTGCCTGTTCCTGTCTGGGCGCATGAGATGACATCCCGTCCGTCAAGTATAACCGGAATGGTTTTCTCCTGGACGGGTGTGCAGACGTCAAAGTGCATGTCCCATAAAGCGTCCAAGACATCATCGGAAAGAGGCAGTTCGTCGAAGTACATTAAAGGAATTTACAATTTTACGATTTACAATTTTACGATTTATTTCTCCCATCCGTCGAAGACCTCGGGTCCGTAGGTATTATCTTCGTCGGGGTTGTGCAATGGTGCCCACAGTTGTGCGAAGAAGGGATTGCGTTTAGCCTCTTTGTCCCATTGCCATGGTCTTGCGTTTTCGTCATTATATGGCCATGGGAAGCAATCGGGGCACCAATGTCCTCCGAGCAGGATAAGCCGCGGAGAAGCTTTGAATTTATGTCCTTCAGCGCATTGCCATTCGAGCTGTGTATCCAAGTCCCCTTGGGTCATAGTTTTAGAAAGGCACTTGCCTCCACGGAACTTCGCCGCGGCCTGCATATCTTTGATATCCAGTTCGTTAAGCGGTTTCGTCTCGTCGTATCCGTGATTGAGGAGAACGGCATCTTCACTATTGTGCGAGAGGTCCATTTGGCTCCAAGGTTTGATAGCGAGGTAATCTTCGTACGTTCCGTAATAGGCATGAATACGTTTTTGGCATTTATCGGCGAGTTGCGGATTGTTACGATGTTTGATCCACCACTGTGTTCCGTGCTCTTTGGACATCGCCATGAACCACATAGCAGCTTTGACACAATGGGGGAAGAGTTTGGCGATTTTCGTTTTAGCGGCGAACTTGATTCCCGCGGGGACGGAAGACGCTTTAGCGAGTTGTCGGAAGTATTCTTTGATAGGCACATTGGCGCGGAAATGCAGGAACGCCTCGAGTTTATCACTGTCGAGGTACCACATGCCGTGGAAATTGCGCGTTGTGAACCAATTGGAAGAGAATATTTGTTCGGGTTTGGGACATCCTATGGCATCGAGCAGCAGGCACTCAAACTCGTAGTTGGAAATGCGGTAGTCGGCACCTGAACCGATATTGTAGTAGTTTTTCCAGAACTCGTCCGGTATATTCGGTCTGCAGATTCGTTCGAGCAGTCGTCCGCTATCTTCGACGGTAGCCCACTCCAAGACTCCCCGGATAGGCACATGGAACATAATCGGGTCGTAGTTTTTGAGGATAGCCGGGTAAAGGATACCGGACTGTCGCAGAGCGACCCACGACTTAATGCCGGAATCAGTAATGATACGTTCCGCCCACGCTTTTGTTATACCATAATGGTCATATGCGCTCACGCAGATGGGGTCTCCGGTTCTTCCCCAGTGGAGCGGTTCCCGTCTGTCGCCCATTTGCGCAACGGAGCCGATATAGACGACTTTAGGTTGTTTATCGTCGGGCTGGGCGAGGACGGCATCGCGAATATTCTTAGCGGCAGTGAGATTGGTTTTGCGGGTGGCGTCCGGTCTATAGTCAGCTTGTGGTGAGACCATTCCTCCAACGTGTAGCACGATATCGGCGCCGTTAACCCCTTTGAGCACGTCGTCGTACTTAGTGAGATCCCCCCAGATGACATTGAGTGCTTCATGTTTGGCGATAAGCGGAGCGAGCAGTTTTTTGTTTTTTTCGCTGGGTCTCGCCAGAATACGAAGATTATAATGTTCCGGGCGATTGAGTATTTCCATCATCCCCGCCCATCCCATGGTGCCGGTAGCACCTGTCAAAAAAACAGTTGTTTTCATATATGTCTATTATTGTATTTTCTTTTTTCTTCCGTTTTCGACGAGTTTTCTCCATCTCACTTTCATGAAATTCCCTGTATGTGCGACGAGGTCCATCCACCAGTGCGTCAGAATCTCCGCCTCTTCTTCCTCCATGTCCTGTACAGCCTTTTGGGCATTATTGTCGGAAATGACAAGCAGCTGGTCGCCGAGTTTGAGTTCGGTTTCTCCAGTGGGGACGAAGAAGGTATCATCTCTTTTAACCATAATAACAAGCGTGTGGGGCTGTATAGTGAGGTCTTTGAGTTTATTACCTTTACTAAGCAGTTTCTCGTCCACCACTTTTTCCCAAGATGACGACTGTATCTCATCGGGCAAGTCTATATCGAAATAGCGCAGTTTATGCTCCGGAGTCTGGGGTGTGACGAGTTTAAGTTTGGATGCGACACTGCCCAAAGTCGTGCCCTGGATAAGCAGACTAATGAGCGTACAAGCGAACACCACATTGAAGAGCAAGTCTGATTGCGGGACTTCAGCCGCTTCACACAGTATGGCGAAGATGATAGGCACTGCGCCTTTGAGTCCGACCCAACTGACGAAGATGCGGTCATTTTGTTTGAACTGCTTAAACGGCAACAAGCAGAGCCAGACACTGAGAGGACGTGCCACAAAAGTCATGATGAGACTCACTATAAGGCTGAAAGTCCAGACCTTCCAATCCAGTAAGTCTTTGACGTTAGCCATAAGACCCAACATCAAGAACATGACTAACTGACTAAGCCACGTAAGTCCGTCGAAGAAAGCCTTGGTCTGACGTTTACGATAGAAGCGGCTGTTACCGATTATAAGTCCTCCCATATAGACTGCGAGATAAGGGTTACCTTGCAGATAATACGTGACGGAAAAGATAAAGATACACGCTGTGAGGACCATGACCGGATAGAGGCTCTCGTTACTCAGTGCGCCCTTATTGAGCAACCAGATGACGACTTTACCAAAGATAAATCCGATAACAGCTCCCATCACCAGTTGGATAAGGATGTTACGGAATATATCAAGCGCATTCAAATCAGTAGTAGGAGAAGTAACGATGGTAATGAGTGTTATTGTCAGGATATAAGCCATCGGATCATTGGCACCAGATTCCAACTCGAGCAGCGGGCGTAAGTTATGCTTCAGTTTGACATTATTGGTTCGCAAGATAGAGAATACACTTGCCGAGTCCGTAGAAGACATAGTAGCCGCCATGAGCAAAGCCGACCAGACAGAGAGAGTAAGCACTCCGTGAATCCACCCGAAGACGACCCAAGCCAACAGTCCTGTGATGACACATGTAAGGAAGACCCCGACAGTAGCGAGTGTGATACCAGGAGCGATAACGGGCTGTATGTCGGACACTTTCGTATCCAATCCGCCGGTAAACAATATGACGCAGAGCGCAATTGTTCCAATCGCCTGTGCGGTAGCGATATTCAGCCCGTAGCCAGAATCCCCTCCGAGCCAGTTGCCCAATCCGCTTGGTCCGAACAACATTCCGACTATGAGGAAAACCATCAAAGCAGGAACGCCAAACCGATAGCCTATGCGGTCTGTAAAGATACTGGCAAAGAATAGCAGTGAGAGAACAAGCAGAACAAATTCAACTTGCATAGACAGATTACTTTAAGAGATGCTCGTCAATTATATCAGCAATATCCTGTTTTGCCTGCAGTCCGATTTGCATAATGGGTCTTTCCTTAGCCGGAATATAAAGGATACGCGGGAAACTTGTAATTTGGAAGGCTTGGGCAATTTCCGTTTCTTTCTCCACATCAATTTTGTAGAAATAGACTTTTCCTGCATAATCTTTGGCGAGTTGTTCCATGACGGGCGCCAGCATCTTACATGGTCCGCACCATGTGGTATAGAAGTCAATAACGCAGGGTTTGTCGCCGAGATATTTCCATTCTCTCTCGGTAGTGTAATTGAACACTTTTTGTTTAAACTGCTCAGTCGTGATATAGTTAACGCTTTGAGCATTAGCGGTCCAAGCGAGTGCAATCGCGAAGACCAATAAGATGAATTTTCGTTGCATAATACTCGAATTTGGCTGCAAAGGTAGTGTTTTTTTTGCATATATACAAGAATTGTTGTACTTTTGCAGCGTTTTTATTAAAAAAAGGTATTTATGGATGCCGAATTAGAATCAATTTTGGCTCAATACGACAGCAATCAGATATTTGTTATCTGCAGCTCAAGGTCAGCACAACCTCTGCTGTATCCCACTTTTCAGTTAGAAGACGGCGAGGCAGCCAAGAGTTTGGCGATGGCAGAGGAACTGTGGAAGTGGCTGACGGAACACGATGCCACTCGCAAGGCACTACTGATTAATATAGGCGGAGGAACGGTTTGTGATTTGGGTGGATTTGTCGCCGCCACCTATCTCCGCGGTATAGACTACATCAATATTCCAACAACCTTATTAGCAATGGTCGATGCGTCCATAGGCGGCAAGACCGGCATTAATTTAGGCGGGTTGAAGAACCGAGTCGGTGCATTTTATCCTCCTAAGGCGGTGCTTACAGACATGCGATATTTGGAGACTTTACCTCCGGAAGAAATTCTATCCGGTTACGGTGAGATTTTAAAGTGCGGTTTATTAGAAGGGCGCGCTGTATTTGGGCAAGCGGCGCAAAGCCTGGAGGATTTCATGAATGGCAGTCAAGAAGCTGTTTCTATGAAAGTTATAACCTCAGCCCGCGCTTACAAAGAGCATATTGTAGCATCAGATCCCCGAGAGGACGGATTGCGAAAAGTGTTGAACTTCGGTCATACGGCAGGGCATGCGCTGGAGGAGAAGACGCATGCCAGACACGGTTATAGCGTCATGTGGGGCATGATTATAGAGGTTTATTTGAGTGTAATCAAATTAGGTTTTCCGAAAGAAATTTTGACTTGTTTGAATCAGTTAATGCTGAGTTATTACGGTCGCCCCTCATGCAATTGCAAGGAGCAGGATGAATTAGTTTCGCTTATGCGCAAAGACAAGAAGAACGCTCAAGCGAATGCTATCAATTTCACGTTGCTCCGCCAGCCCGGTGAACCGCTAATCAATCAAGTTGCGACGGATAATGAAATCAGAGAGGGAATAGAGTATCTATTCAGTTTATAAAATCAAATTCGCCAAGTTCGGGTTACAAAATGTATCTTTTTAGAAGAAAAATTCATAAAAATTTGCATATATAAAAAAAATGCAGTACTTTTGCAGCCGAATTTGTATTGTGCGTAGTAAGCACTATGCCGTACAAGTGTTATGGAAGGAAAAATTATTAACATTAAATTATACGATTATGTCAGAAATTGAATCTAAAGTAAAAGCCATCATTGTTGACAAGCTGGGTGTTGAAGAATCTCAAGTTACTATGGATGCAAGCTTTGCAGCCGATTTAAACGCAGACTCTCTGGATACTGTTGAGTTGATTATGGAGTTTGAGAAAGAGTTCAACATTACTATTCCAGACGAGGACACTCAGAAGATTTCGACAGTAGGTGACGCAGTAGCTTACATTGAGAAAGCTTGCGCTTAATCTAAGTAAAAGAAATAGCACTTTACGAGTTTGCGGGTGACTGTAAACTCGTAAATTGTACAATAATGTTATGGAATTAAGACGAGTAGTTGTTACAGGTTTGGGTGCAGTTACGCCGATTGGCAATGATGTTCCCACCATGTGGAAGAATATGATATCCGGTGTGAGTGGCGCCGGTATGATTACCCAATTTGACGTGTCATCGTTTCGTTCGCAATTTGCCTGTGAGGTAAAGGATTTTGATTTTTCCCCGATTATGGATGCGAAGGAAGCGCGTCGTTTAGACCGTTATTCTCAGTTTTCTGTATATGTAGCGAAAGAGGCCATAACAGATTCTGCTATAGATTTAGAGAAGACGGACAAGAGTCGTATTGGTGTTATTTGGGGTAGCGGCATGGGTGGACTGCGCAGTTTTGAAGACGGTGTTTCCGAATTTGCGACCGGTGACGGTACTCCGCATTATAATCCTTTTTTTATACCGAAGGCATTGCACAGTATGGGTGTCGGTCATATCTCATTAGAGTTTGGTTTGACTGGTCCTTCGTTTATAGTATCGTCTGCATGTTCGAGTTCATCTCACGCGATAGGTCAAGCATTTGATGCTATCCGTTTAGGTCGAGCGGATATTGTTTTGACAGGTGGTGCAGATGCAGATATTCGTCCTTCCGGTATCGGAGGTTTCAATGCGATGCGCGCCATATCGACCCGCAATGAGAGTCCCGAGACGGCAAGTCGTCCATTTTCCAAGTCCCGTGACGGTTTTGTGTTGGGTGAGGGCGGTGCTTGTTTGATATTGGAAGAATATGAGCATGCCAAAGCTCGCGGTGCCAAGATTTATGCAGAAGTAGTAGGTGCCGGTGCATCCGCAGATGCCTATCACATGACTGCTCCTGATCCTGAGGGAAAAGGGGCTATCAGCGTGATGAAGACCGCATTAGCCGATGCCGGTATTGGTCCGGAATCAATAGATTACATCAACACTCACGGCACCTCGACTCCTCTTGGTGACATAGCAGAGCTGAATGCTATTCGCAGCGTGTTTGGCGAGCATGTATATGACATGAATCTGGACTCTACGAAGTCCATGACAGGTCATCTAGTCGGCGCAGCAGGTGCTATAGAGGCCGTAGCCTGCGTAAAGGCTTTGGAGACGGGCATTATCCCTCCAACCATCAACCATGCGGACGATGACGAGGACGAGAAGATTGATTATAAAATCAACTACACATTCAATAAAGCCCAACATCGTGACATTCACTATGCGTTGTCGAACAACTTCGGTTTTGGCGGTTTGAATGCGTGCCTGATATTTAAGAAAGCAGAAGAATAAGCCGATATTGTATCGGTAATTTGTTAAATATTAAATTTTAAGGTATTATGATTACAAGTAAGATTGGCGAGAATGCCGGTTTAGTATGGTCTGCATTACAGAACGGCGCTCTTGCTCAAAAAGCTCTCAAGAAAGCAACAAAGTTGAAAGATGCAGAGCTGAACATGGCTCTCGGTTGGTTAGCCCGCGAAGGCAAAATTGCCTTTGACGTACAAGAGGCTGACACTGTTATTTCGTTACAATAATCATTAATTGTTACGACAATGGTAGTAGCGATAGTGGGCGCATCAGGCGCCGTAGGTCAAGAGTTGTTGAAGGTGCTTTCAGAGCGTCACTTTCCTGTTACCGAACTTCGTTTATTCGGTTCCGTGCGTAGCGCCGGGACCGAATATTCTTTCAACGGGGACAAGTACATTGTTCAAAAATTGAAGCACGGTGATGCCTTTCGAGGAGTAGATATCGCATTTACATCTGCAGGGGCTTCCGTTTCTCGCGAATACTGGGAAGACATCACTCGTTATGGTGCGATAATGATTGACAACTCCAGTGCTTTCCGCATGGATGCGGATGTGCCATTGGTTGTGCCCGAAGTGAATGCCGCCGATGCCTTATCACATCCTCGCGGCATTATAGCAAACCCCAACTGTACGACTATTCAAATGGTAGTAGCCCTTCAAGCTATTGAGCAATTGAGTCATATCAAGCGTGTTCACGTATCGACCTATCAAGCAGCATCGGGTGCCGGAGCTCAAGCGATGAAAGAGTTAGAGACCCAATATCGTCAGGTTCTTGCCGGTGAAGAGGTGACTGTCAATAAGTTTGCCTACCAGTTGGCATATAATCTCATTCCCCAGATAGACGTATTTACCGACAATGACTATACGAAGGAAGAGATGAAGATGTTCAACGAGACACGCAAGATTATGCACTCGGATATCCAAGTAAGTGCTACTTGCGTTCGTGTTCCTTCCCTTCGTGCTCACAGCGAGAGTATATGGCTTGAAACCGAACAACCTATTAGTGCTGAACAAGCCAAAGAAGCATTCCGAAACGGAACAGGATGCGAACTGATGGACGATCCTGCCAACAAGAAATATCCGATGCCTCTTTTCCTCAGCGGAACGGACAAGGTGTATATAGGTCGTGTCCGCGAAGATATCAGTTGTCCTAACGGTCTGACTTTCTGGTGCGTAGGAGATCAGATACGAAAGGGGGCAGCCCTGAATGCCGTACAAATAGCAGAATATTTAATAAGCAATCAATAAGTTACGAAGAACGAACCAATCAATATAATGGCTCCGGTCGGCTGTTGGGAGAGCCTTACCGCCGCGATAGAGGCAGGTGCTAATAGTGTGTATTTCGGGATAGAGCACCTGAATATGCGTGCCCGTTCATCCGCTAATTTTACGACAGCTGATTTGCACAAGATAGTTGCTATATGCCGCGAAGCCGGTGTACAGACCTACTTAACACTTAATACGGTGATGTATCCTGAGGATTTGCCGTTGATGCGAACCATAGTGGATAACGCCAAGCAAGCCGGTATAACAGCGATTATCGCCAGCGATATAGCCGTTTTGCAATATGCGCATGAACAAGGTGTAGAAGTACATCTGTCCACGCAACTGAATATCTCCAATACCGAGGCTTTGCGTTTCTACGCACAGTTTGCCGATACGGTTGTGCTGGCGCGCGAACTGAATATCGAGCAGGTGGCGTCTATTCATCGCGATATTGTGGAGCAACATATCTGCGGACCGAAAGGCGAATTGATACAGATAGAGATGTTCTGTCACGGAGCTCTCTGCATGGCTGTCAGCGGTAAATGTTATCTGAGTTTGAATAATCTGGGTGCAAGTGCAAACCGTGGAGCATGTATGCAGGTTTGCCGCAGAGGGTATATTGTTAAGGACAAGGAGTCAGAGCTTGAGTTAGAGGTGGATAATCAATATATCATGTCTCCGAAAGACTTGAAGACTATCGGTTTTTTGAATAAGCTGTTAGATGCCGGCGTACGCATTCTTAAGATTGAAGGGCGTGCTCGTGGTCCCGAATATGTTCAGACAGTTGTATCCTGCTATAAAGAAGCTGTCACTGCATGGCAAAAAGGCGAATACAATCAAGACGATATAATCACGTCGAAGATAGAAGACTGGAACACCCGTTTAGCTCGTGTATTCAATCGTGGTTTCTGGGACGGTTATTATCAAGGTCAGCGTTTGGGCGAGTGGACTCATCATTACGGCAGTTTAGCCACGCGCAAGAAAGTGTATGCGGGAAGATGCACCAATTTCTTTAAGAATATCAGCGTAGCAGAATTTCAGTTGGAAGCTATTCCTGAACTCAAGGAGGGTGACGAACTTCTCATTACCGGCGAGACGACGGGTGTATATGAAACTATTGCGCATAATATCCACAACGATGCACAACAGGTTACTTCGCAAGTTAAACAAGGAGAGTTGTTTGCTCTTAAGACCGACAAGATACTGCATCGAGGCGACAAACTATATAAAATGGTAATGCAAGTACATGGATAACATACCACTTATATCATCTCCGCTGTCAGAGGCATGGCCATCGTGGTTGATGCTGTGTTTGTTGCTATGCTTGGTAGTGGCATCAGTCCAACAGCCGGAGACTATCCGAATGAGTTTTCGTACGACTTTCTCGCGTATGGAACGTATATACGGAGACAGTGCTGTTAACATATGGGGTGCAATAGCCCTTGTTGTTTTCCGCTTAGGTGTGATAGCAATGACTCTTTATCTTGCCTGCTACGAACAGGGACATTTTTCCATACTGACATATTTCCTTATAATACTGATTGTGCTAGCTTTTGTTGCGCTTAAGTCCGTTATTGCCTGGCTATTAAGTTATGTATTTGAATTGAAGGGGAATACTAATTTCTACATGCCACAGTACTCCAATATTTGGACAGCATTTTGCATTGTGCTTTACCCATTCTTGCTGATAATGATAAATATCGGGAATACTGCTGTAATGAGGTGGATGTTATTAGCCGTAGCTATTCTTTTCTGTATAGATGTGATAGTTAAGTTAGTTCAGCACTATTACTCAGGTCTCAACTCTCTACCATATATTGCATTATATGCCCTTACTCTTGAAATTATTCCCATGACTGCAATGGTTATTGGTGTCCAACGACTCATTTAAATTAGCATACAGTTAAAAAGTATATGATACAGAAGATTCTCATTTCCCAACCGCGTCCTTTGTCCGAGCGTAATCCCTACTCCGAGATGGAGGCACGCTATGGTGTGCATTTTGATTTCCGCCCTCTCATCCATGTTGAAGGATTAGATGCCCATGAGTTCAGGCAGCAGCGTATAAACCCTTTGGATTATACTGCAGTACTGCTCAACTCGCGATTAGGAGTAGACCATTATTTCAGGTTATGTGAAGAACTGCGCCTCCAAGTTCCGGATTCAATGCACTATTATTGTATTTCAGAGGCAGTAGCCAACTATTTGCAGAAATACATACAGTATCGTAAACGTAAAGTCTTTTTCAGCGAGCATAATCACTTTGAAGACTTGCTCCCGACCATGTATCGCAGGCCCAATGAGAAGTACTTAATGATTATGTCTGACGTGCATAATGACAACACAATCAATATGTTTGCCGAGCATAATATCACGGTTAAGCCGGCCGTTATGTATAAGACAGTTGCTACCCAATGGCCAGAGAATGAGCCATTTGATTATGATATGGTGGTACTATTTACTCCGACAGGCGTGTCATCAATACGTAAGAATTTCCCTGACTGGCAGCAAGGAGAAACCGTTATCGGATGTTTTGGTCAAAACACGGTATCCTCAGCCAAAGAGTCGGGGTTTAAAGTAGATATATTTGCCCCAACACCTGATTGCCCGAGTATCACCACCGCAATAGAACATTATCTTGAGCAACACCTTTCCTAAATATGAACGTCTGTGCGGAAAGATGCGTATTGCAGACCTGTACAAGCGAGGTAAGCGACTGGTTGTTTGGCCCTTGCGGGTCACATATATGCCAGTAAGCACAGCGGATGGAACCCAAGTACTTATCTGGGCTCCGAAATCTCTTTTCAAGCACGCGGTTGACCGCAACAGGCTTAGGCGTCAGATGCGTGAGGCATGGCGAGTGAACAGGAACGCGCTCGTGAAAGACTATATTATTGCCTTTAATTATATGGATAAAAACATGCTTAGTTATCCGTCTATTAACAAGGCATTTGTAAAAACGATCAACAAACTCAATGAAGAAGCTAATTCGTAACATATTTCTTTTACCGGTATATTTTTACAGATATTGTATATCTCCATTAACCCCTCCATCGTGCAGATATACACCTACCTGCAGTCAATATATGGTTGAAGCAGTACAGAAGTACGGCATCTTCAAAGGGACATGGTTAGGCATCAAACGCATTCTGCGTTGCCATCCTTGGGGAGGTAGCGGCTACGATCCTGTACCATAGGACATATATACTAACTTATTGTTTGTTAAGTTCATGCGCATAGATATCATCACAGCTTGTCCGGAGCTATTAGAGTCTCCCCTAAATCACTCCATTATTCAGCGTGCCAAATCCAAAGGGCTCGTTGATATATACGTTCACAATTTACGAGATTACACGTTGGACAAGCATCGTAAAGTAGACGATTATGCTTTTGGTTTTTCGGCGGGTATGGTACTTCAGATAGAACCCATAGACCGCTGTATCACGGCACTTAAGGCGGAACGTGATTACGATGAGATTATTTTTACAGCGCCTGATGGTGCGCCCTTTACTCAAAAAGCCGCCAATACGCTATCTCTCAAACAGAATATTATTATTCTATGTGGTCACTATAAGGGTGTCGATCAGCGTGTACGCGATCATTTTATAACCAAGGAGTATTCAATCGGCGATTTTGTTATTACAGGAGGCGAGATGCCAGCTGCTATGATGACAGATGCCATAGTAAGACTTATTCCCGGAGCAATCGGAGACGAAACATCTGCGCTCAACGACAGTTTTCAGGACAATTTATTGGAAGCCGGAGTATATACCCGTCCTGCAGAATATAAAGGTTGGAAAGTACCGGAGATATTACTATCTGGTCACCAAGCCAAGATAGAGGAATGGATATATGAGCAGAACCTTCAGCACACAAAAGAACGTCGTCCTGATTTGCTTGAAAAATAAAAAGCGGCAAGAATCTCTTGTCGCTTTTCGGTAATAGTCAGTACTAAGTGCATTACTCAGCCACTTGTTCAACAGGAACTTCAACGACTGCAGAATCAGCGACAGCTTGTTCAGCCTCAGCTTCGCAGCATTTTTGCTCTTGTTGGCAGCATTTACCCTCTTCTTTGCAGCACTTTCCGTCTGCTTTTTTGCAGCACCCCATTGCGCAAATAGCGATAGCTGCAACTAACATTAATTTCTTCATTATTTAAAGCTTTAAAAGGTTAGATATGCGAATTATTTCGCAAATCGGCGGCAAAGTTAGGATATTTTTTGGAACTATCAAAAAAAAAATGTACTTTTGCACGAAAATTAGGCAAATATGACATTCAAGACATTCATGAACGAGACCAAAGCAGGTTTTATACTTAAGAATCTGCTTGTAGCATTAGTCATCGGTATAGCGTTATTGATGCTTGTATTAGGCTATCTTAAGCGCTACACCGAACATGGCATTGAAGTGGAGGTTCCAGCAATTACCGGCATGTATTTAGAGGAGGCGCAGGCAATAGTCAGTCATGAAGGTTTGGTATTGACAGTAGTTGACTCCACCTACAGTAATAAAGTACCATTAGGTACAATTGTGGAGCAATCTCCGTTAGCGAACAGTCATTGTAAGCATGGTCGCTCTATCTATGTAATTATCAATTCGAAGACATTACGCCAAGTGCCTATACCGGATTTACAAGACATTAGTTTCCGTCAAGCGGAAGCCACATTGCGTTCGTTGAATATCGAAGTCGGTAATTATGTATATGAGCCTTCTGAATATAAAGACCTTGTATTGGATGTCCGCCAGAACGGCCGTTCACTTACTCCCGGAGAACGTATTGATGAAGGAAGCGCGGTGACATTGGTTATTGGTCGCGGCAAAGGCAATGTACAAACAGCAGTACCTAATATTATCGGCAAGAGCCTTTCGGAGGCACGTTCTCTATTGTTGAGCAAATATCTCACTTTAGGAATCTACGAATATGATGAAGAGCCGACTGAGGAGACCGAATCTCTATACGTTGTTTATCGTCAGGAGCCAAGCGCAGGCACGCAGATATTAGAAGGTTCACGCGTTGATATCTATCTATCCACCGATATTGAGAAAGCACTCACTATTCAAAATCATCAGGACGAGGAAGATTTCTTTTAGTTAGCACCATGATTGATGACGAGGAATTATGGGAGCGTTGGCGTTGCGAAGTAGATAAAGGTCAGACGCCGGTACGCGTAGACAAGTACCTGACAGAACATATGGCAGGTACGTCCCGTAATCGTATTCAGAATGCAGCAGCATCGGGAAATATCCTTGTCAACGGTGTCGCAGTAAGCAGTAATCATAAGGTGAAGCCTTTGGACGTGATACAAATACTATTAGACCACGAACCGCACGACTTCACTATTCATCCCGAGAATATTCCGCTTAACATTGTGTATGAAGATGCAGACGTATTGGTTGTGAATAAGCCTGCAGGATTGGTAGTTCATCCGGGGCACGGCAATTATGAGCATACTCTTCTCAATGCTCTCGCCTATTATTTCTCCGACCAGTTGGATATGAATAATCCTGACATAGGTCTTGTTCACCGCATCGACAAAGACACGAGCGGTCTGTTATTGATTGCCAAGACCCCAGAAGCCAAGAGCAATTTAGGTTTGCAGTTTTTCAATCATACGACCGAACGGACCTATAATGCACTTGTTTGGGGTACATTCGCAGAGGACTCGGGGACGATTAAAGGAGCCTTAGCCCGGGACAACCGTGACCGTACTATGTATAAGGTATATGATATAGAGGAGAATCCTAATGCCAAAGAAGCAATAACCCATTGGCGTGTTTTGGAACGTTTTCCATATGTGACGTTGGTAGAATGCCGTTTAGAGACAGGTCGTACCCATCAGATTCGTGTTCATATGCAGCACATCGGTCATCCGTTATTCAGCGATGAGAAATATGGTGGCACGGAGATTCTGAAAGGTGTTCCGACCCAGAAATACAAGCAGTATATTCAGAACTGCTTTGCCCTTTGTCCCAGACAAGTATTACATGCCAAAACGCTTGGTTTTACTCATCCGAGAACTGGAGAGCGGATGTTTTTTGATAGCGAGTGGCCAAAAGATATGTCCGCCCTTATAGACAAGTGGCGGACATACCAAGTAGGAAGTATTTCGTAGTTGCGAGACTGCTTATTCCTGCAGGACGTTTATTGTACGCGGATTCCCGAAGCGTTATAGATTTTTCCATCGTGTAGGATGAACAATTGTCCATCTTCTATGAATTTTGTGCTTGGTATTTTTTCGTCCAGCACTTGCTCGATAGCCACTTTATCCTCAGTGAATATATCAAGGGTTTCAGACCACTCGCTGTATTCTTCTCCGAGTTTAGCGCGAACTTGGAATTGGTAATCCCGTTCCGCCACCAAATTAAGGATAGTAGTAGTTTTAGACGTGATATTTGTTTTTACATTCCATTCTTCTTCGGGATTAGCAACTTTGCGATAGCGTACCTCGTACATATCACCTCTACCTGTCCAATTGAGCGTAACAGAGCTACCTTTCACTTTATTTGCTTTAAGGTCTTTAGCATAAGGGTAATAGACAGGTGTTGTGGTAAAGTGTGCATCAATGAGCCAAGCAAAATACGTGTATTGCGAGTCATAATCTTTGACATCCATCCAATTCACCTTATCTCCGGCAGGAATGCCAATCCAGCGAGCATTTGGCGCGTTGGCATCTGCGGATGCAGCCATAGGATTGTTGAAGGCTTGTTGGTGACGGAAGAATATCCACATGGGCTGGCTCTTTCTATATTCAATAGGTTCTAACAATGCCACTTCATTGAGTTGGTTGAGGTCAGTCGGTTGCACGTTTTGCGACCACACTTTAGTTGCTTTATCCGGAGTATTGCCGCCTGTATATACAGCCAATTCCAGTTTATCGAGGTTAGAAGCATATACTTTCACTTTATCGAGGTATTTGCTTACGGCCGTATTCGTCGGAATCATTATACCCCAATACGGATTCTCAACAATCTCAATATCCATACCAAACGTATTTGTGCCGTAATAAACCCAATCATTATCTACCGTCGGAGTCTTCTCTTCAGCCGGTGCATCTGCCGTAGTGAAAGTAAATACGGCAGAGTTTTTGCTAAGGATATCTTCCTCTACATCATCGGCGCAAACACCGAAAGCAACCACATTATATTCTGTCTCAGGCTCTAAGTTAGTCAAAGTGAATGAATAACTTGATTCGCCAGTATTGGCTATACGATTTGGATAAGTCTGATACTCGCTTTCGCTGGCTTTCTTATAGCGGAAACCCCAACCAGCTTGTTCATTCGAACCGGGTGTCAAACTAATTTCAGCCGTGCTGAATGAAGGCTCTCCAACCAAAGCTAAGTTTGTAGGAACAGCACAAGTAGGGTCGATGATTTCAGGGAAGTCTTTCTCAACGTAATTTGTAAACTTACTCCATCCTGACGCAGCTTTATATGCCACAGTTGCTCCGGTAGGAACAATAATGGTGGTAGAAGTTGGTGTATCGCCAAATGCCAAAGAAGCCGTAGGAGGAACTTTAGCTGCACAAGTAATAGAAGTCAAATTCGGACTGGAGAGCGCGTTATATGCAAGCTCTTTTACTGTTGGCGGTAGTTCAATGCTTTGCAGTTTAGCTGCACGGTAAAAAGCAAATTCGCCAATAGTTATTACACCATATGGAACAGTATAAGAAGTTCTATTATTCTCATCTGCTGTCGGAAAAAACAGAAGCTCAGTTTTCGGCTTATTGTACAAAACACCATTATCAGCAATATAGTATTGGTTCGTTGACGCAACTGTAAATTTGGTTAAACTGGTACATGCGCGAAAAGCACCCTCGCCTATTGAATTCACTTTTGCGGGAATATTAATGCGGGAAAGTTTTTCGCAGTTCTCAAACGCATACTTTTTTATCTGCTCAAGGTTATTCGGTAACGTAATGTTTTCCAAACCATAACAATTACTAAACGCTTCCGCACCAATGGATTCCACAGACGAGCAAAAAGTAAATTCAGTAAGTGAGTGTTGGGTATCGAAGGCATCATTACCAATGGTTGTTATCGAGCCTGTCATTACAACTTTCTCAACTAAGCGTTTATTCCAAGGGGCAGGGGAATAGCCTGAATTAAAATCATCCATTGGGCCATACCCTGATAACGTTAGTTGTTTACTATCAACGTAGTAATTATACGTAACATTGGGTCCGCACTTTCCACTCGTATCTGCCAACGCGAAAGTTGTGGCGCTAATGATTGCAACTAAAGAAAGAAGAATTTTTTTCATAATGATAGTATTTTATGGGTTGCACATGCTAATTTGGCCGCAAAGGTACAATATTTTTGGCATATCTACAAATAAAAGTGGCATAATTCTTGCATATTTATAAAAAAAGCAGTACTTTTGCGTGCAAAAATTAGGATTACGTTGGTATTGAGTTATAGTACGGTCCCGTTGAGCATACATTGAGCATACATTCAGCATACATTGAGCATACATTGAGCATATATTGAGCATACATTGCCAATCGGTGGGGACGTGGGTAATTTATGGTAGAAAGGAGGTTTTTATGAATACAATATTATGGGCAGATGACGAAATTGATTTATTAAAGCCTTATGTCATCTATTTAAAAGAGAAAGGCTACGAGGTTTTGAGCGCGACAAACGGTCAGGACGCGATAGATTTGTTCCGTAAAGAGGCGGTAGATATTGTATTTTTAGACGAGAACATGCCGGGTTTGAGCGGTTTGGAGACGTTGGAAACGATAAAATCTATTCGTTCGGACGTTCCTGTAGTGATGATTACGAAGAGCGAAGAGGAGCGAATCATGGAGCAGGCGATTGGTGCCAAGATAGCCGATTATTTGATTAAGCCAGTTAATCCGAGTCAGATATTATTGTGTTTGAAGAAACATATTCATCAGCGTGAGATTGTTGAGAAGCATACGAACAAAGGTTATCAGGAGGAGTTCGGCGATATCGGTTTTATGATAGATACGGCAAAGACGCTGGATGAATGGATAGCTATATATAAGACTTTGTCCCGCTGGGATATTGAGTTGCAGGATGTAGATTCATCCATGCGCGAGATGCTTCATATGCAGAGTCAGCAGGCTAATGCAGCATTTGCGAAGTTTATCAGTCGGAATTACGAGGAGTGGTTCACAAGTGGTAATCGCCCGCTTATGTCGCCGGATATATTCAAGAATATACTCTTTCCTCTCTTAGACAAGGGAGAGAAGTTATTCTTTGTAGTGATAGATAATTTCCGCTATGACCAATGGAAGACGATACAGCCGCTACTGAATGAGTTCTTTACGACGACGGAAGAGAATTGCTATTCCTCTATATTGCCGACCGCCACGCAATATGCGCGGAATGCGATATTCTCGGGTTTGATGCCGCTTCAGATACAAGAGATGTTCCCTGATTTATGGGTAGATGAGGATGAGGAGGAAGGCAAGAACCTCAATGAGAAAGAGCTGATACAGACTCAGTTAGACCGTTTCCGCAAGCACTATAGTTTCTCGTACTTCAAGATAAACGAGAGTGATTTCTGCGAGAAGGTAATCAAGCAGTTGAGGAGTGTACAGAGTCCGCTCAATATTGTTGTGCTCAACTTCATAGACATGCTTTCCCATTCTCGTACAGACAGTAAGATGATGCGTGAGTTATGTAATGACGAGGCAGCCTATCGCAGTCTGACGTTGAGTTGGTTCAAGCACTCTCCTACATATGAGTTGTTCCGTCGGATTGCCCAGTTGGGCTATAAAGTGATACTGACTACGGACCATGGTACTATCCGCGTCCAAAATCCGGTACAGATCATCGGCGACAAGAACACGAACACCAATCTGCGCTACAAGGTAGGGAAGTCACTTAATTGTCAGAGCAAGAACGTTTTAGAGATTACACATCCGAAACGAGTCGGTTTGCCGTGTCCGAACATCAGCAGCAGTTATGTATTCTGCACAGGTGAAGATTTCTTTGCGTATCCCAACAACTTCAACTACTACGCCCAATTCTATCGCAACACGTTCCAACACGGCGGAATTTCGATGGAAGAGATACTTATTCCACTCATTACCCTTGATCCCAAGTAAGCGGTGACAAAGAAAAAGAGGACATATAAGCGTATTGTCAAGTTCTTGATTGCCATGCCGTTTTTGGCAGCAGTTGTGTGTGCGTTATTGCTGCTTTTTTCACATGGTACGCCGAAGGATGAGTATGACCATCATTTAAGTGTACTCACATACAACACCCATCAAATGGGTATGTATGAAAAGGCATACCAGAACAGAGTGATACGCTATTTGCAGAGACAAAATGCAGATATTATCTGTCTGCAAGAAGTGGATGTCTACAAGAACGACAAGTATCTGACCTTGCCCGAGTTACGCAAGTCGTTGGATAAATATCCCTATTCGTATTTTGACTTTAAGATATACAACAAGCGTCATCAATACGGTTTGGCAGTATTCAGCAAATATCCGCTTGTCAACAAAACCACGATACGCTATTCATCGCGCGGCAACATATCCGATTACTGCGATGTGGCTGTAAGCAGCGACACTTTTCGTTTGTACAATAATCACTTGGAGTCCAACCGGTTAGAGTTGAAGGATTTACCGGACTCGATTGAGAGTAGTGCTCTCAAAGCCTCCGCCCAACGTATATCGGACAAGTTAGAGTCCGCACGTAAGATTCGAATGGTGCAAGCCCAAGCTATCAAGAAGGAGATAGACCAATCTCCTTATCCCGTTATTGTAGCAGGCGACTTCAACACGCCTCCCATTTCTTATTCCTACTTAAAGATACGCGGTTGGGAACTAAGAGACTGCTTTCTGTCCACCAGTTGGTGCAAGTGGGGAGCCACATTCAGCCGACGACATTTCGGTCTGCGGATAGACTATCTTCTGTGCTCGAAGCAACTTCATCCTATAGAAACCCATATTGACTATTTAAACTGCTCAGACCACTATCCGATGACCACTACTTTAGGGTGGTAAGGCAATAAAGTTAATAAAATGGTTAAAAAAGTACACTTTTTTTTGCATATATAAAAATAAAAGTGTATCTTTGCAGCGTTAATTTACTGAAAAATATTAATCTACTTATTAACATGCTATGAAAGCGAAAACTTTTCTTTCCCTGTTCGTTGCGATAGCAATGGCAGGTAGTCTCCATGCTCAAGGTCTTGGAGGTCTTATTCAGCGTACAGCAGCCGGTGCCGGCAATGCGATTGTTGACAAAGCCCGTATGGATGCAGGTCACAACAATCAAGCTCAACAGAACCAAAGTCAGTCCCAAGCTAAGTCTGCTACTCCGGCAGGCAATGCCAAGGTGTACTATGTCTCCAAAAACGGAGCATCCCGCGGTGCAGACGGACTGAGTGTAGCAACTGCCAAGAAAGACATTCAGGCAGTGCTTGACATCATTAAAGAGAACGGCGACAATGGTGCTATTGTTCGCGTGAGCGAAGGCAACTTCCTCGGCAGAGCAAATGCCGGTTATATTGAGATTTACAACTGGATTACATTGGAAGGCGGTTGGAACGCAGACTTCACGGAGCGTGACCCGCTGAAGTATATCACAAAAATTCAGCCTACTCAGGAGCAATTAGGTACCAACGGAAGCAAAGCCCTGATTACTGTAGCCAGGGACTTGGATGATGTAATGGCAAAGAAGGCGAAAGGCACACTTATTATCGACGGTTTCATGCTTGATTACGGTTTTGAGAATTTCTACAAGCCTGCAGACCCGTCAGACGAGCGTTTCGGTTGCCCGTCAAAAGCGTTTGAGACCGGTCGTATGGAAGACGCAACTCCTCCACAAGTTCACCACCAGATTTTCCACTCCGATGGTTGGATTGCAGGTAATGTGATTATTCGCAACTGTCTGATTGCCAACAGTCCTTATTTTGGATTACAGTTTGGTTCGCGTTGCGGTGAGGTTGAGATTTACAACAACGTTATTATCTCTAACCGCTACGGTGGTTGCCGCGTAACCGGTGGTGACAAAAACGGTGAGGCTTCGCATATGAATTTCCACCACAATACTGTTGCCTTCAGCTGGTGCCGTGACAAATACATGGAAGATATGGGTTACGGATTTGAGTTCATGACGCTTATCAGCGCAGACGTACACCACAACCTGTTCGTAGGTAACAACTATGCAGCCGTTGCACGTACCCACGCTCTCTCAGGCCCGGACGCTCCTATTGAAGCCAAACGTATCACCAACCTGTATGACAACTACTACTTCCTCAACGCAGCAGACTTGCAGTTGCCTTCCAAAGGAGGTGGCAAATGGACCAACGTAAAGTGCACCGATATTGAGGATATGGTTGACGAGAAAACACTTCCGAAGGCAGAGAATAACCTGGAGTTACCCGCAGGCGATGCTGTTATCAACGCATTCGACAAGGATTATTTGGAGGCATTTGCCAATTTGAAAGTCATCTCTCAGTCGCAGAATTTCAACCCGAACTCCGCTTCCAACCAGTTCCGTCAAGCAATGGGTATGAACATGCAAGGAAGTGAAACCCGTCGCGTATCAATGTACGGTAACCGCTATAACTTCGACAAAGCGTTGAAGTTGTTTGGTGCGAAAGCCAATTACGGAGCTCAGAAGCCCTAATAGGAGTCAGGAATAAGTAGTTCTGAGTCAAGAATAAGGACTAATTGGTTATTAATTATATTTTAGTGTTATGAAGAAAGTATTTTCCATATTTGCTGCGGTGCTGTTTGCAAGCAGTATGATGGCAGCAGAAGTGACAGTTAGTAAGACTGTCCACGATTTATTTCCGAATGATGCGAACGGGACCAAGGAAGTGCATTTGTATAACGATGGAGCGTTGGCTATATATGTCAACGAAGCAGGTAACAATGGTAAGATTTACGAAGATGGCACCGAGTGGCGTCTTTACCAGACAGGTAATGCCGTAGTAACCGTTACTGTCAAGAAGGGCATAATCAAGACAGCCTCCTTCACGTATGATGTTGCCAATACGGGTGTATTGACCCTCAACAATGATGAGATAGCTAGCGGCTCTTCCGTATCTATTAACGAGCAAACGGCAATGTTTTTTGTTAGCAACACGACAGCAGGCGTGACGAATGGTCAGGTAAGGGTAAAAGGCTTTACGATTGTATATGACCCTGAAGGCAGTGCGGGACCGGATTATTGCGAGGTAGAGTCAACGGGAACCCTTCCATTTGCTGCAAGCAAGTTGGCTCCTGTGGAGAATGACACGAAAGTCAGTCTTTATCTTGCCACCGACCCTGAATGGCTTGACAAGACTACCCCTCCGACAGACGGAGCTGCATTTGCCTTTGTCTTTTCTCCAATTTCAAAAGATGTGAAAGATATTCGCGGTAAATATGAAATAGGTAGTGACAATGTAACCGTCGCTACAGCGGTATCAAAAGATGGCGGCGATCCTGAATATATGCAATTCAAATCCGGTTCATTCACGGTTTTATTCAACGAGAAAGCAGATGCTTATGATCTGTCTTATAATTTACTTATCAACGACGCTTATGTATCCGGTACTGTAGAAGGCATTTGCGCACAAGAGATTGTACTGCCTGACTACTGCCCGATATACAGCGATGAAAGTCATGAAAGTCATTTTGACTGGATATGGTCTCAGCACAGCATAACTTCGCTTTCTGAGGGAATGGTAACAATTCTCTTAGAAAATAATCTTAACTGGCTGCCTTACGTAAACGCTCCTTTAGTGAGTACAGTTGGTCTATCCGATGGCGTTTCAATGGTATTTGGTTTCAACTATGCGAAACGCTCAGACTTACGCGGGACATATACGAACAGACCAGTTACGTTCCTTGCTTACGCAGATGGAGAAAGCAGCACCGTAACCGGTACATTGGACGAAGTGAAAATAACTCTCAATGAGAACAAGGAGACTTATGATCTCTACTACAAGGGTTCCGTTAAGATTGATGAGTACCAGTCTCTTCCGACAGAAGGCACGGTATATGGTCTATGCGACGATGAGATGGGTATTGTTACCGGTTTTGAGGCCGTTGAGGCGAGCAAGTTAAGCGGTAAGAAAGTTCTGCGCAATGGTCATTTGTTCATTGAGCACGAAGGCCGTTTGTACAACGCTACCGGTGCACAAGTGAAGTAATATGTAGCCCTGATAGTTCGGGAATTTTAAATTCGCATGTATAAAAGAGAGCATTCCGCACGGGATGCTCTTTTTTGTGGCTTTATTACGTTTTTTATGGTTCTGATGTAGTTAGAGATGGCGTATGCGCCATTCGTTCGGATAGAGGTTATTAAGGCGATTACCTACATTCTTAGCAAAACCGACTGGTACATCCTCGTAAGTAAGAAGTTGGATTCCGAACGGTACGTTTTCCAAGTTAAGCGGTTCTGTTCGCAGATATGACAGTGCTTGCTCCTTGGTAAGCGCAATGGTATTGAAGGCATCGCGTTTGAGCACTTTAGCCATACTGAGACTATGCTGCGGAGCGACCCCTTTTCCCCGCTCTTCGCCAATACCAAATCCTGTCAGCACACAAGTCAGGTTCTCGTATAGGATGTCGATAAGTGCTTTAAACTTGGCAGGATAAGCCGTCATAAACCTATCGTTCTGGCGGAAGACCCAGTTCTCCGGATCCTTGAGCCATGTGCGCAAGACAGCTTCGTACTCGTGGTTACAGTGGACTTGGCGTTTTGGTTCTTTTATCTTAAAGGGTGCAAACGGTTCTATATATTTGCGGAAAGCACAGAGATAGAATCCTTCACCTTTTACTTTATGCGGATAGAAATGATAGCCGGGGAAGCCGTCTTCAATACCCCATGACGGGTCATAGTGTACCGGTAGTATTTCCGCACCGAGACATTCAGCGATCCATTGTGCGTTCTCTTCGTCCTCTTCCTCGTTAAAGGTGCATGTTGAATAGATGAGCACTCCACCGGGTTTGAGGGCTTCCCACACATTCATAAGGATTGCCCGTTGCCGCTCGGCGCACATCTGTACATTTTTAAGGCTCCACTCGTCCCTCGCAGTTTTGTCTTTGCGGAACATACCTTCGCCGGAACACGGAGCATCAACAAGGACGCAATCAAAGAGATTTGGTGTACGTTCTCCGAAATCTTCTGCCTTATTGAAGGTGACGACGGTATTGCCGTTCCCCCATTTTTGGATATTCTCACTGAGTATAAAGAGCCGTTGGCGAACGACTTCGTTACTGATAAGCAGTCCTTGTGCGCCGAGATGCTGGCTGATAAGGGTTGATTTGCCTCCGGGAGCGGCACATAAGTCCAGCACTACACTATCCGGTGCGACATACTGGTCCAGAACCTGTTGCACAAACATCGAACTTGCTTCCTGCACGTAGTATGCGCCTGCGTGAAAGAGAGGGTCTAACGTGAATTGGATGCGCTCAGCAAGATAATATCCGTCAATATGCCACGGCACTTCGTCGATATCACAGGGGAAGTCCAGAACATCTTTTTTGTCATTGAGCCGGATTGATGTAACAGGCTCCGTATCGAGCGCACGGAACAACTGCTCAGCCTCAGGGCCGAGTTGTTGTCTCATCATATCCAAGAAGTCCAATGGCAGCATAAATTGCGTTTTCGGGCTGCAAAAGTAATACTTTTTTTTAGATTATGCAAATTTTTGGTAAAAATATGCAGATTTATTTGCATATGTAGTAAAAAAGTTGTACTTTTGCGCGCTAAAAAATGAAATTAACCATTAAGTGATAAGAATATGAAATTTAATGTATCCAGCACGAAGTTGTTTGCACAATTGCAAGCACTGAGCAAAGTGATTGCTCCGAAGAACAGTCTTCAAATACTTGAAGATGTATTATTTGACCTTAGCGGCAATGAGTTGACGATGACGGCGTCCGATGGTGAGACGACAATTCGCACGACGATTGAAGTTGAGAATGCAGAAGGTGCCGGCAAGGTAGCCAGTGGCGCGAAATTGCTTCTTGAGACGCTGAAGGAATTTCCGGAGCAGCCTCTTACATTCCAGATTGACGACCAGAACTACGCCATCAACATCACGAGCGAGAACGGTACATATTCATTTGTAGGTGCCAATGGTAACGAGTATCCTGAGATGCCGGTATCAGGCGCTGAGAACGGTCGTATCGAGTTCCCGGCAGAAGTACTGCTTGACGCTATCAATAAGACTATATTCTGCACGGCAGACGACGAGTTGCGTCCTGTTATGAACGGAATCTATTTTGATATGCTTGAGGATAAGATTGTTCTCGTAGCAACGGACGCACACCGTCTTGTCCGCTACACCAACACGTCTATCAGTGCTCCCTCAGCAATGAATTTCATTTTGCCCAAGAAGCCGGCTGCTTTGCTCAAGACCGTGTTAGCCAAAGAAGAAGGTTCTATCACCATCATCTTCGGCGAAAAGAACGCACGCTTCGAGTTCGGCAAGACACTGGTAGTATGCCGCCAGATTGAAGGTCGTTTTCCGAACTACAACGCCGTTATTCCACAAAACAACCAAAACAAAGTGGTTGTTGACCGCCAAACGATTATCAATGCATGCAAGCGCGTAGCTGTATTTGCCAATACCGGCACGAGCCTGCTTAAGTTGGCTCTGACAGAGAACCAAATCAAGATTTCCGCTCAAGATATAGACTTCTCGACCAGCGCAGAAGAGACCATCTCCTGCTCATACGCAGGTGCTCCGATGGCTATCGGCTTCAAAGCTCCGTTCCTTATCGAGATACTGAGTTCTATTGCCAGCGAAGAAGTTATTTTAGAATTGGCCGATCCTGCTCGCGCAGGTCTTATTCTGCCGGCAGAAAACGAGCCGAACGAGGATATTCTCATGCTGTTAATGCCGATGCTGCTTAACGAATAATACGCATGAAACTCGTTTTAAGCAAGCCGCTCGTTTTCTTTGATTTGGAGACGACCGGAGTGAACATAGCCACTGACCGTATTGTGGAGTTGAGTTATATCAAACTCTTTCCCGACGGTTCGTCGGAGAGTAAGACTTACCGTGTCAAACCAGTAGAGACGATTTTAGGCGTGGAGCAGCAGATGCATATACCCGCCGAAGCCTCTGCTGTTCATGGTATCTATGACGAGGATGTAGCCTCTTGCCCCACCTTCAAACAGATAGGGGCAGAAATTGCCAAAACCCTTGAGGGTTGTGATCTGGCGGGATATAACTCGAACCATTTTGACCTGCCGCTGCTGGCGGAAGAGTTTGCGCGCACTGATGTCAATATAGACCTCAAGCGGATGCAAATGGTTGATGTGTTCACTATCTTCACTAAAAACGAGCCCCGTAATCTAACTGCTGCATACAAGTTTTATTGCGGCAAGGACCTTGATAATGCCCACTCTGCGAATGCAGACACTCAAGCCACGTTTGAAGTGCTGATGGCTCAATTAGAGCGCTATGACATTCCTTCGACCGTTGGCGAACTTGCCGAATATACTGCCGGAAGTCAGAAATTTGCGGACTTTGCAGGTCGTATTGTCTACGACAATGAAGGTATTGAGTGTTTCAATTTCGGCAAATACAAAGGTTTGCGCGTAGCGGATGTGTTCCGTCGTGATACAGGTTATTACGGTTGGCTCACTTCAGGCGATTTCCCTGAATATACGAAACGCGTATTTACACGAATCTTCCTTGACTTACGTAAATGAGACCGCTGACCCCACAAGAGATTGCGCAATTGGAGTCCCAGAACTGCTCTGCGCATGACTGGACTTTAGTCCAAGTAGCAGACGCTTTCCGTCCAGACTATATCAAAGACACTCATTTTTCAGGGCGCTGCAGCCTTGGTGTTTTTGAGCGAGAGTTTGACTTACCAGGCGGAATGCGTGTGCATTCAGGTATTACCCATGCCACTTTGCACAACGTAGAAGTAGGCGATAACTGTCATTTCTACAACATCCACAACTATATAGCCAACTACCGTATCGGTAAGGACACGTGTATCGAGAACGTCAATGCCATTCTTGTGGACGGCACAACGACCTTCGGTAACGGTGTACGTGTCCCCGTGATGAACGAGGGTGGCGGACGTGAGATACCTATTTTCAACGAACTTACCGCCAGTTTGGCATACATACTGACGCTTTATCGGCACCGTCCGCAGATGATAGCCAATTTGGAGAAGCGCATTGACGCTTATGCCGCTCAGCAAGCAGCTGACTATGGTACGATAGGCGAGAACGTACGTATCCTCAATAGCGGCAGCATCAAGAATGTCCGCATAGGTGACTGCGCACAGATAGTCGGCACCTCCCGTCTCAAGAACGGCTCGATTAACTCGAACCGGTTTGCCCCAGTCAAGTTAGGTTCCGGCGTCAAATGTACGGATTTCATCATCTGCTCCGGCGTGGAGATAAATGATTCCACATTAGTGGACAAGTGTTTTGTAGGGCAAGGTTGTATTTTCGACAAGCATTATTCTGCAGGCGAATCACTTTTCTTCAGTAACTGCCAAGGTATGCATGGTGAGGCATGTGCTATATTTGCCGGCCCGTACACTGTTACACACCATAAATCGACTCTTCTTATTGCCGGAATGTTCTCATTCCTTAACGCAGGCTCCGGAAGCAACCAGTCAAACCACATGTATAAGCTCGGTCCTATTCATCAGGGTGTAGCTGAGCGCGGTGCCAAGACGACATCGGATTCATACCTGCTTTGGCCCTCCCGTATCGGTGCGTTCTCGCTCGTTATGGGACGACACACCCACCACGCAGATACGTCTGAGTTGCCATTCTCTTATCTGATAGAGAACAACTCCGAGTCCTATCTCGTTCCGGGTGCTAACCTCCGCACTGTAGGCACGATACGTGATGCACAAAAATGGCCAAAGCGTGATAACCGCAAGGATCCTGACTTATTGGACCAGATTAACTTCAACCTGCTTTCACCCTATACCGTACAGAAGATGTGGCACGGTATGGAGATTCTCAAAGAGTTACGTACCCTTTCCGGAGAGAATACCGAAGTATATGGCTACAAGAACTGTAAGATTCGTAACACCTCGCTCACGCACGGCATACAACTCTATACGATAGGTATCAGCAAGTTCCTCGGCAACTCCCTCATCTCCCGAATTGAGAAGAACGAGGGCAAGATTCATTCGTTCGAAGACCTGCGCAAAGTGCTCATCCCCGACAGCACAATCGGTCAGGGAGAATGGGTAGATTTAGCCGGTCTAATTGCTCCTAAATCGGAAGTGAAGAAGTTGTTGGACGATATGGAACAAGACCGTTTGAGTCTTGAGCAAGTAAGAGAGCGTTTTGTAGAAATGCATCAGCATTATTATACCTACGAGTGGACATGGGCGGCAGACATGATAGAGAAAGTCATCGGTCATCCGATCAGTCAGATTACTTTAGAGGAAGTACGCCGTGTGGTGGACAACTGGCAGAAAGCCGTTGTAGATCTTGACCATATGGTATATGACGACGCACGAAAGGAGTTTGACCTCAACTCACAAACCGGGTTTGGTGTGGACGGCGATGCATCCCAACAGCGCGCAGACTTTGAGTCAGTACGCGGTTCGTTCGAGAGCAATCCGTTTGTTATGGCCGTATTGGAACATATCCGTACCAAATCCGCCCTCGGCGATAAGATTCGTAACCTACTCTCCCAATTATAATGACCGGTTCAGTTACCATATTAGGCTCAGGAAGCGCATTACCCACCTTCCAGAACAGTCCATCCGGACAGATGCTTCACCTCAACGACAAGTCATTTCTAATTGATTGCGGCGAAGGCGTTCAACTTACCATGCGTCAGATGGGGCTCAAGACAGCCCGTCTCTATTCCGTATTTATCTCTCACCTCCATGGTGACCACTGCTTTGGTCTGATAGGGCTCATCTCCACCTTGAGTA
This sequence comes from uncultured Bacteroidales bacterium, assembly GCA_946617165.1. Lineage (GTDB taxonomy): Bacteria > Bacteroidota > Bacteroidia > Bacteroidales > Paludibacteraceae > Colicola. Next base: position 35,337 of record CAMOJP010000005.1, read on the forward strand.
TGATGAAGCGTACCCAGCCGTTGCATGTTTATGCCCACAAGGATTTACAAAAACTGCTACACCCGCTCATCGATTACCACTGCGGTGACATGATGAGTTTTGAGGTGGTATTTCATCCTATTAGCCCACGTAAGCAGGCAGTTATTTTTGAGGACAGAAATGTGACCGTAGAGACAATACCGCTGAAGCACAAGGTACCTACGTGCGGCTTTCTCTTTACTGAAAAAGGCCAACGGCGCTATGCCTATATATCCGACACTATGTATTCGCCCAAAATCATTCCTCAGATAGAGGGAGTGGATTTGCTTTATCATGAGTCCACCTACACCGATGAACACGAAGCCCGCTGCAAAGCGACGACTCACTCCACAGCCCGTCAGGCAGCCATGATTGCCCGTGATGCGCAGGTAAAGAATTTGCTTATCGGGCACTTCTCAGCACGCGTGGACGACCACCGGCAATTTCTTCACGAGGCGTTGGAGGTATTTCCCGATACGCGGTTGGCAGAAGAGCGCAAAACGTTTGAATTCTAATGGCTAAATCCACTGTACAATATGTCTGCTCATCCTGTGGTGCCAAAGCTCCGCAACTGTTAGGTCGTTGTCCTGTCTGCGGGGAATGGGGGACCTATGAAGAGGAAGTGATTGTAGCGTCCACCAACAGCAAGATACGTTCCGCCCAAACCACAGCCGCAAGACCCCAACGTATTCAGGACATAGAGGCCCAAGAAGAGATGCGACTGGATGTGTATAACGGAGAGTTCAATCGTGTTCTGGGCGGAGGATTAGTACCGGGAAGTCTGGTCTTGTTAGGTGGCGAGCCGGGCATCGGCAAATCAACCCTTGCGCTGCAAGTCCTGATGCAGCAAGGAGACCGGTGTACCCTCTACGCCAGCGGAGAGGAGTCTGCCAAACAAATCAAACTGCGTGCCGAACGTCTAAGCGGTCAGCCGAAGAACCTCTTTTTACTTGCAGAGACTTCACTCGAACGCATTCTGAATAATGTACAGGAAATCAACCCTGAGATTGTAGTTATCGATTCTATTCAGACTATCTCCACTGATGGTTTGGATGCCTCCATCGGCAGTCTGACCCAAGTTCGTGAATGTGCAGCGCGTATTCTGCAATTCGCTAAAGAAACCAATATTCCTTTCATCATCATAGGCCACATAAATAAAGAGGGGGCGCTTGCCGGTCCTAAAGTGCTGGAACATATTGTGGACACGGTGCTTCAGTTCGAAGGCGACCAGCATTATATGTACCGCATTCTCCGCGCTCAAAAAAACCGCTTCGGTTCCACGTCCGAAATAGGTATTTACGAGATGTTGCAATCCGGGCTGCGGGAAGTGACCAACCCTTCGGAATTGCTGCTATCTACTTCCCGTGAAGGAATGTCGGGTATCGCTATTGCTGCTGCGGTAGAAGGTGCAAGACCCTTCCTTATCGAAGTGCAGGCACTTGTTTCATCTGCCGCTTACGGAACTCCGCAACGTTCCTCCACCGGATTTGATGTAAGAAGACTGAATATGCTTCTTGCAGTATTAGAGAAACGTGTCGGATTCAAATTGCTACAGAAAGATGTCTTTCTGAATATCGCAGGAGGAATCAAGGTGAATGATCCTGCCATCGACTTAGCCATTCTGGCTGCCGTTCTGTCATCGAATATGGATATTCCTTTGGATGCCGATACGGCGGTAGCAGGCGAAGTAGGTCTCGCCGGAGAAATCCGTCCTATTGCCCGAATAGAGCAGCGGATACAAGAAGCCCAGAAGCTCGGATTCAAACGTATGCTCATTCCCGCCGGGCAACGAATTTCGTCTAAAAAAGGTCAAATTGAACTCATTGAAGTGGCAAAAGTAGCCGATGCGTTCCGTTTTTTGATAAAAAAGTAAACTTTTTTTGCGTATTTCATTTTTTTGTCGTATCTTTGCGCGCTAAATTTTGAACGCGCACGATGCGTGTGCCTATGTTGAGCAGAATTTATAACAAATATATAGTCGTTTTCCTCCTTGTTTGGGGCATTTCGTCAGGTCTATCAGCCCAGAGCCGTCCCTATAAATGGGAATTAGGTGTTCAGGGGGGCTGCGGCTATTATGTAGGAGATGCCGCCACGCATGTTTTTACGAATGTCAGAGAGGTTTATGGAGGTCATCTGCGTTATAAATTTGACAAGCGCTGGGCTTTGCAGCTAAAAGGTCTGCACCAAGTCATCCGGGGCACTGTTCCTGACGAGCCGGATTTTGTATGGTCAAATAAACTGATTAACTTAGACGTGGTGGCGGAGTTTAACTTCTTCAGGCTGGGGCTGCAGGAATATGATAGTCGCGTCAAGCCGATATCACCATATATATTCCTTGGAATCGGTGTGGGGTTATACGGTTTTAATTACGGTACAGCCGCAGCCTATCTGCCTTTTGGAATGGGAGTCAAGTGGGTGTTTGCACCTCGTTGGCAACTCCAACTCGCATGGCAGCACAACCTCTATTTCGCCGACGACTTGGAGAGTGTAGAGAGTTTGGGCAATACCCATCGCCTCAATGGAAGCAATGTTTTGAATTGTGACTTGACGGGACAACTGATGCTTGGCATAGTTTTTGAATTTGGAAGAGAAAAGAAAATCTGCAAATACTGCTTATAGTGATGACCTATAAAGAACAAATAATCCCGGAGCGTCTTCCGCAGCATATAGCAATTATCATGGACGGCAATGGACGCTGGGCGAAGAAACAGGGACTGGCGCGCATGTTTGGTCACAAACAGGGTGTAGAGGTTGTACATAACATCACGGAAGCCGCAGCCGAATTGGGTTTGCGCTATATGACGCTTTACACATTCTCAACCGAGAACTGGAATCGTCCTAAAGAGGAGGTAGATGCCCTTATGACATTACTTGTAGATACGATTGCGAAAGAGACACCTACCCTTATGAAGAATAATGTGCGCCTATTGACCATTGGCGACTTAGACCGTCTTCCGGAGGCTGCACATAAGAAATTCCTCGGGTGTATCGAGCAAACCGCATCCAATACCGGTCTCAGTCTTGTCATTGCACTCAGTTACTCTGCACGTTGGGAGATTGTGAATGCAGTGCGTAAAGCTGTAGCGGCTGCCCAATCAGGTGTCATCCGTCCGGAAGATGTCAACGAGGAACTGGTGGCTGATCTCATGACAACGAAAGACATCCCGGACCCAGACCTGCTTATTCGTACAAGCGGCGAGTTACGCATCAGCAATTTTCTGCTCTGGCAGTTAGCGTACTCCGAGTTATACTTTACAGATTGTCTCTGGCCTGAATTCACTACGGAAGAGTTTTACAAGGCTATCGTCAACTATCAACACCGCGAACGCCGGTTTGGAAAAACAAGTGAACAGATTAACTAAACATATTATTTTTCTTTTAGCGTGGTGCGTTTGCCTGACTCTCTATGCGGAGCCGGCGGACTCTTTGGTTGTGGCAGCAGACTCAGTAGCTGTAGCAGATTCACTCGTTACGGATACGGCCATGCTTCTTCAACCGGAGCAGATTATGGAGAATGTGCCTGAAGTGGAGTACTCGCTTAGCCGTCAGACATACGAAATCGCCGGTATCACCGTCAGCGGAGCAGATAACTACGAAGACTTTGTAATCATCGGCTTCTCCGGTTTAGCTGTAGGCGACAAGATAGAGGTGCCAGGCGACCAAATAACCAAGTCACTCAAACGCTTCTGGAAACAGGGTCTCTTTTCTGATGTAAAAATCAAAGCGACCAAGATGGAAGCCGGTAAAGTATGGCTTGAGATTGCTCTTACGCCCCGCCCTCGTGTTTCCGATGTAGCATATAACGGACTTAAGAAAAGCGAGAAAGACGACTTGGAAGTGAAGGTAGGTATCGCTAAAGGAAACCAGATGACCCCTAACCTCCGCGACCGTGCCAAGACCGTGATAAAGAAATACCTCGCCGAAAAAGGCTTCCACAATGCGGAAGTACAAGTTGTAGAGTTCCCTGACCGCGACAAACCGAACTATGTCAAAGTAATTATCAATGTCGATAAGAAGGTAAAGACCAAAGTGGCAAAAATCTACATCACCGGAAACGAGGCGTTGACGCATACTCAGATTAACCGAGCGATGAAGAAGACAAACGACAACCACATCACCAACCTTTTCCGCACCAAGAAATTCGTGACCGAAGAGTATGAGAAAGACAAGGAAGCGGTAATAGCCAAGTATAACGAAATCGGTTATCGCGACGCCCATATCGTGGCAGATAGTGTTGTCCCTAATCCCGAAGACCCGACTCGCGTAGATATCTACATGACCATCAGCGAGGGGGACAAATACTATGTCCGTAATATCACATGGGTCGGTAATACCATTTATCCTTATGAACTATTGGACGCGACCTTAGGCATCAAGAAGGGCGATACGTACAACCTCAAGCTGCTTAACGAGCGTTTGCAGGAGGATGATGACGCCGTCGCCAAACTGTATAACGACCGCGGTTACCTCTTCTTCAATGTCCAGCCGATAGAAGTGGCAGTAGAGAATGACTCTATCGACTTCGAGATGCGTATGTTTGAGGGTAAGCCAGCCACCATCAATCGCATCAATATCGTTGGTAACACCCGCGTGTATGAGCATGTCGTACGGCGTGAGTTATACACCAAGCCCGGCCAGTTATACTCTCAGTCCGACATTATGCGTTCGCTGCGTGAGTTAGCTCAAATGGGACACTTTGACCAAGAGAAACTGGTCCCTGATATCCAGCCTAATCCCGAGGACGGAACGGTAGATATCACCTATCAACTGCAGACGAAGTCATCTGACCAGATTGAGTTCTCGCTCGGTTGGGGTGCTACAGGTCTTATCGGTTCGTTGGGCTTGAAGTTCACAAACTTTGCTATCCAGAATATCTTTAACAAGAAAGCATATCGCCATATTGTGCCGCAAGGGGAAGGTCAAACGTTCTCTATCAATGCCCGCACTAATGGCGTGTATTATACCCAGGTCGGTTTGTCTTTCATGGAGCCATGGCTCGGAGGTAAAAGGCCTAACATGCTGAGTGCCAGTGTCTATTTTGTATCCCAGACCGGTTACTCCAACCGTTATTACCAAGCATACCAAAACCTGTATAACACCTACTCTAACTACTATTACTACTCCGGCAACTCCAACTACTACCAGCAGTTGCAGGAGTCGGAAGCAGACCCGGATAAATACCAGCGTATTTTTGGTGTAACGCTCGGTTACGGTAAACGTCTGCGTTGGCCCGATGACTACTTCCAGTTCTATGGTGAATTGGGCTATCAGATGTACATGATGAAGAACTGGCCATACCTTCTTATTTCGGACGGTTTCAGCCATTCCCTCACGCTCAATCTGCAACTGTCCCGTTCGTCCATTGACAACCCTATTTATACCCGTCGCGGTTCATACTTCTCACTTGGGTTGAAAATTACCCCTCCGTGGTCTCTCTTCTATCCTAACAAGGACTATGCGGCGATGGATAATAATGATAAGTACCATCTCATCGAATACCACAAATGGAAGTTCACGGCTAAAGTCTTCACCCCTCTCTCACGTGACAGTAAACTGGTGCTCATGACCCGGGCTGAGTTTGGGTATTTAGGTCACTTCAACAAAGACCTCAAGTCTCCGTTCGAGACTTTCTATATGGGCGGAGACGGTATGTCGGCTTCAACCACTTACGCTACGGATTACGTAGGAATGCGCGGTTACTCCTCCGGTTCGCTCACACCGTATGATCCGGCTACAGGACGTAATATGGGTTATCTGTATAATAAGTTTACGATGGAGTTACGCTATCCTATTATGCTCCAGCAGTCGGCTAATATATGGGTACTCGGTTTCTTGGAGGCCGGTAACTGCTTCGCTGACATAAGAGATTACAACCCGTTCGACCTCAAACGCAGTGCGGGTGTCGGTGTACGCGTCTTCCTGCCAATGTTCGGTCTGCTCGGTGTTGACTGGGGATGGGGATTTGACAAGATTAACGGTTCCTCACAATATGGTGGCAGCCAATTCCACTTCGTACTGGGACAAGAACTATAATATATAAGGCTATGAAAAAAATCAGTTTGATTATTACCTTTTTGGCAGCAATAGCGATTTGTTCACAGGCAAAAGACCTCAACGTCGCTTATATTGATATGCAGTATATTCTCAAGAACCTGCCTTCATATGAGTCCGCCAACGAGCAGCTCACGCTTATCTCCAAACGATGGCAGAAAGAGATAGACGCTGCACAGCAGGAAGCACGTATTATGGCTACCAACTACCAAACCGAACAGATTTTCCTATCCGACGATATGAAACGCAAGCGCGAGGAGGAGATAGTAGCCAAGGAGAACGAAGTGCTTGAACTACGACGCAAATACTTCGGACCGGAAGGGGAACTGTTCAAGAAACGTGAAGCACTCATCAAACCTATCCAAGATGAGATTTATGCCGTTATTCAGGAGATAGCGAACGAGAAGTTCCTGGACATCGTTAAAGACCGCTCGGCGGACCCTTCACTTATTTATATGTCATCCAAGCTTGACCTGTCCGACAAGGTCCTCCAGAAACTCGGAGCGCGCTAATGGCATAGTTTTTGTAGAAAAGTAATATTGAATTTATATAATTTTATCGTTATGAAAAAGATTTTTGTTATCTTGGCGCTTGTATTACCGATGATGGTTAGCGCTCAAAAGTACGGTCACGTCAACACATCCGAACTCTTCCAACAGATGCCTGAAGTGACGAAAGTAAAAGCTCAGATGGATACAATCCAGTCACAGTATGAGAGCCAGCTGACTATGATGCAAGAAGAGCTTCAGAAGAAGTATCAGGACTATCAGCAGAACGAGTCTACGATGCAAGACGCTATCAAACAAATGCGTCAACAGGAGTTGCAAGAGATGCAAGCCCGTATCCAGACATTCTATCAGACTGCAGAGCAGGACATCCAAAAGAAACAACAGGAATTATTGGCTCCGGTACACGAGAAACTCACCAAAGCCATCCAAGCCGTTGGTGCACGCGAGGGATATACATATATCTTCGACTCCGCAGCGCTTGTTTACATGGCAGACAGCGCTGTAGATGTTTCACCTGCCGTACGTAAAGAACTGGGTATCAAGTAAGCGCTCATGGCTGACGGGTATCTTGAGAAACACTACGAGGAGTACGAGAAACGGAAACTCGAATGGCTCAAAAAAAAGAAACGTTATGGCAAAAATACAACAAGCACTAAATGATAGCGCTTTAGCGCGCTGGACGGTACTGGTTCTCGTGGCGTCCATGATGTTCTTCGCGTATATGTTCGTGGACATCCTTTCTCCGTTGGCTTCTCTGTTGGAGAAGACACCGCATTTGGGATGGAATCAAGGCGTATTCGGCACCTATGCCGCCGGAGAATATCTACTGAATGTGTTCGGGTTTCTCATCTTAGCCGGTATCATTCTGGATAAGATGGGAGTACGTTTTACGGGAACGCTCTCCGCTTCGTTAATGGTCATCGGTGCCGCAATCAAATATATCGGTATATCCGAGTGGTTTGGCGCGAATGAGATGGTGTGGCTTAACTCATGGTGGCCTTCTATGCCTGGTTCCGCCAAAATGGCGATGTTCGGTTTTATGATTTTCGGTTGCGGCTGCGAGATGGCGGGTACGACTGTTTCCAAAGTGCTGGCTAAGTGGTTCAAAGGAAAAGAGATGGCTTTGGCGATGGGTTTAGAGATGTCTATCGCACGTATCGGTGTCTTTGCAGCGATGTTTTTCTCGCCGCTCATCAGTCACCATTTCGCTAAAGACGGACTTGATTCCGTTACGGCCCCCTTCCTTTTCTCCGCTTTACTGCTCGTTATAGGCTTGCTGAACTATCTTGTTTTCTGCGTGATGGACAACAAGTTCGACAAGCAACTGGCTGCCGCAGGCGAGAAAGTAGATACTTCCGATCCGGAAGATGAGTTCCATATCTCCGACCTCGGACAAATTTTCCGCTCGAAGATGTTCTGGATAATAGCTCTGCTATGCGTGTTGTACTACTCCGCTATCTTCCCGTTCCAACGCTTTGCGACGAATTTCCTCGAAGAGACACTCTCGATCTCCAATGCAGAGGCTGCAGGTCTGTTCAAGTGGTTCCCAATCCTTGCAATGGTACTTACCCCGTTCCTCGGAGCCTTTATTGATAATAAAGGTAAAGGAGCTTCGATGATGATGATTGGTGCAATCATTATGATTGTTTGTCATAGTATCTTTGCATTTGTTTTGCCGGCATATCCGCACAAATGGCTTGCTTTGGTGACGATTCTGGTACTCGGTGTCAGTTTCTCCCTTGTTCCAGCATCCATGTGGCCTTCTGTACCTAAGATTATTGACGAGAAAGTGCTGGGCTCTGCATACTGCCTCATATTCTGGGTGCAGAATATCGGGCTTTGCTTGGTGCCGATGCTGATTGGCAAACTGCGTGTAGTGACCAACGGTTATCTCGTTCCGATGATTGTGTTCGCCTCATTTGGCGTATTGGCATTCATTCTATCACTCGCACTCAAAGTAGAGGATAAGAAAAAAGGATATGGACTGGAGTTGCCTAATAAAAAATAAGACATCCCTTACCGTCACGACGGACAGCCGGAAGATTACTCCCGGCTGTATCTTTGTAGCACTTAAAGGCGAGCATTTTGACGGTAATGACTATGTTGATCAGGCGGTCAGCGACGGCGCGGCTTTTGTTATCAAAGGCGAGAATGCGATGGCTGAGTTGCAGGACTTGGCACGGGCATGGAGACGTCAACTCAATATACCGGTCATCGCTATCACAGGCACCAACGGCAAAACGACGACCAAGGAGTTAACCGCAGCTGTGCTCAGGACCAAATACAACCTCCATTATACGCAGGGGAACTACAACAACTCCCTTGGCGTACCGCTCACGCTCCTGCAACTCACCAAGGACCAGCAACTCGCAATAGTGGAGATGGGAGCATCCCATCCGGGAGATATAAAGGAACTGGTGGATGTTGCCGAACCGAACTACGGACTAATCACCAATGTGGGGCGAGCCCATCTGCAAGGATTCGGTTCGTTTGAGGGGGTGATGAAGACGAAGGCGGAGCTCTACGAATATATAATAGCGCATGAGGGAACGATATTCCGCAATGAAGACAATCCCTACCTGCTTCAGATGACGGAATATGCGTTGGGTAATTCCGGCAAGTCCGTACAGATAGTGCCATACCATACCGGCAAGATGCCGGAGGGCACCCGTCTGGTAGGTGACTATAACTCCGAGAATATCCAAGCGGCTATCGCTGTCGGTAACTATTTCGGGGTATCGGAGGAGCAGGCTTTGGATGCTATTCGCGCGTATGTACCGTCCAATAATCGTTCCCAATTGATGCAGACGGAGCACAATACCGTGGTAGTAGATGCCTATAACGCCAACCCTACCTCTATGACTGCGGCCATCAATTCGTTTAAGGGGAACTGTTATATTTTAGGTGCAATGCGTGAGCTTGGCGAATACTCGCATCTGGAGCACCAGAATATCGCCAATATGCTACTTGAGCGCAAAGCGGATATCGTGTATCTCGTAGGGTCCGAGTGGAGAGAGACCACTGCCCCCTATCCTGTATTTGACACGACCGCCCAACTCGCCGAATACCTCAAGTTGCACCCTATCACCAAGGCACGAGTGCTGGTCAAAGGGTCACGATCCAACCAATTAGAAACTATCTTACCGCTATTATAAATGAAAAAATCAACCGCTATAGCCATTATCGTTCTGCTTCTTATGGGAGTAGCCGTATTAGCATATTTCAATCTTCGCCAGCGCAAGGACATGCAGGAAATGACTGAGCAGATGGAGTTTGAGAAAGAGCAGTTACA
>CAMOJP010000006.1 GCA_946617165.1 uncultured Bacteroidales bacterium
TTTTGCCAACATAGCCGCCTTGCGCAAAGTCCTCAACCGCCGTAACAGACTCATGTTCCTCTTGCCCGTACTCCTGTCCGCTATTCTGTTGGGAGCAGCTGCCGCGCTTCTCTATATTTCCTGGCATGAACGCCAGTCCGAGCAGCAGCGTATTGATGAGCTGAACGCACAAATAGACGCTTATGCCGAACGGGATCTTGCGCAACAGGAAATGCAGCAGCGGTTTGATGAGATGAGTGCACAGATAGACGCTTATGCAGAACAAGAACGTGCGCAATTGGAGAAGAAGAAACGGTATGAAGCTATGACCGCACAGGTGGATGCATACATTAAGCAAGAGCGTGCGCATCTGCTGGAAATCGTTAATCGTTACGAAACAAATCAGATAGATATGCAAACTTACTTAGCATGTCTTGAAGAGTTTAGCAACTATCTTCAATCACAAGGGCTTATCCGCGACTCGCTCGTCAACCTTTATCCGGAGAACGACCCGATGCACGAGCAGTGCTGGCAACTTTGGGTGCGCAAAGAGGCGGAAATGAGCACCGAGCTGCATGCCATATTGGCATCCAAATTCCAATAAACTCCGCATGATTATGACCAAAGAAGAAAAATATCAAACGATGGTGCCGCTCCGCTTAATGATGGAGAGAGTTGCGCAGGGATGCGCAGCACGCTAAACCCCAAAAGTGCAGAAAATCAACTTTCTGCACTTTTTTATTCAACGCCATGCGTTAACTCGTGATAGGAATGCAAGGAGAGGTTGTCGGACACTATCTTAAGCGCACTGACTGAAGCAAAGCCCAAGGCGGCAATGAACGCCAACTCCATATCAAAGACACAGTCCTGATAATCCGACTGCATCACGAAATCACAATTCGAATAACACACCGCTTTGCGCTGGGCAATAGGCCATAAACCGTCATCAAAAGGCGTGAGTTCCAACTTCGGCTCCGGATAGGTGACATTAGGATGATTAAGACGCACTTCCGTCACCTCAACAACCGTTCCGATATCAAAATTGGCACTGCCCGCATAACCGATATTGAGCAGACACGCATCACGGGGAATCTCACTCAGAGCTTGAATGATATTAATGGCACCAACGCCCGTAACAATAATAGGCCATTGGCAATCCGGCAGGTATTTCGAGACTAAATCCCGCTCGCCTTCTTCCGCTATGCAAATATAATTCATAGTTTTTTTGGCGCAAAAATACAACAAAATTTGGATATATCAAAATAAAGTACTAATTTTGCGGCAAAATTCAGTAAAAAAACAGTACTATGATTTATCAAATTGCATTTTCATGTGAAGAAGGCGAGAATTTCCGTCGCGTTTTTGAGGCGGATAGCGAAGCCACGTTTTTAGACCTGCATAAAGCGATATTGGACTCTGTGAAATATCCGGATGACCAAATGACATCTTTCTTTATGTGTAATGACCGGTGGGAGAAAGAGCAAGAGGTGACGCTGGTACCTATGGACGCCAATTTCGAGTACGATAACATGGTGATGGAGGAGACCCGACTGAGTGAGTTGCTCAAGGAACAAGGCCAACGGCTCATCTATATCTTCGACCCTATGTTCGAACGCTATTTCTTCGGCTCGCTCAAAGCAATCCTGCCCGGAACAATGGAAGGCGTACGCTGCGTGGAGAGCAAAGGAAAAGCTCCCCAACAACTGCACGTAGAAGACGCATCGGACGGGCTCGTCGGCAAAAACGGCAAGGCCGATTGGGAAAATGACGAGAACTTCTACGGCGATAGCGAGTACGACGAAGGCGAGATTGATATGGAGGGATTCCAAGACTTGTCTTTTGATGACGGAAGTATGTTCTAATGCCTAAACTGCTGGTCATAACAGGCCCTACAGGCGTGGGAAAAACGGAGTTGACGCTCCGTCTGGCGGAGAGCCTGCACTGCGATATCGTTAATGCCGATTCACGGCAGATATACAGGGAAATACCTATCGGTACCGCAGCACCGACAGCAGAGGAACAGCTAAAAGTAAAACATTGGTTTGTAGGCGTAAAATCCGTGCACGAGAATTATTCGGCGGGAGACTACGAACGCGATTGTCTGAAGGTTCTCAAACAACTGAATTACCGCGCCATCCTTTCCGGCGGAAGTATGATGTATATCGATGCGGTCTGCAACGGCTTGGACGATATCCCTAAAGTGGAAGAAACACTTCGGAACCAAGTGCGCGAAGAATACCGGACCAACGGCTTGGCGTGGCTGCAGAACGAGGTACAGCGCTTAGACCCCGATTATTGGGAGGTCGTGGACAGACAGAACCCGCAACGGCTGATACACTGCGTAGAACTGTCGCTCAGTACAGGCAAACCCTATTCATCGTTCCGCAAACGGGCTGTCTCACCACGTGAGTTCGATGTACTGAAAGTGGCGTTGCAACGCCCAAGAGAAGAGCTGTACGAACGGATTAACGAGCGCGTGGACAAGATGATAGAGAGCGGATTGGAGCAGGAAGCACGTGCACTCTATGAACTGCGACACCTGAACAGCATGCAGACCGTCGGCTATCGTGAGATGTTCGCTTATTTTGACGGAACCATATCCAAAGAGGAGGCTATAAGACTGATAAAACAAAATTCGCGCCATTACGCCAAAAGGCAAATGACATGGTTCGGCGCTGATAAAACAATACACTGGTTAGATGCCAAACTAAATTATGAGAAACAAATGGATATTATTACTGATTGGCTGCGCGCTGATAGCGTGCGATAAAAGAACAATCAATTTCTCTTACTCTCCTACTCAACCCAAAGCCGGAGAAACAATACAATTTACCAACCTGAGCACTGCCGGCGAAGAGTGGGAGTGGGCTTTTGGTGACGCCTCCACCTCTACAGGTAAAAATCCTACCAAGATTTACAAGCAAGCCGGAACCTATAACGTTACACTCAAAGTGGACGATAAAGCAAGATATACGGTGACGAAATCAATCACTATCTACGATACAATCCCCAATTTCGAGTGCTCAATAAAAGATGCCGCCACTTCCGGAATCCCTGTCTTTGAAAACGTGACTTTTAAGGCGCTGGTCTATAATCCCTATAACTACGTGGTTAGTTACGAGTGGTCCGTTGAGGGAACAGACGCATATAAAATACTGTCCGAAACGAATACCGGCGAGGAACTGAAAATATATTTCTCGAAGGCGGTCAATTGGGCTTCCGTATGGCTCAAAGTGACGCTTAACGGCGAAGTGCACGAGGTAGAAAACAGTTTTAAGATTCAGGACGTAAAAACCAACTCCGTGATGATGATGACCGCAGATTCAACATATTGGGCACAGCGCGTGTTCGGTGAACGTGCGGAAGAACAGAAACCGCTTACTGATGCATCACTCATCGCCCAACTCAAGACGGCGCAAGATACAATGCAGTACTATAACGGACACACCTTTACCTTAACGGAACTCAAATCTGTCAAACCCGACCTGAAAGGCTTTGTGATTGCTGCCCGGAAAATATATTTCCGTACGGACAAGGGCATATTCATCGCCAATATCGATGGTAGCTTTGAGGAATTGATTTGGACAGGAACAGTATTTACCCAGTGTGCCGACGTGGTCAACAACCGCCTGTACTGGTCCGTAAAAGACAGCGTACTTTATATGCCGCTTATTGGCTCGGAAAATAACAAGTTTACCACTGCTCCCTCGCTGTTGAACAAAACGGACAGTGTAATGAAATTAATGATTGATACCAATAAAAAATGAAGAATTTAGAACCGAAACAAGTCTTTGAAATCTTTGAGGAGATAACACGTGTTCCACGACCGTCAAAACACGAAGAGAAAATCAGCCAATGGTTGGTTGATTTCGCTCAGAAACATGGTGTTGAATGTGTGCGTGATGAGGCCATGAATGTCATTATGCGCGTACCGGCTACTTCCGGCTACGAGCAGAAAGAAGGCGTAATCCTGCAGGCGCATATGGATATGGTCTGCGAGAAGAACGGCGACGTGAAACATGATTTTATGACGGACCCGATTGAGACATGGGTTGATGGCGACTGGCTCAAAGCCCGTGGCACTACATTAGGCGGTGATGACGGTATAGGAATGGCTATGTGCCTGGCGGCTATCACGGATAAGTCTCTGCAACACCCCGCCATAGAATGCCTCTTTACGGTGGACGAAGAAACAGGACTTACCGGTGCCTTCAAACTGAAGGACGGATACCTAAAGGGAAAAAGACTCATCAATCTGGACTCCGAAGATGACGGACAAATCTTCATAGGATGTGCCGGAGGTATCGATACGCTCGCGAAGATGCATTATAAGTCTGTCGGCTTGCCGGAGGGAAAATGGTTCGCCGCACACGTCTGCGTTAACGGACTGATGGGAGGACACTCCGGAGATGATATCAATAAAGGCAGAGCTAATGCCAATAAAATAATTGTAGAGTTCATCCGCCAACTCTATAACGAAACGGATTTATATATCGCTGCCATCGAGGGAGGAAACCTCCGCAATGCAATAGCCCGCGAGGCAGAAGCGCTCATTGTGGTGCCGTTTGCTTTCAAAGAACAACTGCGGGTGGCATTTAATCATTATTACGCTCAAGTGGAAGAACGCTTCGCCGCGGTGGAGAAAGATTTGCATATGGAATTGGAGTCCGAAAGTGTTCCGGTTGCTGTTATCGAGCCGGAAAAAGCACATGTGTTGGTGGAGGCCCTTTGGGAGTGCCCGCACGGAATGATAGCTATGTCAGCGGATATGCCGGGCTTGGTGGAGACAAGTACCAATCTTGCCTCCGTAAAGATGCGCGAGGATGAAAAAGGACAGTATATAGAGATCAATACCAGTCAGCGCTCCTCCGTGGAAACAGAGAAACATAAGATTAAAGATGCCGTAGAAGCAGCCTTGAGTAAAGCTTGTGACGAAGTGACACACGGCGACGGCTATCCCGGGTGGAAACCCAATGTTAACTCCCAGTTGATGGAGGTGACGCGGGAAGCCTTTAAACGGCTCTTTAACGCAGAACCCCAAGTGCTGGCTATTCACGCCGGATTGGAATGCGGATTGTTCTTGGAGAAATATCCATACTTGGATATGGTGTCTATCGGCCCGCAAATGTACGGCGTTCACTCGCCGCAAGAGCGACTGAGTATCTCTTCTACGCAACGTTGTTGGGCTTGGCTTTGCGAGGTATTGAGGAACTTATAATGACACACATCCAATTACCTATATCGAAGAGTATTGCCAACAGAGTGCTACTCTTACAAGCCTTGAGCGGAACACCGCTGATGGATGTTTCCGACCCGGCTGTACCGGACGATGTCAGACTGATGCACGATGCGTTGGAGGCTATTGCCAATGGAGCCGACGAAATAAACGTAGAGAACTGTGGAACGGCGATGCGTTTTCTGACTGCCTATTGCGCACAACTGCAGGGTAGAAAGGTGTTAATCAATTGCAGTGACCGAATGAAGAAACGCCCTATCGCCCAATTGGTGAACGCCCTTATTACTTGCGGTGCGGATATCTGGTACGAGAACGAAGTCGGCTTCCCGCCCTTGCGTGTTCACGGCAAACACCTGTCGGCACCTGTCGCTGTACAAACAGGACAGCCGCTTACGATTCCTATTCCGGAGTCATCACAATATGTTTCTGCGCTTATCCTTATCGGTATCAATGCCGATGCCAATCAGTCCTCTCCTTATATTAAAATGACGCGCGCTATCTGCGATATGTGGAAAAATGGACAGTATTCGATTGAGGAAAAAGACTGGAGCGCGGCATCGTTTTGGTACGAGTATGTGGCGCTGCACGGCGGCAAACTTCATTTGGACGGCCTGACTGATTCAACCCTGCAAGGAGACCGCGTGTTAGCCGAGTGGTTTAAACGATTGGGCGTTTACACTACCTTTGAAGCCGACGGGGTAACGATAGAGAAAAAGCGTCGGGCAATTCATTTACCCTATATCATCAATTTCGCCAACAACCCCGATCTGTATCCCGTGATGGCGATTACATGCAGACAATTGCACGTCCCTCTGCTTGCACACGGAACAACCTCACAACGCATCAAAGAGAGTGACCGTATAGAGTCTGTCAAAACCAAACGGACGCAAGGTGACCACCGAATGGCGATGTCGCTCCTTGCTGCAGATTTACCCTGTGATGATGTGGAGTGCGTACGTAAGTCGTACCCGGGATTCTATGAGCAGTTATGTCAATTACGCCGATAATACCCCAACGAGGCATTAATGATGAGGGGAAAGGCAAAAAGTTTGCGCTTCATAAACTTATCTCTGCCGCCGGAACGGATTATGTCTGGTTGCAGGACGATGATGTTATTGTCCCTCATCGTGCGCCTGAAACACAAGCGGACTTGCTTATCCTTCATCTGAAGATGGAAGCGGGTGACTCGTCCTTGTTAGAGCGTTTGCAGAAGGCGGAATACGCTGCTATCCAGCAAATCTCTATTCAAACGGCTCAGCAAGGGAAACCTGTAATGTGCAGCGGTGCCAACTTAATCGTGCGTCGTGACCGGTGGCTGGAGAGTTGGCCCGATTTGCACCCGGAAATCCCAAGCGGCGATGACATGTTCCTTTTGGAATCCTTCAAACGGCGGGGACTGAAAATAGAAACCTTGGACGACGACCGTTATACCGCTGTCGTACATCCGCACAAATCCTGGCAGTCGTTCTTCAAACAACGGATGCGCTGGGCAGGTAAAGCTCCGCATTATACCGATAGAGATATCGTGCGTTACGGCGCGCTTGTGCTTGGACTCAATATCCTGCAAATCCTATGTCCGCTGATTATTGTCGTAAAGTTCCCCTACGAGTATTCGTTAATCAAAAAGAGAGACGCGTCCGTCTCTCTCGTTGATGCATTTATATTGGAACTCTTGTACCCGTTTTATATGCTTATATGCATTATCGGCGGGCTGTTCCGGCGCGCTTGGTGATTACTCGGCTGCGGCTTCTTCATTGAAGTCTGCTGCAGGTGCAAGCGATTCAGCCGCTTCTTGAACTTGTTCGGTGATAGCACTACCATCATCTTGAGCTGCGCCCTGTCCGGAGTGAACTCCTACGGCAAGGATACTCAATACAACGATAATTGCAGCTAATGACCAACTTGCTTTCTCAAGAAAATCAGCGGTACGGGGAGCACCCATTACCTGGTTGCCGCTCGCAAAACCGGCTGCCAATCCACCACCTTTACTGTTCTGTACCAACACAAGAAGTATCAGCAGAATAGCAGCGATGACAATTAAAATAGTAAATAAAATGTACATAATATTTTTGTTTGTTTGATAATTATTTTCCTCCCAATCGTATCTCGGCAAATTGTCTTAACGACAAAAAGCGTGCAAAATTACTACAAATATTTGATATGCGCAAATTTTTTACACATTTTCTTACTTTTCTTGCACATGTCGAAAAAATATTGTACCTTTGCAGCCGCAAAAGTTTATCCTGTATGAAAAAATCTGTTTTTATCCTTTTTGCTCTGTCGCTGACTTTGTTCGGGCAAGCGCAAATGCGTATGGCGGTGATTGCTGACCCGCATGTGTTATCCACTTCGCTCTTCGATGACGGAAGTGCATTCAATGACGCAAAAAACGGTAGCTCACGAGTTATCGAGTACAGCCAGCAACTCTTTGACAGCGCCGTTAGTATCATAATTAATGAGCAGCCCGAGTTAGTCCTGCTCGTCGGAGACTTGACGAACGACGGCGAGAAACTGAGCCATAACTATATTGTTGCTAAGTTGGCGCAGTTGAAGAAGTCCGGTATCCAACCTATAGTTATTCCGGGCAATAATGATATAGCCAATAAGAACGCCTATCTTTATCAGGGTGATAAAAAAGTCCAAACCGAATCTGTCTCTCAAGCTGAATTTGAGTCCCTGTACAGGGATTTCGGCTTGTCTCAGGCTGTGAGCCGTGAGAAGGACAGCTTGTCGTATATGGTTTATCCCACTGACAAATTAGCTGTTATCTGCCTCAATAGCGCGAAAAAGAATACGCCTGCTACCCAGTATAACGAAGGCGGTTTATACGAATCAACCATCGCGTGGGCGGAAAGTGCAGCTGCAAAGGCTAAAAGTGAAGGTAGAATGGTAATCGCCATGATGCATCACCAGATAACCGACCATTTCAATATGGAGAATGAAATGACCCCCAGTTATGTGGCTAATACGACTGACGGCTATCCGGCTCTTGAGAACTTGCAGAGCCGTTTGCTCGCAGCCGGCGTGGAAGTAGTGCTGACCGGTCATTATCACATGACCAGCATCAAGCACACCATGAATGAAGGCAAACAACTGTACGATGTCGGCACCGGCTCTCTTTCCTCCTATCCTTCACCTATCCGTTGGCTAACGCTGTCGAATAACGGACAACTGAATATCACCACGCAAACGATTGATACCTATCATGAACTTGAACTCAAGCGGAACGAGAATACTGCTATGGGCCTTATCTCGCGTGCGGCTAACACTGCCTATCCGATGATTGACAAGGTAAAGAATGACGCCAAGATTAATATGATGTTAACTTTTGCACATCTCTCTTTTGACGACTTTAATATGCCTTCTTCTAAAGCTCAGATGCAGTCCGATATGGCAAGTAAGATGCTGCCGTCAATGACTACGATGATCAACGAACTCTCACGCGGAGACGAGAATACGCGCCAACCGGCGGAAAACCTCAAGGCTTGCATGGACGGCGTAGACGCTTATGTGAAAGATGTCGTTTGCGGAGGTAATGAGGAATTGGCAGATGTGCTTCAAGTGCTTATTGCAGAATACAGAACAATGCTCTATAGCATGTGTCACAGCGTATTCTATAACTATGTCGGCGAGGACGCTACCCAAGTCGTGCCTGATAATGCCAATACCCTCACCATTAATGTGCCCGTTAACACGGCGCTTGATGCCGTATCCAACAATCCTCTTTCAACAAAGATACTCAATAACGGCACTATCTATATCCTGCGTAATGGACATGTTTATGACGTATTAGGAAAGCAACTGGACTAATGGATTTTATTAACGACTTAAACGAATCACAGCGCGAGGCGGTTACTTATTCCGAGGGCCCTCAACTGGTTATAGCAGGAGCCGGATCCGGCAAAACACGCGTACTCACTTATAAGATTGCCTATCTCTTGGACCAAGGCGTTCCTGCCCATAATATCTTGGCACTCACTTTCACTAACAAAGCGGCGCGGGAGATGAAAGAGCGTATCGGCTCATTGGTCGGACCTGAGAATGCGCGCTATCTGTGGATGGGGACCTTTCATGCTATATGTGCCCGTATCCTGCGCCAAGAGGCAGAGAACTTAGGGTTCTCGCGCCATTTCTCCATCTACGACACTGCTGATTCCAAGTCACTTATCAAGTCTATCTGTAAAGAGAAGCAGTTGGACGATAAGATATACAAGCCGGCTGTCGTTCTGTCTAAGATTTCTGCTGCTAAAAACAGCCTGATTGACGCCGAGAATTATGCTTTGCGACCGGATATCGACAAGCAAAACCGTATTGACCGCTTGTACGAGATGGCAGAGGTTTATAAACTCTACCAACTGCGGCTGCAGGCTGCTAATGCGATGGATTTTGACGACCTGCTGATGAATATCTGTGTCCTCTTCCATCGGCAGCCCGAGGTTTTGCATTACTATCAGGATATATTCCGCTATGTCCTTGTTGATGAGTATCAAGACACCAACTATGCCCAATATCTCATCGTCAAACAGCTCGCTGAACCTCAGAATAATGTGTGCGTCGTGGGAGATGACGCGCAATCAATATACTCCTTCCGGGGGGCGGATATACGTAATATACTTACTTTCCAGCAGGGCTATCCTAACGCACGGCTCTTTAAGTTGGAGCGTAATTATCGTTCTACACAAACTATAGTTAATGCTGCCAACTCGCTTATTCATCACAATGAGAATCAAATCTTCAAGAATGTCTTCTCGGAAAAGGAAGTGGGGAACAGGCTCAGCGTCTTTGCATATTCCACGGACCGGGAGGAAGCGAGTGGGGTGGCTTCGCTCATAAAAGAAGAGATTATCCGCGACAAGAAGCTCTCCTACGATGATATAGCAGTACTTTATCGTACCAATGCGCAGTCGCGTGTCTTGGAGAACGAACTGCGCAAAATCAATATCCCCTACCGTATTTATGGCGGCACATCTTTCTACCAACGCAAGGAAATCAAAGATGCAATCGGTTATTTCCGCTTGGCTGCCAATACCAAGGATAATGAAGCGCTACTTCGGATTATCAATTATCCGGCGCGTGGAATAGGCGATACGACCATGCGCAAAGTGTCTGAATTTGCTGCGGCGAACAATCTGAGCATGCTTGACGTGGTGGCACATCCCTTGGAAGCGGGATTCTCTTCCTCGACGGCTAAAAGACTGGCGGACTTCGCTTCAATGATGGACCATTTCATTGATATTATGGAGACCAAAGACGCCTATGAGTTCGCGGAGACTGTAATGCGTCAATCCGGAATTATGACGGCAGCTGCTTTGGACCGTACGCCAGAAGGTATTGACCGCAAACAGAACTTGGATGAGTTGCTCTCGGGTATACATGAATTCGTACAGCAACGTTTGGAGGAAGGCATCTCCTTTACGCCTATACAGGATTTCCTCGCCGAAGTAAGTCTCCTGACAGACCAGGATGAGAATATACAAGACCACACCGCACGGGTCACTTTAATGACTGTTCATGCTGCTAAAGGGTTGGAGTTCGCTTCGGTACATATAGTAGGACTGGAGGAACAGCTCTTCCCCTCACAGTTCTGCCAGTCGCCGGCGGAGATTGAGGAGGAGAGACGGCTGCTCTATGTGGCTATTACACGGGCTATGAAATACTGCAGTCTCAGCTTCGCACGCTCGCGCTTTACGAACGGATCACTTAACTTCACTTCGCAGTCACGCTTCCTCCGCGACATCGATCGACAATATCTCCAAATCGCTAACCCGTCATCAGGAAGCGCTCGAACCGTAGCTCAGAGTTTTTATAGTACTTCAAGGATTTCTACTACTCCCGGAATCCCTGCTTCTCCTGGTTCTCCTAATTCTCCTACTGTCCCTGCTTCTCCTGTGTCTTCCTCCTCTCAAGCACCTGTTGCTTCTGACTGGCATGCGGGAGACCGCATCGCACACCGGGTGTTCGGGAAAGGACAAGTACTGCGCGTTTATAGAGACGAAAGTACGGGAAACGATAAGATTGATATCCTCTTCGACGAAAAAGGTCAGAAGACATTGCTCCTGACCTATGCCAAACTTGAACGAATCTGATTAGTGGAAGAAGATATAGCCTAAGGCGATAGCGGCTACAATGCCGAAGAAATCGGCTATCAGACCGCATACTACCGCGTAGCGAGTGTCTTTAATCTTCACACTTCCGAAATATACCGCAAGGATGTAGAACGTCGTATCTGTTGAACCTTGTACGATGCTCACTAATCGTCCTACAAACGAATCGGCACCATATTGCATCATCGCATCTACCATCAACCCGCGGGCGCCGCTACCGCTCAACGGACGCATCAGTGCCGTCGGTAACGCCGGAACAAAATCCGTATTCAGACCGCATAACGCAAATAACCACGCCATTCCGCGAACAAGCAAATCCATAGCACCGCTTGCGCGGAACATACCCACTGCCACTAATATTGCTATCAGGTAAGGAATAATACCTACTGCCGTCTTGAAACCGTCTTTTGCACCTTCTATAAATGCATCGTACACATTTATCTTGCGAACCATTCCTGCTACAACAAACCATACTATCACTGCTAACAGAAGTACGGCTGCTATAATGCCCGACCATTTACTTACCGTCTCTTGAGGAAGACTGAGCGCACCCCAGATAATCAGCCCGACAAAGACGGTAATACCGCCTAACGTCCCTAATACAACCTTGTCTAACAGGTTGATCTTCTGCGCGATAGCAACAGAAATCAGTCCTGCCATCGCCGCAAAATACGTCGCTAACAGTATCGGCAGAAATACATCCGCAGGATTGGCTGCGCCTAACTGCGCACGATACGTCATGATAGACACAGGAACAAGAGTCAGACCGCTGGTCACCAATACCAAGAACATAATCATCGAGTTCGACGCTTTCGTCTTGTCGCTATTCGACTCCTGCAATTCTTTCATCGCCTGCAAACCTAATGGAGTGGCGGCATTATCAATGCCCAACATCGTTGCCGAGATATTCATCAGCATCGAACCGAACGCAGGATGACCTTTCGGCAACTCGGGGAAAATGCGGGTGAAGAAAGGACTCACTACACGGGAGAATTGATTGATAACACCTGCTTGCTCGCCTATCTTCATGATACCCATCCACAACGATAAAACACCTGTTAGACCCAAACTAATCTCAAATCCGGACTTCGCACTACTGAAAGTGGAATTCAATATCTCCGAGAAGATATCCGTTTGACCAAACGCAAAGAACTGAACGATGCCGACTATTACGGCAATCAGAATCAAACCAATCCAAATATAATTTAATATCATAATACCAATACTTTCAACTATTAGCTTTCTACGCAGCAAAAGTATAACATTTTTATTATATACGCAAAAAATATGCACTTTTTTTGTGTGACAAATAATAAAAATTGCAAATTATATATAAAAAATTTGCATATGTTAAATTTTTCTTGTACCTTTGTCGCCGAAAACTAAATTTTTAATGAGGCACGAAGCCATTAATTCGTAATCAGATAAGAAGCGAAGAAGAACTCGCTCTCCGTACTCCACTTTGTTACCTCGCTCATCGGCAGAATATGGAATCTCTTTGTAAAAAAGTATTGATTAACCAATAAAATCAAAACGATATGAAAAAAGTCCTTACTCTCTTATTTGCATTCATGGCTTGTTCATGGAGTCTGCTTCCTGCAGCTAATGTCAAAGTTCGTACACTTATTCCTACGGACTCCGAGTTCTCAACAACAGGCACCATCGTTTTTTCGTGGAAGAATATTTCTGGTGGCGCCTGGACAGATGTCGTGCTGACCCGCGAAGGCACATCCCGCTGGTGGGGAGCAACGGTTGTTATCCCCGACGAAACGAATTTTACCTATTCCATCAAAACGGAAACTTCCGCCACCACGAAAGATGTTACCCAAATCGGAGGATGGTCTCCTACTTCGTATATCGCTAAGGACAAACCGGAACTGAACCTCGAAGTGCAGGCGCTTTATGAGGAGATGCCTAACGAAAGAACATTTATGGCGGGAGAAGTTTCTGCAACTGCCGAGGATCATGACTATCGCATTTCCAACTTGCAGGTTCAGGATATCGGAAACGGCGTGACCATCACGTGGGATGCGAATAATCTGGCACCTTATTATTTTATCAGCCTTATGGACAATGCCAACACATGGGGTTTCGATAAATTTGTAACCGTTACCGAAGGAAAATTTACCTATTACTATGACGGAACGGATGATATCCATTTAGGAACACTAATCTTCTTCCCTTGCTCTTATGACGGAACAAATTATCTGCCTTATGTAAAGATGTACCAAGAAGCGCTGGACATTAACTTCAAGAGTCCGCAGAAAATCATCGAGGAATCCTTTACTGCCGTGCAGAAAGATAAAACCATCGAAATTTCGTGGAATCATTATCCTGCCGAAGTGGATTATTATATCAGTGTAACGTACGACAACTGGATGAAAGAGTTATACGTTATGCCGAAATACACGCCGGCAAAGGATGGCAAATACACCTTTACATTTGACGAATTACCTGGCAATGGGGATTATTTTGTCACATTCTATGCCGAAAACGAAAATGGCAGTTTATTAGCTGAAATAATAAAAACGCTGAACATTTCCGCTTTCCCTGCTTTGGGAGACGTCGAACTGCGCGCGCTCATTCCTGACGATAACGACATGGATATTACCTACGGCGTATGGTTCGAATGGATGGACCTTGAGACAAAAACAGCAGCTATGGTTAAGGCCGATATGGACGCAGATGGAGTCTGGTTCTCCAAGAAGATTACTACCGACAAGTCCGCTATCCAATTCCGTGTGTGCAACACATCCGATGCTTCGGGAAGTAACTCACAACTCTCTCCAATCATCAATACTGCCCAAGCTTGCTTTGAGTTGCAATATCAACAATCGCATGCATGGGAACTATATGAAGCTCAATGCGATGCACCGAATCACGACTACCGCATCACTAATATCCAAGCGGCGGTTTCAAATCCCGTTTCTGTGATTACTTTCACTATTACTTCTAAGGACTATGCGCCTGCTTATAAGTTCGAAGCACGCCCAAGCGGAACGGGAAATTATCAATCCCTCGCTATTCTGCCCTACAAGGAAAGCAATACCTTCACTTGCCCGATACCGTTTACTGCTGCAGACGATTATGAGTTCCGTATAACACCTCTTAATAATGTCTCTTTGGAGCAAGTCGCAGAGGAAAAAATATTGACGGTTACTCTTGTATCCGGTAATATGAACATGCCGACTAATTTAGCTGCCACTGTCGGAACGGACAAGCAAACAGTTACTTTCACTTGGAAACAACCATCCCCATCGCAGGTGGATCACTACACGCTCGAAATAAGTGATTCGGGAGCCGCATTCGAGTTTGAGAATATCTTCGACACGAACTATTCCGTTAAGTTCTACGGCACTCGAACTCACCGCGTATCCTGGGTAGTCAATGCCTATAGCGCAGATGGTGTGCTTCTGGCTAAAGCTTCTCACGGCGATGAACTTGATATTGTCTCGGAGGATTATAAGCCTAACAATCTGAATGCGGATGTCAATGGAAATAAAGCTACCATGACGTGGGAAACGCTCCCCGATGTCCAGACGTGTGTGTTGTACATGTTTGATATGTACACCGGTGAAGAATGGACTCGTTATGTACAAGGAGCTGACGGCAAATTCAGCGCAACCTATCTCCTTGAAGAAGATAAATCACTCCTTGTCCAATGGTCGGTGATGGCTGTATCGCCCGAAGGCGTCCCAATGTCTAATACCGTGGACGGACAAATGTTCACTCTGACAGGAAAAACACCTGAACCCAGAGTGCCACAAACCAAAGAAATGACGCCTACAATCGGTTACTTACATTGGGACGAAAATCATAGCACTTGGAGCGCAACCGTCTATGAATACGATGCTACAGAAAACCCATTGTTCGTCTTCAGTCTGTCTGTCCCTGGAACGAAAACTACGATTCCTCAGCAGATTACACTCACCAATAATACGAACGATGATAATGTGTTCTCGGAGATTCCTTCCGGTGGCGAAGACCCCGAATTTGGTGATGTGATTAAAAATGCCAACCTAACTGTCGCTTACAACGGAGGACTGAAGACCAAGGACGACGGAGCCGGCGGAATAACTATCTATGTCCTCGCTAAAGTCAGTGGTGAGATGAATAGTGACTTCGGAGATAAACTGATTGTCAACCAATCGGCTAACTTTGTCGAATTCTATGTAACAGGTATCGAACCGCCTACGAACATTGACTCTGTCAAATCACAATCGACAAATGTCAAATTCATCCAAAACGGACAACTACTTATCCAACACGGAAATAAACTCTTCAATGCACAAGGTGCAAGAGTCAAATAAATAAATAATTAATACAAACTTAAAATTCAAATCGTTATGAAAAGAAAATTTCTAACTCTTTTCCTCTCGCTTGCAGCAAGCGTAGGAACAATCTTTGCCGAAACTGGCACCTGTGGTCCAAATGCAACATGGGAATGGACAGAAGATGGTGTGTTAGCCATTGAAGGATCAGGAGAAATGTATGATTATACTTCTTCTCCTTGGGCTACTTACGAGATAACAGACGTATACATTGGAAATAATATTACTAAAATTGGTAAATGTGCTTTCAGATACCTTACGAAACTTCAATTTGTGGAGATAGGTT
This sequence comes from uncultured Bacteroidales bacterium, assembly GCA_946617165.1. Classification (GTDB taxonomy): domain Bacteria; phylum Bacteroidota; class Bacteroidia; order Bacteroidales; family Paludibacteraceae; genus Colicola. Next base: position 15,937 of record CAMOJP010000006.1, read on the forward strand.
CTGGAGTAACCTCCATTGGTGCTGCTGCATTTGAAGAGTGTTCAGGTTTAAAAACTATCTTTTGCAGAGCTATTAATCCGCCTACATGTGGGGCTTCTACCGTTTTTGATGGCATTAATTTATCTAAAGTGAATGTGAACGTTCCTGTCGGTTCGAAAACTTCTTACAAACAAGCAACTGTTTGGGAAGATTTCGAGAATATGTATTCATTTGGTGACGGCCAATGTGGTAAAACGGCATCTTGGGCAGTTCGATATGGCAAACTAAGCATTAATGGATCGGGAGTAATTTACGATTATACTTCAGCTGCTCCATGGTCTAATTGCAAAGACGAGTTAACAACATTAGTCATTACTGATAAACTTACTGAGATTGGTAATAGTGATTTTAGATACCTTAATCGACTGACGAACGTATCTTTAGGCGAAGGTATTACCAAAATAGGTGCTGCTGCATTTGAAGAGTGTTCCAGTTTGGATACCCTTACTTGCAAAGCTGTCACTCCGCCGACTTGGGCTGCTTCTACCGTTTTTGACGGCATTAACTTGTCTAAAGTGACGTTATTTGTTCCGAAAGGCTGTGTAGCAGCATACAAAGCCGCTGACGGATGGAAAAACTTTACGGACATTCAACCCATTGGAGGTTCACAAGGAAAGAAAATCTATGCTACAGTAGATGATGCCGGAACAACGCTAACCATTGATTACACGGATGACCCATCTGAAAAAGCGGTCGATTTCTGGCCATCCGAATTGTTCCCTAATGTTACAACTATGGAACTCAAACCTTCTATGAAGGATGCTCGGCCTACTAAATTGGACTCTTGGTTCGATAATTACACCAAACTCACCACTATCAAACATCTCGAATACCTCAATACTTCCGAAGTAACGGATATGAGCTATCAGTTCCAAAACTGCTGGGCATTGAAAGAACTTAATCTTAGCACATTCGATACCAAGAATGTTACGAACATGGAAGTCATGTTCTATGGATGTGAAGCTTTAGAGAGCCTTAATCTCACAGGATGGAACACCGAGAATGTAACGACTATGAAGTCTATGTTCGGACATTGCGAAAAACTGAAAGAACTCGATCTCACAAGCTTCAATGTTGAAAAAACAGGAAATGTAGAGTACATGTTCCAAGAGTGCAAAGAACTGACTACTATTTATTGTAATGACGACTGGTCAGTTCCGAACAGACCTTTGCTTTCCGATGGTATGTTCACCAACTGCGAGAAAATAAAAGGTGGAAACGGCACTCTGTTGGATAAAAACAATGTGAATATTAAGTACGCACGTCCTGACAAAAAAGGTCAACCCGGATACTTCACAGCTAAAGCTACCGGCATTGACAATGTTTCTGCTGCTAAACGCAACGAAGCAACCAAATTCATCCAAAACGGCCAACTCTTCATCCTCCGCGATGGCAAAACCTACAACGCTGAAGGTAAAGAAGTGAAATAAATAACCTTTCGTGATTCCGAATCCCGTAATCCCGAATTCCGAATCTCGTTATTCCGAATCCCGTTATTCCTAATTACGTTATTCCGTAATCTCGAAATCCTAAATCATTGAGAACGCGACCTCCCTCGCGTTCTCTTTTTCATCATTTCATCAATTCATCATTTCATTAATTCGTCATTCCATCAATTCATCATTCCATCAATTCATCATTTCCTCATTGAATCAATATTCATTATTCATTGAATTCCTTCCCGCCGCAGGCAAAAAGTTCATCTATCATCTATCATCTATGCCGAAGGCAAGATATTCATTATTCTTAGCCCTTGCCGGGCACGATTATTTCATTATTCATTATTCTTTATTCTTTGAATAATTTATAATTTTTAATTATTCATTTCCCCCTCGTTCATTCCTCCCTCTCCCCTCCCGCTGTCAACGGATGCTCAATGTATGCTGAATGTATGCTCAATGTATGCTCAATGTATGCTCAATGTATGCACAGCGGGACCATGTCCTGACTTCACTATGATTATCAGCCAATTACATCGCCTCCAACTTCCAACCTCTAACAGCACAGCGGTCTCATACCTTCAGATCGTGCCCTTGGGCAAAGAACTTCTAACTCTCAACTCTCAACTCTCAACTCTCAACTCTCAACTCTCAACTACACATCTACCATCCCCCTATTATATCCCAACTACCTCCCTACTACCTATTATATAGCCTGTATCTTTTTTCAACGTACACCTCCTATCTCAACCACAAAAAATAAATACATGCTACTCTCTAACTCACTACTAATAGAATATTCACACGCCGCATGGTTTTTTCACAGCGCTGAAAGCGCGATTTTTGATTAATAGATAAACTAAAAAAGTCGTAACTTCGACCTACTCCCCTAAAGGGACCCTTCGAATGATGGTTCGCACCCTGCGGGATATACACAAACTCTATTTTTTAGCCGGCACTATGTGCCTACACTTTTATCCTCAAATATTCCGTTGTTATGCAAACATAAACTTCTTATTTGCGCATAAAAGTAATAATATTCTATTATTTCGGCTGAAAAATATAAATAAATTTGTGTATATGCAATTTTTGTAGTATATTTGCAGACTGAAATAATGCAACAGAAAAACTAAACAAAATAATCAAGAACGGACAGTTCTTTATTTTGCACAACACCAAGAATATAGCTTTATTGGACAAAAACTATATTGAGCACTCGTATAACCAATACTATTTTCGTTGCAGCTGCTTGGCTCAAACATCAGCTATGTGCATGGAATACGGGAGGGGAAGGAATCCATTCTCCTTATCTCTTCCATCTTGTGCGACTGATTATATCAGATGATAACCATTACTATTCTTGGGACGCTATCGAAGAACGACGGCGCGCTATGCTGCGTGCGCCTAAACGGATCGATGTGACCGATTATGGCAGCAGGGGACAAGGCGCTACCTACTCCTGTCTCGTCTCTGACATCGCGAAAAACAGTCTCGAAGCACCTTCACGTGCACAAACCTTCTTCCGTATTGTCAACTGGCTGAGCCATGAAACAGATAAACCGCTCAATATAATTGAATTAGGAACAAACTTGGGCATTACAACCGCCTACCTCGCAACCCCGTCAACCGCCAATACCGTCACTACCTTCGAGGGAAGTGGTGCACTCGTCGAAATGGCTCAACTGAATTGGCGTAAACTCGGACTGACTAATATCCGTGTCCGCGAAGGAAACATAGACGAAACACTCCCCGTTAGCGGAATAGACAAATACGATGTGGCGTATATTGATGCAAATCATCGCTACCAACCTACCGTCAACTATGCCGACTTCTTCATCCGACGGGCTGCGCAGAAATCCATCGTCATCATTGATGATATACATTATAGCCCCGAGATGCAGCAGGCATGGACCGAAATCCGACAGCGACCGGAAGTCACTTCTACTATGGACTTTTTCCATTTCGGGATATTGTTCTTTGATAACCACTACCTCAAAAGAAATTATCGTTTACGCTTATGAAAATATATACAAAAACCGGCGACAAAGGACAAACGTCTTTGGCTAATGGACAACGGGTTAGCAAAACCGACGAACGTATCGAAGCATACGGTACAGCAGATGAACTTAATTCCTTTCTTGGGCTGCTCTGCGCTGCACTAAACACAGAGACACTCCCGGAAACTGCACAACAACTATACTGGATACAAAATAGGCTCTTCGACTTGGGAGCTTGTCTTGCAGGGGCTTCCCTCGCTTTGCAATCGGAAGATATTGCGCAACTTGAACAATGGATTGACGTGATGCAGGAAAAATTGCCTCAACTCAAGGCGTTTATATTGCCTGCCGGTAATGAAGCAACCTGTCGCGCACACGTCTGCCGAACCGTCACAAGACGGTTGGAACGTAAAATGTTGGCTTGCTGCAATAATAATTGGACAAACGAATTGACCTTCGTGAATCGTCTGAGTGACTACTTCTTTGTCCTTGCAAGATATATCGCCTTTTGCGAAAATGTCAGCGAATTGACGTGGAAAAAATGATTTTGTAACCTCTACTTTGCAAAAAAATAACAAAAAAACAAAAAAAATACATAAAAAGTTTGCATATAACAGAAAAATGTTGTACTTTTGCACGCTAATTTTGAAAAACTATGTATTGGACATTGGAACTTGCATCAAAGATAGAGGACGCTCCGTGGCCTGCAACTAAGGATGAGTTGCTGGATTATGCCAACAGAATCGGAGCGCCAATGGAAGTTATTGAAAACCTCCAAGAACTGGAGGATGAAGAGGAAGTGTACGAGAGTATCGAGGACATCTGGCCCGATTATCCTACTAAAGAAGACTTCTTCTTCGATGAAGAGGAATATTGATTAATTTAAGTAAAGGTGAAACGCTATGTTGTTCTTTTATTTGTGCTGATGGGAGTTGCCGCCGTTAGGGCGCAATTCGATCCGCAGATAGGACAATATATGTTTTTACCTATAGCCTACAATCCTGCAGCGGCAGGAGAGGGAGACTTGATGAAAGTGGCAGGCATGCATCGTATGCAGTATGCGAATATTACTAACGCTCCGATGACTACCTACTTTAGTTTCTCTTCTCCGTTCGTAATAGGCAAAACAAAACATGGAGCCGGAATCCGGTTTATGAACGATAAGTACGGACTCTTTACAAACCAGGCTTTGCACGTCCAATATGCTTATCGGCATAAAATAGGTAAGGGCTACCTCAGTGCCGGAGTCGATCTGGGATTTGTAAACGTCGGGTTCAAGGGGGACAGCGTTAATTTGGACCAACTGTCCGAGTCCGACTATTTTGATGCAAACGACCAGATCATACCGAGTGCAAGTAAGTCGGGAATGACTTTCGACATGGGTGTAGGGCTCTATTATGTTACTAATACTTGGTGGGTAGGAGCAAGTTTTAGCCACTTGACACAACCTCGGGTAGAGTGGGACGAGTACTCCGAAGTGGGACTGAGAAGTACACTTTATGTCTCAGGGGGCTATAACCACAGATTTAAGTATCATAAAGAGTGGCAGCTTAAGTCTTCACTCATGATGATGACGGACTTCGCCTCATGGGATATCAACCTTACACTCCTCTGCGAGTACAAAGATAGATACCGTTGGGGATTGGGATACAGAATAGCAGGTAGCGTCAATATCCTCTTGGGAGTGGATATCATTTCGGGACTGACATTGGGATATACGTGCGAATTGCCGCATAATAAACTCCTGCTTGAAAGCTTTGGTACACATGAAATATATTTGGCTTACGGATTTAATATCCTCAAACCGAAACGAACCAATAAATATAAGAGCGTAAGGTTCTTATAACCTAAAAAGAAAATTTATATTAACTATAGTATGATGAAAGTCACAAAAATTTTGTCCGTAATGGCACTGGTCGCTGCTTTAACAGCATGTAACAAACCAGCCGGTGAATTGGTAGGCGTTAGTAATAGCGCGCAATTTAGGGAAGCTAATCCTTATGGAATGGTGTTCATTCGTAAAGGCTCCTTTATGATGGGGGCTAATACGCAGTCTGCTATCTTTGAACAGCAAGACAATGTCTATATGGCTACCGTGGAGGCCTTCTGGATGGACGAAACAGAAATTACTAACAACGAGTACAAACAGTTCGTACAGTACGTCCGAGACTCTATCGCGCTCACTAATCTCGTTGAGGCTGGACTCACTGACTATGCCCTGCAGAACAAAAATGAGGAGTTCGACGAGGAGAACTATCGCCTCAACTGGAAAATGAAAATTCCATGGAATAGTGACGACGAGGAGATTAAAGAAGCACTTGACCCGATGTATTTCCCAGGAACAAGAACGCTTAACACCAATCTGCTTACTTATCGCTACAAATGGATTAACTACGACCAGGCTGTGCTGCCGCAGAATAAATTCGATGTGGCTCGCGGATGCTATCCTCCTTCCGCTGTCGCTCGCGTTGATACCGCGTGGATTGACGATAACGGCGCTATCCAAGAGAAAACGATCGAACGCCCTCTCCGTTCTCCGAATGACCTGCTTACTAACAAGATTATCTGTGTCTACCCGGATACAATGGTTTGGGTACGTGACTTCCAATACTCCTTCAACGATCCCTTGATGCACAAGTATTTCTCCCACCAGGGCTATCTCGAGTATCCTGTCGTAGGTGTCACATGGGAGCAAGCACATGCGTTCTGCCATTGGAGAACCAAATTCTTCCAGAGTCACACCAATGCAAACTCACAAGAATATCGTCTCCCGACAGAAGCTGAGTGGGAATACGCTGCACGTGGCGGACGTAAAATGGCGATGTATCCTTGGGGCGGTAACTATGCACGCGACGCAAAAGGTTGCTTCTTCGCTAACTTCAAACCGTATCGTGGTGCATATAATGACGATACCGGAACAGCTACATGCCGCGTTGCACAATATCGCCCGAATGACTTCGGCCTGTTTGATATGGCTGGTAATGTGGCTGAGTGGACAGCTTCCGCTTTCCAACCCGTTGCAAACACCAATGTGCACGACTTGAATCCGAACTACTGCTACATGGCGCGTATTGACGACCCCGATATACTGAAGAAAAAAGTGGTAAAAGGCGGTAGCTGGAAAGATATCAGTTATTTCCTCCAATGCGGCGTGCGTACTTATGAGTATCAATACCAAACACGTCCTTATATAGGATTCCGTTGCGTTCGTTCCTATATCGGAGACTAATTAAAAATGGAAAATAATTATTAACAACCTTAAATACTATTTAGTATGGCAAAGAAAGAATCAGGCTTTATCCACTGGTATGAGTCTTATCAAGGAAAGAAAGTAACCGGTATCGTTTATTCAGCCGGTGCATCCGTCGTAATTATTGGTGCATTGTTCAAAATCATGCACTTCCCGGGAGCAGGTCCCGTGCTTATGACAGGTATGATTACCGAGGCTTTATTGTTCATGATCGGTGTATTGGACAAACCACACCAAGATTTCCACTGGGAGAATGTTTTCCCGCAACTCTGTGGCTATGGTACTGAACCTGAATATTTGGCAGAACTGCAAGCTCGCCCGCGTCCGACTTTGCTCGGCGCCGGTACAGAGGAAGGTGCCGTAGCTCCTGACCAGACAAAGAAAACAAATGTGCCTTCCATCGGTGAAAAAGATATGGAGGCCCTCAAAGCCGGTATCGAAGGATTGGCTAAAACGGCCGTTCAACTCCAAGACCTTGGCAAAGTGGCTGTCGCTTCTAATAAGTTAGGAGAAAAAATGGAAGCCGCCGGAGAAAAAATGGAGGCTGCAAGCGATAAGATGGCCGTTATTGGTGAAGCCGCTGCTAAATTCGCAGCTTCTTCTGATGCAGTCACAAAGAAAAATGCCGAACTCAACGCAGCTTATACCACTATCGTTAATGATATGCAAGGTGTTGTCGCAGGTACCAAGAACTTCCAAAAGAATGTAGAGACGATAGGTTCCCAACTCGGCTCTATCAACTCTGTATATGAACTACAATTAGCCGCTTTGCAAGCGCAAGTGGATTCCTATAAAGCACAAACCGCTCAAGTTAATGCGGCTGCTGAACAGGTGAAAGCAATGTCTGCAGATGTACAAAAGATGCAAGCATCTATTAACGAGGCTGTTAAAGAGCATGCTGCTTATGAAGCTGCTTCTAAGAAACTCGCTCAACAAGTAGCAGACCTGAATAAGGTTTACGGTAATATGCTTAGTGCTCTCGCGTAACGCGCGCGTGAACCTTAATATATAATTAATTTGTAGTCGCTAACTAAAATTCTATAAATAAATGGGTGGAGCAAAAAACTGTCCGGAAACCCCGAGACAACGAATGATAGGCATGATGTACTTGGTGCTCACCGCCATGTTGGCGTTGAACGTCAGTGCTGCCATCCTTAATGGCTATTTGCAAGTGGATGAAAGCTTGCACGCTACCATTGAAACTACCGAAAGTGGTAATATAGCTGGATACGAACGATTCCAAAACGCACTCAGCCAAAACCCTGAGAAAACGCAGGAGTGGTATGATAAAGCTATGCGGGTTAAAGAGGAGTCTGATAATCTGTATAACTATATCGCTGACTTTAAGGATGCTATCGTTACTATGGCTGACGGTAAAGATGCAGTCAAGGGCGCTACTGTCCGTCAAATCAAGAAACGTGATGATACCAACATCCCTCACCAATACGGTATTAATGACGGACATGCTGCCGAACTCAAAGAGAGAATAGCTGCATATCGCGAGTTCTTAAAAGAAATAGCAGACGACGAGTCCGTCAATGCTGATATTGAACATATGTTTGCGACCGCACCGGGTGTAAACGCTGAAGGTAAAGAAATATCGTGGGAACAAACTGTATTTGAGGAAATGCCGGTCTGCGCATCTATTACAGTGCTGACTAAAATTCAGAACGATATTAGAACATATGAGGGCAAAACAGTTCAAGTGCTTTATAGCAAGACTGATGCCAGCGATGTACGCGTTAATAAGATGGGAGCATATATCATCCCGTCTTCTGAATACGTTATTCGCGGAAGTAAGTATCGTGCACAAATTATCTTAGCCGGTATTGACTCAACAAAAACACCTGAATACTATATCAATGGCGAAAAAATTAATGATAGCGGTGTTTACGAAGTAGTTGCTTCCGGCGTAGGTGAAAAGAAATATAAAGGTCAAATCGCATACCAACACCTCGGAGAAACAGTCTATCTTCCTTTCGAAGGTAAATATACCGTTGGTGAACCGACGGCTACCATCTCTAATACGGACTTGAACATCATGTATCGTGGTTACAATAACCCGTTCAGTATTTCTGTTCCGGGCGTAAGCAATGAGAAGTTGCAGGTACGCTGCCAAGGTGCATCTATTATGAAACAAAACGGACTTTGGATTATTAAACCGGGTAACGGAGGAGGAGACAAAATGACTATCGAAGTCCTTGCAGAAGTAGACGGTAAAGTTTCCGTTATGGGTTCGCAAGTCTATCGCGTAAAACGACTCCCGAAACCTGATGCTTACTTCGAGATAAACGGTCAACTCTCTGAGGATACCAAAATCGCTCGCGCAGCACTGATCAATCCTGCTAATAAGATCGTGGCTTCTTACGGTGCTGACGGACTGATACAAGCCAAGTTTACCATTACCGGCTTCCAAGTGAAGTTACCAACAGGTGCTTCCTTTAATATCAAAGGCGATAAACTGGATGCACGCTCACTTGAGGCAATTAAGAAACTGAAACAAGGAAATATGGTAAACTTACAGTATATCAAAGCTGTCGGACCTGATGGTAAAGAAATACAGTTGCGTGGTCTTCCTATCGAACTTAATTAAACATAATCAATATGAGAAAGTTATGTATTATCACGTGTTTGATGCTTGGTTTTACTTTTGCACAGGCACAACATTATGTAAATCCATTCTTCGACTCTAAGGGCTCTGCTCGTATCTCTGTGTCGGAGTACACTCCGGCCAAGGACACCATTATTCAAACATTCCATCGTAATGAGGATGTCGTATGGGCGCGTTACGTCTATCGTATTATTGATATGCGTCAGAAACAGAACTATCAGCTCTATTTCCCTGCAACGCCAGACGACCCCGACTATCGTTCCCTCTTCCGCGTTATTTTGGATGCTATCGTTGATGGACTGCCTCTTTATGTTAAATCATCTGATGTAGGTGACATCAAACCTTATTTTGATAACGACCCTATGCCGCGTGAGATGGTTCCACCTATCTTGAATACAGACCGTGACGGTTCAATGGGTGATGGAAATATAGCAACCTCCGACTATATGTTGCTTAACTATGATTCTACCACTAACCAAATGCGTTTCAATAACTATTCGTATGCTGGATTTGTCCGTAATCAGTATAAGTACCTCATCCAAGAGGTAGTCTTCTTTGACCGCCATACGTCACGTATGCACTCAAAGATTATTGGTATCGCTCCATTGCAGGCTGATAATGTAACTTACTATGAGGACATGCCGGTAATGGATGCACTTTATGGTCAAATCCTGTTCTGGATTGCATTTGATGAACTCCGTCCGTATCTGGCTCAACAGTTCGTTATCCCATCGCAGAACGAAACAAAACGCGTTACCTTCGACGAGTTCTTCCAAAAACATCTCTATTCCGCATATATTGTGGGTGAGGGTAATATGTATAATCGTATGCTTCCTGATACGCATTATGGATATTCTCCTCGTGAAGTAAAACGCGAACAAGCTCGTATCGAAGCCGAACTGCTTGATTTCGAACAAGATTTGTGGGAATATTAATCGGGATACAGGGCAGGACTTTGAACCTGCCCTTTTCTCGTTAAGTACTCGTCATAATGGGAAAATCACGTAGATTCTTTAATATGTATCTGACCACCACTATAAGTGTAGCGATGGTCCTCTTCCTTATTGGATTAGAATGTGTCCTGCTCTTGTCAACCGGCACGCTCATTAATCAGGTGAAAGAGAATGCAAGGGTAGAAATTGTGTTTACTCCGAATGCGGATACTTCGGATTTCAATCGTATGAAGGAGATGTTAGACGCATCTGATTACTGCTTGGAAGCACGCTTTATTTCTGCCGAGCAAGCGCTTAAAGAACATATTGAATATCTCGGTGAAGACCCCTCTAAATTCTTAGGATTCAACCCCTTGACGGCTTCTTACGAAATGCGTGTAAGAGCAAATTATGCTAATAATGATAGTTTGGCTGTGATTGAGAACCGTTTGATGACCCTTCCTTATGTTGATAAAGTAATCTATCAAAAGGATTTGTTAACTATCCTCAATCATAATATCCATCAATTATCTGTTCTGCTTTTAGGCGTTGTGCTACTGCTCCTGTTTATTTCCTTGGCGCTTATTGGTAATACCATTCGTCTACAGATATATGCTCAGCGTTTCTTAATCAACACGATGAAACTGGTTGGAGCAACTTCGTGGATGATCAAAGCACCTATTTTGCGTAAGAACATGACAATGGGCTTTATAGCAGGAGTTTTAGCTGTTTTAGCCATTGCGGCTGTCTATTATTATGTAGATGTGCATATGGGTGTGCAACTCTTCCCCTTGAGCTGGCAGAATGTCACGTTTGTAGTTGGAGTAGTTATCTTAATAGGACTCTTGATTACACTATTCGCATCTCTCTTCGCAACAGGGCGTTATATACGTATGAAAACAAACACAATGTACGAAATTTAAGTAAGTATGAAAAACTTATCTAAAATAAATCTTATTCTTATTGGCATTTCCTTTTTGATAGTTATTTTAGGTCTTGCCTTAATGACCGGCGCACCCAGTACGGAGACTTATAATCCGGACATTTTCTCGGTTAGACGCATCACAGTCGGTCCGATGATATCTCTACTGGGGTTTGTGTTGATGATTTTTGCAATCTTGTATAAAGGTAAAAAGAAAGAGTAGTTATGACTTGGTTAGAGGCACTCATATTAGGTATCGTACAAGGATTAACGGAGTTCTTACCTGTTTCTTCTTCCGGTCATTTGGAGATAGGTCAAGCCCTTTTGGGAACGGCAGGCGAGGAGAACTTGCTTTTTGCTGTTGCGGTACATGCAGCCACAGTGCTTTCCACGCTTGTGATTCTCTGGCGCGAAGTTGCACAACTCTTTAAGGGCACGTTTACTACACTGCAGTGGAATGAAGATAAGAATTATGTAGCTAAGATACTGGTGTCAATGATACCTGTTTTTATCGTGGGCATGTTCTTCAAAGAGCAGGTAGAAGCTTTCTTCGGTAACGGATTACTGATTGTAGGTATATGCCTGATAATAACAGCATTCCTCCTGTGGTTGAGTGAGTTCTTAACGAAACGGCTGAATCGTGCGGGACATGAAGTCACTTATCGCGATGCGCTCATTATTGGATGTGCCCAAGCGGTGGCTGTATTGCCGGGACTGAGCCGTAGCGGTACGACGATTGCTACCGGCTTACTTTGTGGAGTAAGCAAGGATAAAGTGGCAAAGTTCTCATTTCTCATGGTACTTATCCCTATCTTAGGTGATGCCTTTTTAGAACTTCTGGATATACTCAAAGGTGAGGTTGTCGTATCGATTGGGTGGCTTCCGTTAGTAGTTGGCTTTATAGCAGCTTTCGTTACAGGATGTTTCGCTTGCCGCTTTATGATTGATATAGTTCGTCGTCAAAAACTAATATATTTTGCCATCTACTGTCTCTGTGTCGGCGTATTTGCTATTGCCTATGGACTTTGTTGAGGGGGAAATATTAGCTTTTGATAAACCATACAAGTGGACCAGTTTTGATGTGGTGGGTAAAGCTCGTTGGCTGCTATGCCACCAACTTAACCTCAAGAAACTGAAGGTGGGGCATACCGGAACATTAGACCCTCTTGCTACTGGTGTAGTAGTCGTATGCACCGGTAAAAAAACCAAACTGATTGATAAACTGCAGTATGATACCAAGGAGTATGTTGCCACTTTGCAATTAGGTGCAACCACGCCCAGTTTTGATTTGGAGAAACCCATCGACAAAACATATCCTACGGAGCATATAACGCGCGAACTGATAGACCGGGTGATACCTACTTTTTGGGGTGAGCAGTGGCAGGTTCCACCGATGTTCTCTGCCGTTAAAGTAGATGGTAAACGCGCTTACGAATTAGCTCGCAAAGGAGAAGAAGTAGAACTAAAAGCCAAACTGCTGGTTATTGATGAGATTGAGGTGATTGATTTTGATCAAGTTAAGATGCAATTAGTTATTCGCGTCGTATGCTCGAAGGGAACATATATTCGTGCTCTGGCGCGTGACATAGGACAAAAACTTAATAGCGGTGCACATCTTATTGCTCTCAGACGTACCCGCGTAGGGGAATATAAGGTTGAGGATTGCTTAAACTTTGAACAATTTGAACAGTTAGTATATGAAATTAAATCAATTTAAATTCAAACTCCCTGAAGAATTACTGGCTCAGTATCCATCTGCTTACCCGGAGGATGCGCGTATGCTCGTTTTACATCGTAAGACGGGTGAAATTGAGCATAGGACTGTACGTGATGTAGTGGATTATTTTGCGGAGGGTGATCTTTTTATCTATAACGATACCAAAGTCTTTCCAGCGCGTTTGTATGGTCAGAAAGAGAAGACACTTGCTAATATCGAGATATTCCTTCTCCGCGAGTTGAATCATGCTACACGCTATTGGGATGTGAATGTAGATCCGGCTCGTAAGATTCGTGTCGGTAATAAATTGTTCTTTGATCAAGACCCCTCTATCGTTGCAGAAGTAGTGGATAATACAACTTCCCGAGGACGTACGTTCAGGTTTTTGTCTGATTATAGTGAGAGTGAGTATGTAGATCGTCTCTATGCGATGGGTACAACACCACTGCCTAAGTATATCCGTCGTCCGATGGATGAGGAAACATTGGCACAATATAATGAAATCTTCCACGGAGAATCGGTTGATGAAATGGACCGTGAACGTTATCAGTCTATTTTTGCTAAGTATATCGGTGCCGTGGCAGCGCCTGCTTCATGCTTGCATTTTTCAAAACAACTGCTCAAGCGCATGGAGATTTGTGGTATAGATTATACGACGATTACTTCACATGTAGGCTTAGGTAACTTCAAGCCGATTGATGTGGATGACCTTGTTAAGCATAAGGTGGACTCCGAGCAGATATCTATCCGAAAGGATGCGGTTTCTAAAGTAACAAAAGCGCAAGAGGGCGGTCATAGAGTATGTGCTGTCGGTACGGAAGTAATGCGCGCTTTAGAGCATGTCGCCGGTACTTCAGGACAGATTAAGGCATATGAAGGTTGGACTAACAAGTTTATCTTCCCGCCATATGACTTTACTGTGGCTAATTCGTTCTTTGTTAATTTCTATATGCCACAATCCAGCCAGTTGCTGCAAGTCGCTGCTTTTGGCGGCTATGAGAACGTGATGAAAGCATACGAGGTAGCGGTAGATGAAAAATATCGTTTTGGTGATTACGGAGACGCTATGTTGATAGTCAAGTAGAAGACGATGAATGTCCGAATAGATGAATCGTGGCGTAATGTGCTGCAACCGGAATTTGATAAACCATATTTCGAATTGCTGACATCCTTCGTTCGGAGTGAATACCAAACGAAACAGTGCTTTCCGCCAGCCCGTCTCATATTTAATGCTTTCGACTCGTGCCCTTTTGATAGAGTGCGAGTCGTTATCATTGGACAGGACCCATATCACGATTTCGGTCAAGCTCATGGGCTTTGTTTCTCTGTGAACGATGGGGTAGAAATTCCGCCTTCATTAATGAATATCTATAAAGAAATAAACAGGGATTTAGGTACACCAATTCCTGTTTCAGGAAACTTAACGCGTTGGGCACAACAAGGTGTCTTGTTGCTTAATGCTACGCTTACCGTAGTAGCACACCATCCGGGCTCGCATCAAAACAAAGGTTGGGAGGAGTTGACGGATGCTGCTATCCAGGCATTGAATACGCGCCGCAAGAATATCGTCTATATGCTGTGGGGAAGTTATGCGCAGCGTAAAGGTCAGTATATTGATCGCCGCAGTAATTTGGTACTTACAGCTCCTCACCCGAGTCCGTTATCTGCATATCGCGGATTTATTGGATGCGGGCATTTCTCGAAGGCCAATAATTATCTTATTCAACACGGCTTACCGCCGATTAATTGGTAATAGAATATGAATAGATTGCTTCTCGTTGATGCGTACGCCATGATATATCGAGCCTATTATGCGTTTATTAAGATGCCGCGTATGAATTCCAAAGGGGAGAATACATCCGCTGTCTTTGGTTTTGTAGTAACACTTGAAGACTTAATCAAACGTCTCAAGCCTTCGCATATAGCAGTGGCTTTTGACCCGCATGGACCCACATTTAGGCATGAAGCATATGAACAATACAAAGCGCAACGGCCCGAGACGCCGGAAGATATTCGTAGAGCGGTTCCTATTATCAAAGAGATTCTAAAGGCGATGAATATTACAATCTTAGAGGAGCCCGGATATGAGGCTGATGATGTGATCGGTACGGTTTCACAGTTGGCGGAGAAGGCTGGTTTTGAAGTCTATATGGCAACACCAGACAAAGACTATGGACAATTAGTCACCGACCGTGTTTATATGTATCGTCCGCGGCATACCGGTGGTTTTGAACAAATGGGTACTGAAGAAGTATGTGCCAAATATGGTTTGCAGAATAAGAACCAAGTTATTGATTTGCTTGCTTTGATGGGAGATGCATCGGATAATATCCCGGGTTGTAAGGGTGTCGGAGAAAAAACGGCTGTACAGCTACTCACACAGTTTGGCGATGTAGAGAACCTGCTTGCTCATACGGATGAATTAAAAGGTGCGCTAAAAACGAAAATAGAGACACAGGCGGATGATATTCGTTTCTCCAAGTTCCTGGCAACCATTAAAACGGATGTCCCTATGGAATTTAATCCGGATGCGTTGCGTATGCGCGATAAAGATTGGGCGCAACTCAGACCTCTTTACGAAGCGTTGGAGTTTAACTCGTTCCTACGCAATGCGCCTACAGTGGAAACTAAAGTTGTTCTACCGAAAACACAATCGGTTTCACCTTCAGGTCAATTGGATTTATTTGCGGAGCCTGCAGCGACGGAGAACACAATCTCAAACGCAGAGACATATGATACGATAGAAGCGCGTCTGTGTGCGTATTTACTTAATCCTGAATTAGCGTTTAATCCTTACCGTAAGCCCGATTGGGAGGCACTTAAGGCAAATCCGGCCTTGTGGAAGTTGTACAACGAGGTCGAGTTACCCTTGGTCAAGGTACTACATGATATGGAGCAAGCCGGAGTCCGTTTCGACCTGCAGTTGTTGCGTCAGGCTGAAAGTGAACTGACGGCAGAGCTGAATGCTATTGAGGCGGAGATATATGCCTTAGCCGGTACAACGTTTAATATCAATTCACCCCGCCAAGTCGGTGAAGTGCTGTTCGACCAACTGAAACTGGACCCGAAGGCTAAGAAGTCCAAGACAGGACAATATACGACATCGGAGGAGGTACTGCAAGCACTAAAAGAGAAACATCCTATCGTCGGTAAAATATTAGACCAACGCGAGCTAAAGAAATTAATATCCACTTATATCTCAGCATTGCCCGGATACATTAACCCTAAAACCGGAAAAATCCACACAACGTATAATCAGACTGTTACGGCTACCGGTCGTTTGAGTTCGTCTAATCCGAATTTGCAAAACCTGCCTATTCGTTCCGAGCGCGGTCAACTCATTCGCCGTGCGGTGATAGCTGATGAAGGATGCTTATTCCTCAGTGCGGACTACTCGCAGATAGAGTTACGTCTTTTAGCCCATATGTCGCAAGACCCCCATCTTTTGGAAGCTTTCCGTAGTGGACAGGATATTCACGCTGCCACTGCAGCAAAAATCTTCCGTACTCCTATTGAGGAAGTTACTAAGGACCAACGTCGTCGTGCAAAGACTGCCAATTTCGGTATCATTTATGGAATTTCCGCTTTTGGTCTATCGCAGCAGTTAGATTGTTCACGAGCAGAGGCGAAAGAACTGATAGATGATTACTTTGCAGCTTTTCCGCAGGTGATTGACTATATTGAATCGCAGAAACAATTTGCTCGTGAGCATGGCTATGTGGAGACACTATTTGGTCGTCGCCGCTACTTGGCGGACATCAATTCCCACAATGCTACTGTTCGTGCATTCGCAGAACGTAACGCGGTTAATTCGCCTATTCAGGGTACGGCGGCTGATATCATTAAGATGGCTATGATAGCTATCAGTAGAAATTTAACTCAGTTCAAAGATCCGCGTCTTCAACTGACCATGCAGATTCATGACGAACTATGTTTTAATGTGCCGGAAGTTCTAATAGAATCCGTGACACAGATGGTGGTGGACGAAATGCAGAATATTGTACAGTTATCGGTTCCTCTTATCGCGGAGGCCGGAAGTGGGCACAACTGGTTGGAGGCGCATTAAGTGTCATTGTTGCATCCGGATACTTTCTTGGTGAAGTGCTTCTACTATCGTTTTGACAGCCTCTTTGCTTAGTCCGTGTTTTTCAGCCCAGATTAATCTATTAGTCATAATCTCGTTATAGCGGGAAGGCTGGAACACTTCCATATTGTTGGCTTTCTTGTATTCTCCAATTCGTTGGCTGACAGCCATTCGTCGGGCGATCGCATCCCATAATCGGTCGTCCACCTCATCAATCATCTTGCGCATCCATCGAAGTTCAATAGGGGTTGTGTAACGGTCTTGTGGCGAATGGATTATGGCGGTGAAGTGTTCCGGAGTTATTTGTTGGCGTGCGTCGCTAAGTGCGTGTTCGGGGTGGGGATGTACTTCTACCATCAGACCGTCGTATTCCAGTTCGGCAGCGTCTCTGCACAGACTCGAAACGCGCTCTGCGTCACCGCTCATGTGGGAGGGGTCAAGCAATAAACCCACTTCCGGCATATTAATTCGTAACTGATATGCCATTTGCCAGCATGGTTGGTGATTGCAACCGCGGTGTACGGCGAGTACGTTGCTCACGGCTTGTTGTAGGCGGCGTATATTACCTTGCCACAGTGCCTCATCTTCGTTCACGGGATTCTTGACAAATACCCCGTGTAAGTTCGTCCGATGCGGAGAATATATGATAGCATCTGCAATAGCCTGAACTGTAATCGGACTTGCGCATGTACGAGCGCCAATCCATAGGTATTCTATTTTAGCTGCCAATGCTTTGGTTGTCTGATCTGCATTGGCCACTTCGGTAGCTACAGGAAGACCTAATTCTTTTTGTACGCGACTTAACCACAGCAGTCCCTCGTCACCAACGCCCTGAAATGACTCGGGACGGGTGCGAGGTTTCCATATTCCGGCGCGGAAAATAAGTCCCTCTATACCGGATAATGCACGAGCGGTATCCAGTACTTGCTGCTCATTTTCTGCTGCGCATGGACCTGCTATGTAAGTCATCTTATTCATTTCTTGAGTGCAGCAAGGTTAGCTTGAATGGCGGCGATACGTTGTTCCGCATCGTGCTTCTTCTTGCGTTCCAATTCAACGATTTCGGGTTTGGCGTTGGCCACAAAGCGCTCGTTATTGAGTTTTGCCATTACACCGCGTAAAAAGCCTTCTTGGTGTTGTAAGTCTGCTTCCAGTTTTGAAATTTCTTCGTCCACGTTGATGAATGCGTCAAGCGGAATGGCATATTCGGTTGTACCGATAATAAACTTAGCCGCATTAGCGTTTTCTGCAAGAGTCTCAACGCGTACGCTCACGTTTGCTAATTTTTCAACGAGCGAATCGAGTGCTATAGGGCTAATGAGAGTCAGTTGTTCTTTAGTCGGTATGTTTTTCGAAGCGCGGATATTACGTACGTTGGATACAATAGCTTTCAGCTCTTCCATCTTCTGCACTCTTTCATTCATAGCTTCGCTTACTTTTTCAACCTTAATGGTGGCGAACATGATGGTCTTTGATTCTCCGCCTTGCTTGCCCGGTTCCAGACCGTGCCAAAGTTCTTCGGTGATGAATGGCATAAATGGATGTAAAAGACGGAGCAATTGGTCGAAGAACTGCAAGGTCTGTTCATAGGTGGTGTGATCAATAGGCTGTTGGTAAGCCGGTTTAATCATCTCTAAGTACCATCCTGAGAATTCGTCACAGTAGAGCTTGTAAATCTCCATAAGTGCTTCGCTCAGACGATATTTGTGCATAAGGTCATCAATCTGTGCTGCAGATTCCGCTAACTTGGCGTTGAACCATTGTACGGCAGTCTTGCTGGTCTGAGGTTGTTCGAAGTCTTGTACTTCCAAGCCCTTCACCATACGGAAACAGTTCCAAATCTTATTGCAGAAGTTACGTCCTTGTTCGCACAACGAGTCATCGTACAAGATATCATTTCCTGCAGGAGCACTGAGTAAAATACCCATCCGTACGCCGTCAGCACCGTAGCGTTCGATAAGATCTAATGGGTCCGGACTATTACCCAGACTTTTAGACATCTTACGCCCCAGTTTGTCGCGCACGATACCGGTAAAATACACATGCTTGAACGGCATGTTGCCCATATATTCGTAGCCTGCCATAATCATACGAGCTACCCAGAAGAAGATGATATCAGGTCCGGTCACGAGGTCGGCGGTGGGGTAGTAATACTGAATTTCCTTGTTATCCGGTTTGTCAATGCCGTCGAACAGTGAGATAGGCCACAGCCACGAGCTGAACCACGTATCCAACGCGCCTTCGTCTTGCACATAGTTCCCCTCAGGCTTTGACTCTGCTACTATAATCTTGTCTGCAGGATAATCTTCCAGACCGGTTTGTGCGAGCAGGTCGGCGTCGTAGTACGCCGGGATGCGGTGACCCCACCAGAGCTGACGGCTGATACACCAGTCTTTGATATTTTCAAGCCAGTTGCGGTAGGTGTTCTTGTATTTAGCCGGATAGAAAATAATGTCGTCGTTCATCACCGGCGGCAGCGCAATGTCGGCAAAGTGCTGCATCTTGACAAACCACTGCAGGCTCAACCGCGGCTCGATAGGCACGTTCGTGCGCTCGGAATAGCCGACTTTGTTGTCATAATCTTCCACTTTCTCCACAAGGTCAAGCGCCTTCAGGTCCTCCACAATCTGCTTGCGGCAGTCGAAACGGTCCATGCCGTGGTACTTGCGTACATTGGCTTGCAACTCTTCCTCCACGGTGTCCATATTCAGGTGCGCGTCCGGCGTGAAGATATCAATGGTCTTCAGGTTGTATTTCTGTCCTAACGCATAGTCGTTTACGTCATGTGCCGGTGTCACTTTGAGGCATCCGGTACCGAAACCTATTTCTACGTATCGGTCTTCAATGATTGGGATGACACGTCCTACACCCGGTACAATCACATGCTTGCCTTTGAGCCACTGGTTCTTCTCCTCCTTAGGGTTGATACAAACGGCTATATCGCCGAAGATGGTCTCCGGACGCGTGGTGGCTACTACTGCGTAGTCGGCTCCTGTCTCGGGGTTGGTGACACCCGGTTCCGCCACTTTATAGCGCAGGTAGTAGAATTTAGAGTGCTCGTCGTGGTAGATGACCTCCTCGTCGCTCAGTGCCGTCTGACGCTCCGGGTCCCAGTTCACCATGCGTAGTCCGCGGTAGATGAGACCTTTCTTATAGAGGTCGCAGAATACGTGAATAACGGCTTTAGAGCGTGTCTCGTCCATTGTGAAGGCGGTGCGGTCCCAGTCGCATGAACACCCCAGAGTACGCAGTTGTTTAAGTATGATGCCTCCGTGCTCGTCCGTCCAGTCCCAGGCGTGCTTGAGGAACTGCTCGCGAGTCAGGTCGCTTTTGTTGATACCTTGCTCTTTGAGGCGTTTGATGACCTTTGCCTCGGTAGCAATAGAGGCATGGTCGGTACCCGGCACCCAGCAAGCGTTCTTCCCCTCTAAACGAGCGCGCCGTACAAGAATATCCTGTATCGTCTCGTTCAGCACGTGACCCATATGCAGCACTCCCGTCACGTTGGGAGGAGGAATAACGATAGTGTAGGGCTCTTTTTTATTACCTTGCTCATCCACAGCATCCGGTTCGCTGTGAAAAAACTTGTTGTCAAGCCAGTATTGATACCACTTGGCTTCGATGTCTTTTGGATTATATTTTGCTTCCATACTGAAAAAAACTTTCTATTATTTACTTTGAGCAACTTTGCCGGAGGTTATCAACTGTCCCTGTGCATTAAAGATGTGCCCACGCCATAGGATATACAACTGCCCATCGCGTATAACTTTTGTTGTTTCATCCTTTGCCTCTTTTACCTGTTCACTCTTAGTTACTATGGTCGGGTCGTATATATCCGGTTCGTCTTGGTCCCACGGGCGTACATATTGGTCATTGTTCTTCACACCGTGTACGCCGGGTTTCTGCAGGTAGTTGGGATTGGCTTTGCTGTTAAGGAGTTCTCCCCGAACCTTAATCATCTGCCCGATGAGTTGAGCGTTATCTACTACGTTAAGAGCATTGCGTGCGTTTCCTGATACAAGTTCTACAGTCACTATTTTGTTATAATCGGTTTCGTTGGAGATACGTCCTAAGACGAGAGATGTCTTGTCATTGTCACATATGCCATCGAACTGGTCGTTATTGTACCGCTTGACTGCACCGAGCACGTAGCCTTTGACCCAATATTGGGTACCTCTCCATACGGTTCCTTCATTAGCTGCTAAGAGGATAACGTCGCCAACTGTATATGGATCCATCTTCGTCCCGCTGCCTTCTAAATTCAAATCGCTCACTTCTGCGCCGATATAAAGTAGTTTTGTTACAGTTTCGTTATTTTTACCTGTAGCACTCAGTTGAATGGTTCCGCTGTACCTCCCGGCATCAGCTCCTGTTTCGAAAGAAACAGTCAGTTTGCCGCCTTCTGACGGCAAAGAACGCATACTTGCCGCGAAGCGTTTATTGTCATTTTGGGTGAAGTTGACGGTGATATTGCTTTTGAGGTTGGTTCCTACTATCTGTACGTTAGCGTACTGCTTTGCATAGCTTTTGCCTAAGAAACCGAAGTCTACCGTCGTACCGGCAGTCAGTCTGATGGAAGCGGCATCAGGATCGGGTGGAAGAAGAGTTACATCGTCCAAAAAGAAACGGTGCTTATTGATGGAGTAGAACTTGATTTTTACGCCATCGGTAATATCTGTTATGCTTACGCTCAGTTGTGTCCAATCGTTCTTCTTGAGTGTAAAGGCGGTCTTGTCGGCGGTGCCTCCTGTCACTTGAATATTCATCAGCGAATCTCCTGACCAAGGAGCTGCGCGGAAGGTGAGTTGCACATCGCCTGTGCAGCTGATAGTCGGTGTTGTAACATGTCCGGCATATTTGCTATGCCCCACTTTCGCACATTCGAACGCACCATATGCATAATCGCTCTGCCAATCGCTGTTGTCGGGAAGTATAACGCCTGTCGCGATATTCCCGCCATACTGGTTGTCGTTTCCGCCGGTGTACCCCATCTCTTCATAATCGTCCGTCCCCGGAGTACCGTAACCGATACATTGGTCAAAAGACTCATAGAATAAAACTTCGTTTTGTGCGCAAAGCGCGATGCCCAAACATAAAGCAGCACATAATAACCCGATTTTCTTCATACTTATGTCGTTAATAGTCAAAAAACGTGCAAAGATACTGCTTTTCTCGCATATATGCAAAAAAAAGTGCAGTTTGAGTAAAAAAACAAAAAAATGAATAAATATTGCTTTTTATTTGTGTATTAGAAAATAAAGTTGTACCTTTGCAGGCGGAAAACAATTTAATCCTATAATATCTATTATGAAACACACATCTATTCTCGTCAGTTTGGCTTTGTGCCTGAGCTTGACGCTTTCAGCGCAGAACGAGACACTCGTTCGCTGTATTGCTTTCTACAACCTGGAGAACCTCTTTGACACCATTCACGATGAGGGGAAGAATGACTATGAGTACCTGCCCGATGGTGGCATGAAGTGGACTCCTCTCAAGTATGAGCACAAGGTGAAAAACATGGCTTATGCCCTTTCGCAACTCGGTACGGACGAAGATCCGCGCGGTGCTGCATGTATCGGCGTGTGCGAGGTGGAGAACTTGGGCTGCCTGCAAGATGTTGCGCGTAAAATGAAGGACTATGGCCGTAATATGGAGGCTATTCTGCTGGAGGGTCCGGACCGCCGTGGTGTGGATTGCGGATTCCTGTATAATCCGGACCTCTTTAAGGTGGTTAATGTGCGCGGACATGAACTCAAGGCTCATTATGCTGACGGCGGTGTGGTTAAAACGCGTCTCCAACTGCTTGTATCAGGCTATCTGACCGGAGAGGGCAAACCGGAGAAGATTCACGTTATCGTTAATCACTGGCCAAGCCGTTACGGAGGTGAATTGCGCTCACGTGCTACCCGCGACAGTGCTGCTATGCTTACCAAATCCATCTGCGACAGTATCTATCTCAAAGAGCCGCGGGCGAAAATCATTATTATGGGAGATATGAACGACGACCCGTACAACCACAGTTGTGCCGAAGTTCTCAAAGCGCGTAAGACCCGTGACGAAGTGGAAGAGCAAGGTTTCTTCAATACTATGTGGCTTAAACTTGACCGCGGTATAGGCTCGCTGGCTTATAACGGCAGTTGGAACCTCTTCGACCAAATCATTATCTCGGAACCTCTGATGAATGAGAAACTGGAGAACGGCAAGTGGACATACTGGAAGTCTCAAATCTTTAATAAAGACTTCCTGACCATCCAGGACGGCAAAGACAAAGGAACTCCCAAACGTACTCACAAAGCCGGCGTGTGGTTGGACGGTTACGGAGACCACTACCCAACAATGATATATTTGATTAAAAAGAAATAATGGAACTTATTCGTAGGAACACGGCGCCCATACGTATGCGTAATTACGGGCGCATCTTGCAAGACACGATAGAGTATGCCTGCACGCTCACTAACAATGCCGAGCGGCAGGCACTTACTCTGTATATCGCACAGTGCATGAGACAAAAAAACCTTGTCTGGAACAAAGACCAGGAGTCCGGCATTGAACGAATTAAAAACGACTTACATGTTTTATCAAATGGTCGTCTGGATGCGGATATCGCATTGCTGGACGGTGACATGATAAACAGCAAGAAGAAGAATAGAAAATAAAGACAGCGGCTATGCCGCTCTAAGTACATTACCAGCATGTTACAAGAAGCATCTCAATTCAAAATCTTTGCCGGTAGTCAGGGTGAAGCTATTGCGCAACGCATATGCGATCGCTTGGGCTGCAAATTAGGCAAAGTGACGGTTACCCATTTCTCGGATGGTGAGTTCGCTGCCGCTTTTGATGACAGCGTACGTGGACAATCCGTTTACCTGGTGCAGTCCACCAACCCCAGTAGCGACAATCTGATGGAGTTATTGCTCATGATAGATGCCGCTAAGCGCGCCAGTGCCCACGCTGTGATTGCCGTGATGCCGTACTTCGGTTGGGCCCGGCAGGACCGTAAGGACAAACCCCGTGTGTCTATCGGAGCCAAACTCGTGGCTAACATGCTGCAAGTCGCCGGAGCCGACCGCGTTATCACACTTGACCTTCACGCTGACCAGATACAAGGATTCTTTGATATACCTGTTGACCACCTTTATGGAGGCAACGTACTGGCTAATTATATTCAGAGTCTCAACCTGCGTAAGCTCATCGTCGCATCTCCTGATGTAGGCGGTTCCAAACGTGCAGCGGCTTTTGCCAAGAAATTGCATATGCTCACCGACCGTGAAGTGCCGATGGTTATATGCTACAAGAACCGTCCCGACTTCAATAAAGTGAGTGAGATTAGGGTCTTGGGGGATGTGTACGGAAAGGATGTCGTCCTTATTGACGATATCGCAGATACCGCGGGTACTATATGTAAGGCGGCGGCTGTCATGAAAGAGGGAGGCGCCAAGTCGGTACGTGCGGTGGTGTCACACGGTATTATGTCAGGCGAAGCGTGCCAACGCATTATGGACAGCGAACTGGAGGAACTGATTTTTACGGATTCTATACCTTTTGATACAACGCGATGCCCGAAAGTGAAAGTCATCAGCGTTTGTCAGCCTTTTGCCGATACAATACAAGCTATTCAGGAGCATAAATCCATCTCCGAGATAAATGTCCGCTAATAGTATAATGAGAAAACAGATTGTCATATTATTAGCGGTGTTGAGTCTGTGTGCCTGTAACAAAGCCGTTAAGCCCGATACGGTAGCGCATAATGCCTTCAGCGGGGATAGCGCATATGCTTTTATCGACCGTCAGATGAGTTTCGGACCGCGCGTCCCTAATAGCAAGGCGCATCGCGACTGTGCAGTATGGCTCGTGCAGCAACTCCGCAACTATGGCGCACAAGTGGAACTGCAGAAAGGCACGCTCCAAGACTATGCGGGCAGGCTGCAACCTATCATCAATATCATCGGGCACTTCGTTCCCGATTCCGTGGACGCCAAGAAAGAGGCTGTGCTGCTTTGTGCTCACTATGACACAAGGGCTTGGGCGGACGAAGAAGTGTATTATGAAGACAGAGCCTATAATGTTCCCGGAGCTAATGACGGAGCCAGTGGGGTGGCTGTCCTGCTCGAAGTGGCGAGACAGATAAGCCTCAATCGTCTCAAACAACCGGTGGATATCATCTTCTTTGACTACGAAGACCAAGGTACACCGTCTTCCTATACGGGCGTACAGCGCGAGAACACATGGTGTCTCGGTTCCCAACTCTTTGCCGCTCATTATACGGAACGCATACGGACAACCGAGATGCAGCGACCGTACCGGTTCGGGATATTGCTCGATATGGTCGGAGCACCGGACGCCGTCTTTCCTAAAGAGATGTACTCCGTTCAGTATGCGCAGAACTATGTCGAGTTAGTATGGCGTAAAGCCCATCAGTTGGGATACGGACGATACTTCAAAGATGCAATGTCGTACCCGATAACCGATGACCACTACTATCTGAATATAGCAGGTATTCCCTGCGTAGATATTATCCATTATGATGCCAATAATGCTACGGGGTTTGCCTCGTGGTGGCATACACGTCATGATGACATGACCAATATCGATACCGCTACTCTTACCGCGGTCGGGCAAGTCGTCCTGGCGGTTATTAATGATTGAACCAATCCGTATTTTTATTCTATGACGAGTCTTTTAGAGATACATAACTTACACGCTTCGATAGCCGGTAAGGAAATCCTTAAGGGCATTGACCTCACTATTCATGCCGGCGAAGTACACGCTATTATGGGACCTAACGGTGCCGGTAAATCCACACTCTCCGCTGTGCTCACAGGTAACGAGCAGTACGAAGTGACCGATGGCACGGTGATGCTTAACGGCAAGGACTTACTCGCTATGCCGGCTGAGCAACGGGCGCGTGAGGGAGTATTCCTCTCTTTCCAGTATCCTGTTGAGATCCCGGGCGTGTCTATGGTTAATTTTATGCGTACTGCTGTCAACGAAAAACGCAAGTACGAAGGCAAAGAGCCTCTCTCTTCTACCGAATTCCTGAAGATGATGCGGGAGAAACGGAAGATGCTCAATATGGCAGATAAACTGAATAACCGTTCGGTCAACGAGGGATTCTCCGGTGGTGAGAAGAAGAAAAACGAAATCCTGCAAATGGCGATGCTGCAACCATGCCTCAGTATATTGGACGAGACGGACTCCGGACTGGATATTGATGCCTTGCGTATCGTCGCCGAAGGTGTTAATCGTCTCAAGACACCGCAAAACGCCTCCATCGTCATCACCCACTACCAGCGTCTGCTCGATTATATCGTGCCCGATTTTGTACATGTCTTGGCGGACGGGCGAATCGTTAAAACAGGGGATAAGAACTTAGCACTTGAATTGGAGAAGAATGGATACGCTGAGTTTGAATAGAGGAGAAGTGCGCAATCTGGTCTTCGTTGATGAGCCGGACTTGGATTTGCACTGCATGCAAGAGGAGGATTCAGTCCTGCGTCTTTTTGTCTTTGATTTTCATTCGGCGGACAATATCCTGCATATCGACCATAAGGCACCCGGTTGCGTGACGGAAATCTATCACCTTGCCTTCCTGCACGGTGAGGATCGTGTCAATTTGCACACACGTATGCACCATGAAATAGGGGAGGGGATCAGTCGCCAGACGGTTAAGTTCGTCTTGGACGACAAGTCCAAAGGGGAGTTCCTCGGCGAATTGGTCATTAAGCCTGATGCCCAGCACGTGGATGCACAGCAGACCAATCGTAATCTGATTCTCTCTAAGACAGCCACTATGCGTACGCGTCCGCAGTTGGAGATTTACGCCGATGATGTCAAGGCCTCTCACGGTGCTACAACAGGCCAACTGGACGACTCCGCGCTCTTCTACATGCAGCAACGCTGTATCGCGCCCGAACAGGCACGCAAAATGTTATTAAGAGCCTTTATGGAAGATGTAATAGCGCAGTTGCCTGACGAGCAGCAGCGGGAACAATTAATGGTCACGATTGACCGCATAATCGAGCAAGGACAATAGAGCCTGTTTCGTCGAACTGTCGTGAAATATAGAAAGTGCTTCAACGGCACTTTTTTTATGCTCTAACATGCGGGCTGCCGTATAGCGGATGCCGTCATAACGCAGTACAAAAGACTTGATTTCCTGCTCCGCATTCAACGGGTCTGTGATGTCACGGTATAAATCTTCTGCTATTTGTTTGATATGGGCAGCTTCGTCCTTGGGTGCGCGTGTTAGGGAGATTAGAAGCGGTAAGGTGCATTTGCCGTCTCTGATATCGCTCATCGTGGGTTTGCCAATCTCTTCGGCGTCGGAGTAATCAAAGATATCGTCTTTGAGCTGGAAACATATTCCCAGGTGTTTGCCGAACTCACGCAGGGCGGTCGTTTGTTTCATGGTGGCAGCCGAAGACTCGGCACCGGCTGACGCGCAAACGGCAAACAGCTGGGCGGTCTTTTGGGTGATGATACGGAAATACTGTTTCTCAGTAATCCACATCGACTCGTTGGCGTGCAACTGCAGAAGCTCGCCGCTACTGAGGGACATGCCCAAATCGGCAACGATATTGAGTATCCGGGAGTTATGGATATCGGTGATGGTGTTGATTACGCGGGCAAGCATATAATCGCCTACAAGTACGGCTATCTTATTGCTCCATTTAGCCTGCACGGATTTCACTCCGCGCCGCAGGTGCGACGAATCCACCACATCGTCATGAACCAGACTCGCGTTATGCAGCAGCTCCAACGCAACTGCCGTCTGAATCGTCTTTTCTGTCACACCGCGACATAGCTGTGCAGAAAGCAATACGATAATAGGACGCAACTGTTTTCCTGACTTGACGTGAATATAATTCAGCACCTCATTCAGACGCTCGTCCTCGCTTTGCATTGCTTGAGTAAAGGCTTGCTCGTATGATATAAACGCATCCTTTACCGGAAATTTTATGTCCTCTATATCTATCACCTTCTTTCGACTATTATCTCATCTCCTATCACCAACGCCGCCATTGCTTCTACTACCGGAACGGCACGTACTGCAATACACACGTCATGACGGCCTCCATACTCTTTCATCTTTGTTGCCGTCGCTTTGAAACGGCAGCGGAACACAATATCATTCCCGTCGCTGATACCACCCGCAATGCCGCAACTCACTCTTTGTCCGGTTGCGTCCCGTTCACAGACCGCAAAGCTGCGGCAGCCGTTGATACTCATCATCGCGTAGGCCAACCGGGCTTGCAGTTTGTCGAAGACAGGCTCGCCTAATCCCGCCTTTACGCCTTTGATACGGCATTCCACCACGCCGCCAACCGACTCGCCGGCGCGCTCAACATCTTCTAACAGTGAGGCGAACTTGGTCGTATCTGTCTCATCGCCTATCTGCACAAGAGCCCCCTCTATCGAAATACCCTCTTGCGCTATTATCTGTTTGGCGATAGTGCCGGCTACTACGCGCGCTGCCGTCTCTCTGGCGGAAGCACGACCGCCGCCGCGGTAGTCACGGATGCCGTACTTGAGCTCATAAACGCGGTCCGCATGCCCCTCGCGATACACATCGCGGAGCGATTCATAGTCCTCCTCACGGGCGTTCGTGTTACGGATAATAAAGGCGATAGGACTGCCTAAGGTCACGCCGTCTAACAGACCGCTCAGCCATTCCACTTCGTCTGCCTCACCCCGTGCACGAGCCGAACTGACTAAATCGCCGACGCGACCGGCACGGCGGTCAAGATCATGACGGATAGCTGCAAAGTCTATCTTCAGCATCGACGGAACACCGTCCAGCACTCCGCCAACTGCCACTCCGTGCGATTCCCCGAAGTCTGTAAAACGCAATATTTGACCTATCGTATTCATTATTTAACCTGCGCCCCTTGACCGTTGCGCACAATCTTTATTATATTTTACTGTTTCACGCTGCAAAAGTACAGCTTTTTTTGCATTTAAGCAAATAAAAAGTGCAAGTTTCACTAAAAACCTGCACTTTTTCTTCTCTCTCCCCTCACTTATCAAGTCTGCGCGTTTAGCCTCGCTCTGCGAGCGATATAGTATATACCCTTTCGGGGTCGCTTTTTTGCGAAGGGGTGCGC
The DNA here is from genome assembly GCA_946617165.1 of uncultured Bacteroidales bacterium. GTDB lineage: Bacteria > Bacteroidota > Bacteroidia > Bacteroidales > Paludibacteraceae > Colicola. Next base: position 45,032 of record CAMOJP010000006.1, read on the forward strand.
AAAAACGCGTCGGCAGGGGAGC